>CAZGAW010000022.1:0-47542 GCA_964523645.1 uncultured bacterium | reverse complement strand
ATCCATTAAGTCAGTATTTGTCAAACCTAACTTAGAGGCTTTCAGTTTCCTGCCCACATGTCATAAAGGAGAAATGGTGATTCAAAGGTCATTTTTACCAAGAAACCAACGGCTTTCAATTTGCGTAAAAAAGGTATTTATGATACGATAACGCATCAGATACTTATGCCAAAAAGGGGAAAATCATGGCGGTTCAGATTGCAATTATTGGATGCGGTGGGATGGCAAACGGTCATCTCAATGCTTATCTCACAATACACCAAACGGAGCCGGGTAAGGTGGAACTCGTTGCGATGTGCGATGAAGTGAAAGAACGAGCAGACGGGTTCGCGAACCGGGTTCAAAAGGTAACAGGTAAAAAACCCGCGGTGTTTGATGACACCGATACGATGCTTGCGAAAGCCGACTTAGACGGGGCAGATATCTGCACCTCACATGCCCATCACCATATCAACGCGATAAAGTGCCTCAACAGCGGGGTCAACGTCATGGTGGAGAAACCGATGGGCGTTACCGTCAAAGCGAGTCACGCAATTATTGCGGCAGCGAAAGCGAATAACAAAATCGCGGCAACCGCCGAAAACATTCGTCGAATGCCGAGTCGGCGCACGGCGGAATGGTTAATGAACGAGAAACAGATGCTCGGAGATTTACGGATGTTTTCCGCACAACACGCCTCGTATCGGGAACCAAACCCGCAGAGCGATTGGCACTGGCGACTCGATCTAACACTCGGCGGCGGCGGCATGGTAATGGATTCTGGGGCGCACTATTGTGATACCATCCGCTACCTCTTCGGGGACCCAAGTACTGTGTACGGGCGGGTTTGTCAATTTGAGGATTTGCAAGTCACCAAAGCTGGGGAACTCGTCAAGAACGAACAAGAGGACACCTGGGTAGCAACCATCAACTTTAAGAAGGGTGTTATTGGACTCTGGACCTGTACATGGGCAGCAGTTGGACAAGGTTACCACCATGTTGTCTATTATGGCAGTGAAGGCTGTCTACTCGATGATGGCGATATCTTCCACGGTCCATTCGACGGCGCAGAAGTCATCCTCAAAGATGGCACTCGCCATAGCATGGAAAACCTCATCGCTGAATATAGATCGAGCCTTTCGGATGAAGAAGAAGCGAGACTTTTCCCGCACAATTTCACCGATGGCGTGGTCCTTGAATGCTACGATTTCGCGGATGCCATCGCGAACAACCGTCCCCCGGAACTCGATGCAGAGGTCGGGCTACGGGCGAAATCAATCTGTGAAGCGATTTACGAGTCTAATGCCTGTGGACAGGCAGTAGACTATGAAGAGGTAGTCGCAGGCAACATCGAAGTTTATCAGAAACCGATTAACGAACGGTGGAATCTTTAATTGTCTAAACAGGAACGCTCCCCAATAAAGCCAGCGGCAGCACAACGAGAAATCGAAAAATCGGTCGGCTATTTTGAACTCCTTCAACAGAACTCCAACTTCCGTTGGCTCTGGGGCGGACAGGTTGTTAGTCTGCTTGGCGATTGGTTTAACCTTATCGCCTCGGCGATATTAATTGCTGAATTGACTGGGTCGGGACTCGCGGTAGGTGTTCTGTTTACAATCCGGATGTTAGCACCTTTTGTGATTGCGCCAATCGCGGGGATATGTGCCGATCGTTACAATCGGAAGCACCTGTTAATCATCACCGATCTCGCCCGTGCTGTCATCGTTATCGGATTTCTTTTTGTCCGAGATGCAAGCGATGTCTGGTTGCTTTACGGTCTCACGATACTCCTGTTCGGTATAAGCGGTTTTTTCAGTCCGGCACGGAGTGCAATCCTACCCGACATCACCTCCCCACAAGAACTCGGTACCGCCAATACGCTCGGCGCTGCGACCTGGTCGGTAATGCTCGCTGTCGGTGCCGCCATCGGTGGCTTAACAACGGGACTTTTTGGCAGTCAGACAGCCTTCATTATTGACGGATTCACCTTCGCTATTTCAGCAGCACTCCTGCTTAAGATCAAACTACCGGCTCCGTCATCCGCAACCTCAGAAACATCTGGGCGCGCGAGGTCATCCGTGTTGCGCTACATGCTTCAGCATCCAGATATTCTCTTCATAGCGATGCACAAGGCAGCGATATCGCTTCTCATGTCCACCGGTGTTCAGGTGATACTGGTTGAAATCGCTAAAAATTATTTCGTTATCGGGGTCGGCGGCGCGATTAGTTTAGGGGCGATGTACTGCATGAACGGCGTGGGTAGTGGTGTCGGACCGATTCTTGCACGGCATTGGACCGGCGACCGAGACCAACCGCTTCGGACAAGCATTGGCATCGGTTACCTGATTGCAGCGATTGGCATCGCTATTACGGCTACCCTTTTTAATTTTGGAATCGTGCTTTTCGGTGGGTTTGTTCGGAGCATCGGGGGCGGCATCGCATGGGTGTTTTCAACGCAATTGCTGCTGCAACGCGCCCCAAACGAGATTCGAGGCCGCATCTTTGGCACGGAGTTCGCGTTTTTTACACTTATGGGTGGTGCCAGTTCACTGATCGTTGGTGCGCTGTTAGATCGGTTTCAACTGCAGGATATCCTATACGGAATGGGAGCACTCAACATTGTCCCGGCACTGCTGTGGTGGCTGTGGCAGAGGTATCGCAGTCGAACAGCACAAGAATAGATATTTTCAGGAAATCGCTTAATTTTATTGATAGGGGGCGAGGTTAGAAACCTCGCCAGCGGTGATGGGGTGTTTTTGCTTGAGTGTTTCCCTAATATAAAAGAACCTTTACTCTTTCCATCGCTGGATTAACCCTGAATCTATTCCAAACTGATCCAAGATTTTTGTCACAACGAAGTTGAGTAAGTCGTCCACGTTTTTTGGGAAGTGGTAAAACCCCGGCATCGCTGGTAACACGCAAACGCCTAAGCGCGACAATTTGAGCATGTTTTCCAAATGAATGGGACTGAGGGGCGTTTCGCGTGGGACAACGACGAGTTTGCGATTCTCTTTGATACACACATCCGCTGCGCGCTGGATAAGATTGCGCGACATCCCCCCAGCAATAGAGGCGATGCTCCCCATGCTACAAGGCACAACAATCATCCCCTCAGTTCGGAAAGAACCACTGGCAATTGGCGCAGCGATGTCCGATTCATGATGGTAGATAACCCGCGATGAAGAAATACCAATGAGCGATTCCAACTCAAAATTGTCAAGATCGACTTCAAGCTGAAGTTCTTCTAACAAAGCGCGCCTGCCCGATGAAGAAATCGTTAGGTGTATCTCTATATCCTCATGTTTCGTGAGGACCTCAAGCAGGCGCACGCCATATATACCTGCGCTTGCACCGGTTATCCCTACAATCAATCGTTTCAATTTATTAAATTCTCCCTTGAAAATCATCCCTAAACTTCAAATGGGACATTTGCATAAGGGGTTAGTTTATTTAGACCTGAATGTCGTCAAGGTTCTGAACGGTCATCGCCTGCTCGAAGAGGGTATCAAGGTCCGAAAGGCTTTCAATGGAGGCGATCCGATCGGTGAGCGGCTCAGGGACTTCCTGAAACCGGAATTGCAGGAGCTGGAGGACGGCTTCCCGTTTGCCTTCCATGATGCCTTCAGTTTTGCCTTGTTCTATACCTTGTTCTACAAGCAATTCTGCCGCGGTCTCTGCCATGATTCCCACCTCACTTTCATCTTGACTATGCTGTTTGACCAATGCTATTAACTCTTCGCGCTCCGCATCAGAACGCCGATGCAGGATCAACAGGATAAAATAGAAGAGTGCCTCCTGAACCTGTGAAACCTGCGATTCCCCGAATCGACTGAGCTCGGAGACAGCGGTAGCTAAAACTTCACGGAGTTCGGATGTCTTTGCGTTCTCTTCTTGAAGCACTCTCAACAACCAACCGAAAGGATGCCCTGGCTTCGTTAGGATGTCGCCATCTGTCGTCTTTACGTCTAAAAATAGTGTATCAAACTTCGGAACGAACCGCTCCAACACTTTCGGAATATTCATGACTGCCGTCAAAGACACCGGGGATGCCCACCGTTGTTCCCCCGTGTAAAACACTACCGGTAAGATCGGAGACAACCGTCGACCTCCGCTAGGACCCGAAGGCCACTCGCGACATTGATCCTCCCAGATCTTCACCATATAAGACAACATCCGATACCCCATGGCAGGATCCGTACTCGATTGATGCTCGATCAGAATATAGATGAGTACCTCTTCGCTCTCGGAGGTCTCCCGAAACGGAACACGCAGCAATACATCTGACTCCCGCTCCCGCAACGCATCGGAGATAAAACTTCGGTTCTGCTGCGAACCTCTGCTGAAATCAAGATACCCCACAAGATCGGGTGCAATAATTTCCACTAAACACCTAACATAGTCTGGATCCTGTAACAAACGCCGCATACTTCGATCCGGAAAGTGGTGAACTACAATCTCTGAGGGATCAAAAGGATTATCCTTTGACATACGCTCCTACAGTTTTAGATCAGACTATCGAGAGGAAACTTTAGAAACAGTATAGCCTCCATCTGACAAAAAATCAAGAGGTTTTTCACACATCATCAAAGCCATTCAGCTCTCCTGTAGGAGTGAGCTCCATCTCGCGATGCCTTCGTGAAAATGCCCAGTGGACAGCCCACTCTAAAATTGAGATTTGTTTATAGTCGTGCAATTTATTTCACATTACGATGGATGCTGAATTACCTTACTATAAACTAATCCATCTACAATTTACTAAAGTTTGGACTATTCTTGTTACGTGCGTGTTGCGTTTTCAAAGCGTTTTCTATTTTTCCGCAAGTTCCTCACAGAGCCGTAACTCAGAGAAAAACGGATTTCAAGGAGAAAGAGGATGAGTCTGGACACACCAGACTATATCGGCAATTGTGAAATCTACTATAAATTCCTTGTTCCTTCTCCTCATTACTTGACAGAAAAACGCACAAAGGGTAAATTAAGCGTAGAGATTCACCTGATTAAGGCATACACAACGAGGAAAACTATGAACATTGCTGACTTAGACACACCTGCCCTTGTCGCAGATCTGGACGTGCTGGAACAGAATATCAACGGAATGGCAAAGCACTGCGATCAACTCGGTATTCCGCTCCGCGTTCATACCAAAACGCACAAGGTGCCAGAGATCGCTCAATTGCAAGTCGCCGCTGGCTCTCAAGGCATTACCTGCCAGAAGTTAGGCGAAGCAGAGGTCATGGTGGATGCGGGAATTGACAATATTCTTATCCCGTACAACATCGTCGGAAAACCGAAACTGAAGCGGTTGACCGCACTCGAAAAACGAGCCCGGGTTACCGTTGCCCTCGATTCAGAAGAAACCGCAACCGGCATCTCACAGCAGGCAACTGCTGACAATTGTGTTGTACCTGTTATCGTGGAACTCGATACTGGCAGCGGACGTTGTGGGGTGCAGTCGCCCCAAGCAGCACAACGCCTCGCGCGACAGATTGTGAAAATGCCGGGTATCGACTTCCAAGGCGTGATGACCTATCCGAGCAACATCCGAGCCAAACCGTTTATCCAAGAAACGCTTGACCTGTTCTCAAGCGACGGGATTCCTGTGAACATTATCAGCGGCGGTGGTACCGGTTCGGAGGCAGCATCGAAAGAACTCGGCTGTACGGAAACCCGAAGCGGTTCCTATGTCTACGAAGGACTGACCCGAATCGGGAATTCGGAGATGCTAACACCTGAAAGGTGTGTGCTGCGCGTCGTCGTAACCGTTGTTAGTACGCCAACGCCAGAACGGATTATTATTGATGGTGGGATGAAGACTTTCGCCAGTTATCCGCCAACGCCTTATGGACACATTATTGAACATCCTGACGCGAAGATTTATGGAATGTCCGTCGAACACGGGCACGTCGATGTCAGTGAATGTTCACACCGATTTAAGGTTGGGGAACAACTCTCTGTTATTCCACTACATCAGGGAATGACAAGTAACCTACACGACGCATTGGTATGTATCCGAGACGATACCGTTGAAACAACTTGGCAGATTGCAGGCAGAGGTAAAGTATTTTAATTTGGCGCAAGCGGTGCAGTCCTGTTCTTGTAAAATAACGGTTTCCTCATAAACACATCAGGTTTGGCAAGAGATACGCTGGTGTCTAAGAGAAAAAGCGATTTTCCATAATGGTGCCCCATCTGAATAAATTATAATGCAACATAAACAAAGGATATTTTTATGAATGTGCATGCAATATCAAATAGTCTGGTAGATTTAGCAAAATCTCGATTCAACGCTGCTGAGTCTATGCAAGAACTGGAGAAACTCAAACTTACGCCAGAACAGAAACAAAAGGTTTCTTTAGGTTTGATGAGCGTTGGAATCACACTCTACTCTGATTATGGTGTTTTTCATGGGATTCGGGATCATATAGGTAACGAAGTTAATATTTCTGAAATCCGTAGCCAGATTCAGGAGACAACAACAAGATTATTCGCTGAACGGACGATCGCTGACGGAATGCCATTAGAAACCTTTATGATTATGAGAAAGTCAGTCATACTTCCAATCACAGCAGATATAACGGTCGGCTTGCTCAATCCTGAACATATTTGGGGGGGAGAATGAGCGAGGCGGTCTGAAAATGGGTGGTATTCTCGGCGTAGTCTTGCGAAAGGTGTTTCAGACAGAAAGCACTTCGGAGATTTTTTCAGGAACAGGTATCGATCTATTCACATTTTCTGTGGTGTCAATTCATTTTGATAATATTTTTATGTCAGCAATGAAATCGGTCGTTGAAGATGTTGGAAAGATAATCAGGTAAATGTTTATGTTGTCTGAAAAAGAAGTAACTTTGGCTGTTGAAGACTATTTCAAGAAACCGCAATTCATTGGTTTTTATACAGAGCAACAATGGCAAATTCAAATCGGCTCTCGTAAAGGCTATGCGGATGTTGTGTTGTGTCGTTCTTTATCATTTCACGATGCATCCAATATTATCGCGATTGTAGAGTGTAAGCGAGAAGGGCGCGATAGATCAGGAAACGTTAAGTTTTCAGGCATTGAGCAGTTGAAGTGTTACCTCTGTGCAACAGATACGCGGTTTGGCATATTTGCGAATAGTGGTAATCCTAACGACTGGCTTTTTTATGAAAATTACGGTGAGAACTGGTTTCAGGAAGTCAATCGTCAGCATTTCGAGCGATGCGTGCGTGCCAGATCAGAAACGCAGGTGGAGATCAAGCAGCGTATTCAAGCCCGTACGGAATATCTGATAGAACAAGAAGCAAAAAGGCAAGCAAGAAACCGAGAGGCCGACGTACAAAAACTCTCCGAACATCTTATCGGACAGGAGGCAGAAAAGCACGTGACGCAGCAGCGTGTAGAAAACAGGGCGATTCAACGCTTAAAATCCGCAGTCCAAGATCAGGAATTGAAAATCGCTGCGTTAAATGAAGAATTAAAGAGTGCGTTTTGGGGTGGCTTTCTGGGGTGGCTCCTGTTTATTGCTATAATCGCATTGGTGATCGCTGCCAATTCAGGATGTTAATGACTTTAAAGGAAATATCTATGATCTGGATATTGCTTTATCCACTGATGATAGTTGCTTTTGTTACAAAAAAGGGATGGCTTAAGAAAGTCGGTTTTATCGGTGGCGCAATTGGCTCAGTCTTGGCTGTTGTGGTTGCGGCGGAGGGCGCGGTGCTTGCTCTTATCGCTGTGGCTTTCGCTTGGATTATCACATGGATTATCGCGCAATTTATTTTGTTCGTAAAAAACTGGATTTCTCATAACAGAAGCAGTTAGACCGCAACGGAGGACATTTTAGTGAAAGATTATCGGTGTTATCCCCGTTCACCGCTATCGTAGTTATCTGCTTCATGAGACAACTGATCCAAAGCCGCGTTAAACTACCAAAGTTTATGGTTGCTGTCAATGTACCTCTATAGGTGTCAATTTAGGGAGTTTTCGAGGTATTTTGTAACAGTCGCTCTACAAATGCCGCCCTTACAGGGCTTAGGAGATTGGGGAAGCGCGTTTCTATAAACATTGCGTCCCTACGGGACTAAAGAGCACACTTTAACCAAGGATTTTCTAGGCAATACCAGGGGTGTTAGGGTTTCAAAGCACTTCCATCAATGGAAAAACACCTCTATAGTTACGGTTGCTGTCAATGTACCTCACAATGATGAAAGCACGAAAAACTCGATTCAAAGCCATATCAAGCGAGAATCGCGAAGTTTATAGGAGGAAAATCATGATTCTACCAACACCGGCAGAAAAGAAACAGTGGGAAGAAGAAGGGTACCTCGTCTTTGAAAATGCGATTCAGGGGGAGGATCTTAAGCGACTCCAAAACGCTTTCGACTATTGGGCAGATGCGTGCAAAGCGGAATGGCTGGATAGGGTCGAAGCGGGGGAATCCGTCGCAACGTTTTACGACATCCCCAATCCACTTGAAAAAGACCCGATTTTCATCGATATTATTGACTATCCAAGCTACTACGGGGCATTGATGGATTTCACCGACCACGACCTGATCCTATTGGGTCCACAGGTTCGGACGGTGGCACCGTGGCCCGTGAGTTACACAGGTTGGCATCCCGATGTCGGATATGACAATCCGCTCCACATCAAAGTCCAAATCTACGTCAACGATGTCGAACAAGGAGGCGGGGAATTCGGCTTTGTGCCAGGGAGTCATAAACGGGATTCCGGTCCGTACACGCGTCCGATGCGGCAAGAGAGTATGCCGGGACATAAAACGTTCCCCGGTAAAGCCGGCACAGCGATCATGTTCAATTCGTGTGGGTGGCACGTTTCCATGGACAACCATTCTGATACACCGCGTAAATCAATCATCCTAATCTACGAAAAACGGACACCGGGACGTATTGGCCCCCAGCAGTATGCCGCTATCTCAGAATATTGCCAGACCCCAGAAAGGCGCAAATTGTTTAGTTTAGACGGCTAATCAAAGGAGTTCCTATGCCACGAATCGACGCGCATCTACACGTATTCACAAAAGCCTCCGCCGAGTTTCCGAGGGAGACATCAGACGTTTGGCCCGCAGAACGGGAGGAACCTGTCGAAAAGTTGTTAGGTGAAATGGAAAAACACCAGATCGATCAGGCAGTCCTTGTCCAGATGGCTGGCGCGAGCATAGAACAGCATCGTTATCTGCTACAATGCCTCAAAGATTACCCGAATCGGTTTTTGGGGATCGGACTGGTTCCAGAAGGGCATCCGAACCCTACGCAACACATGGCGGAACTCACAGATAACACTGGGATTATCGGATTCCGATTCTCTACATTCGGGGGACCGCGCGATATTTTTGCGAAAATGGATGTCCGTGAGTTTGACGCATACCCCATCTGGGAGTATGCCGCTGAACGCGACCATGTCCTGTGGCTCTATCCGAACGCCATCAACGCCCACCTACTGCCATACCTCGTAGAAGCGTTTCCACAGGTTCGTATTGTGCTAAATCATCTCGCCGTGTGTCCAGGGAAAGGTAAATTCAGTTGGGATGAATACGGCAGACCGCAGATACAGGTGACGGGTTACAACCTTACCATGCACACCACTTATCGGCTTGCCCGTTATGAAAATGTGAATGTGCATCTCTCCGGTCAGTATGCCTTCAGCAGAGAAGAATTCCCGTATAAAGATTTGGCGGGGTGGCATCGAGGGCTTCTGAGCGGCTTTGGGTCAAAACGGTTGATGTGGGCAACCGATTTTCCGTGGATATTGGAAGAACCGGGGTACGGTAAACTGACCAGAGTTATAGAAGAATTACTACCGGATCTATCTGAAGCGGAACTCGCAGATATTATGGGAGGGAATGCGAAACGGATTTTACGGTTTCCTGATTTGTAAAGCGGCATCAGTTCAGAATCCATTCCCAGCTTGAAACACAAACGCACTTTCAATTTGTTCAAGGTGTAGCAATTCAAGTCGAGGGGATAAATGTATCGCGATAACATCAAAACGGCAGGGCGCGTCTAAGAGATTATGGGTTTGTAGATATGCCAAAGCAACCTTGGAGATTTGTCGCTGCTTCTGTAGGGTTACAGCGGCTTGGGGCAATCCAAATCTGAGGGTCCGTCGTGTTTTGACTTCCACAAAAACGGTGAATTCGCCATCCTGTACGATGAGGTCTATCTCGCCGCGCACTGCTCGATAATTCTGCGCGAGGATCTCACACCCTCGTGCCTTGAGATGCTTCACTGCTAACGACTCACCAATTTTTGCGATATTCAAGCGTGAATGACTCATTTACGCCTTCCATTATGCGCGTAAACTTCAACAAACCTCGCCAGCGAGGAGTTTGCGTTAGTCCTATTATTTATTAAACTCACGTTATCTACAATCCTGAAAATGCTTGAATCTCGTTCCCCTGATACGGCGGATTTACGGGGTTATCCTGATTCTGACACGTTTACGGACTATTTCGGCGCATGATGCTCAGAATCTGACCCGTCATACCGCTATCAGGCGGTTGTGATGCGAGGAAAAGTGCCGATGCAACAACCTGTTCCGGGTCTTTCCACGGATCGCTTTGCGCTCTGAAGGTGTCCGAACCCTCCCATGCAGGTTTCGAGAGTTCGGTTCTTACGGGACCGGGGATAAGAACGTTCACGATAATACCGTCCTCCCAAACCTCTTCGGCAATCGATTGGGTCAACCCGTGCAACGCCGCCTTAGAAGCACAGTAGACGCTGAGATTTGAACGTCCGACCTGTCCCATACCGGAGCCGACGTTGATAATATTGCCGCTTCCCTGTCGCTGCATGATTGGCAAAACGGCACGGCAGCAGTGCACAACACCCATGACATTGATTTGCCACCCCTGTTCCCATTCCTCATCTGTGCTATCCAAAAACCGACCCCTCGGATTGATACCGGCGTTATTGACGAGAATATCTATGCGACCGAACTTGTTGACAGTTTGTTGAACAAGGTTTTCCACGTCCGATCGGATTCGTAAGTCGGTTGGTACCGCGAGAACTTCCCCGTCCTGATCGGTTATTTCTGCGGCGACTTCATCGAGTTGTTCGGTGCTTCGCGCGGCAATGACAGTCCGCGCGCCTTCAGCTGCATAGGCAATAGCAATCGCTTTACCAATACCGCGCCCACCCCCCGTGATGATAGCGACTTTATCTTTCAGCTGCATGATTGATTCCCTTAAATTATTTTGAATAGTGCGGTGTCATTCTGCACGGTGCCACATATTAATCAGGCGTGCAAGTTGCCCACGACTTGCCTTGATCTTCCGTTCTAAGTCTTTGGCGAGGGTCGTCAGTAAGTCCGATCCAGATTCTTTCGCGTTTTCTACCTGTTGTTTCAGTTGATAGGTGCGCCCGATTTTGAGTCGATTAATCTCTAATCGCAATTGGCTCTCAGCTCGATTAAGTCTGCTCAGTTCTGTCTGTAACGTTCTGCGTTTCTCAGGTACCGATTTTTCAGGAACATGGATATCTGTTTCGCCGAGGCTTAACCGCTCTAAGGTTTCAAGGTCTTGTTCATGATAGGCTCGGTTAATAAGCGGCATGAGTTGTTCTCGTCGTTCCTCCTCTTTGGTATCCATAGCCTTATCCGGATGATACCGTTTGGCGAGTCTACGGTAGAGGTCTTGTAAATGTTTCGCTTTGGTGTCGGGGAGTTTATCCGCTTGAGGCGTTGGTGCCTCTTCGTTGACTTCTTCGTATGCATCAACGCGTGCGCGGCTCGCTCTGAAGCACGATTCTACTCGCTTTTCTATCTCTTTCTCACTCACGTTTTCTCGACGGAGTTGTAAGCGGAGGCGATACTCTTTCGTTTCGAGTTCAACTTTATCAAGTTCGAGGTAATAGTGGCTAATGTGTGCATTATAGCGTCGCGCAAACACATCAACTTCTGACTTAAGTGCTTCGATGGCTATGATGAGTTCTTCTACCTGCCTCTGTTTCGCTTCAATAGCCTCCAGCAGTCGGGCTGTCTCCTTTTCAGCGACGGTGTTGACGTGTATTAAGGCGGTAGGTTTCATAGGAAATTCCTATAGGGTGATAAAGGTGATTTGATTCGTGAATAGACGTGTTTTGACGGTATTGGAACTTACAAAAATCTATGACCAGTGCGCGGCGGGAAACCGCGCCTACAAGTCTGTTTAGAACTACTTTTTCCGGTAGGTAATACGTCCCCTCGTGAGGTCATAGGGGGAAAGTTCTACGGTTACCTTATCGCCCGGCAAAATTTTGATAAAGAATTTGCGCATTCTGCCAGAGATATGTGCGAGAATCTGATGCTTGTTTTCCAACTCCACGCGAAACATCGCGTTGGGTAAGGGTTCCACCACGGTGCCTTCAACCTCTATTTTATCGTTTTTAGGGGGGGCTTGTGTTTCACCTTCACCTTCGGTTTGGAGTTCCGCATCATTATTCGTAGCGTCGGCATCCTGTCGCTTTTTGGATTTTTTCGACTTCCGTTTCGGGTTTCCTCGCCGCTGCTGCGGTCTTCTTGAATTTCCTGAAGGTCTGCGATTCACAGTATAAATCTCCTTTTTGTGGTACGATCAAGCGTGTGAGGCACGAATACTTCACACGACGGTACACAAGTAAACATCTATGGATTGGCGTCCTTACAAAGTTCGCCTATTATTCGTCTTCGAGGCTAAAACGTTTGCCCGCTTCAACAACAAGGTCTCGGAAATAATACGTAGCAAGTTCGAGTTGCGTTTCGGCATCCGCTTCGTCCGTGCTTGTTGAAACAAGGTCAACCGGCATAGTATCTCCATCCGCTTTGCGGAGAGAAACATACGCTTTTAAGTAAACATCTGGGTAGCGTTCCATCACCTTTTGCATCAGTGGTGAAACTTCGGCTTCAAACATACTGACATGAACCCGCGCTGTGGTAATCTCTGCGCGGTAACGTTCTGCAATTAAAGGTTGAATATGCGTTTCAAAAATCGCTTTCATCTCGCGCGGTGGACCGGGCATCATCATAATTGTTGAGGATTTGTGTACCACACTGATGCAAGGTGCCCATCCTGCGGGGTTCTGCAAAACGGCAGCGGTTTCCGGCACCATCGCCATTTTCATCAAGGCTTCGCTGACCACATCGTTCTCCGACATCTCACGACGTTTCCGGTATTCACCGACTGTTTCTTCGCTCACCACGACGCTCGTGCCGATAAGCGAAGAAATCACCTCGACGGTCATATCGTCGGGTGTAGGTCCGAGTCCGCCTGTCGTGAGAATAAGAGATGTTTCCCGTTCTATTGCTGAATCCAATGCTTCCGACATCTCTTCGCGATTATCGCGTAGCATTGTGACTCGCCGGAGTTCGCCACCAATCTGAAGAATTTGCTGGGCGATCCAGTGTGCGTTAGTATCCTGAATCTGCCCAAGAACTAACTCTGTACCGATCGAAAATAGCTCAATTGCCACACTGTACTCCTTGTCTATAGGACCCGTTTGAGAAACTCGAATGCACCGATACCGTGGAAACTATGCCCTGCCTCGAATACCTCAAGTCCTAATTTGTCTTCGGCATTGAAGTTTTTGTAAATTGCTTTCGCTTCGTTAACCGCAAAACGGGTGGCTTCAATTGGGAAAATCGTGTCTTCCGTACCCGATTCAACAAAAAGCGCACGCGGTGCAATCAACCCCGCGATGTCGTACATCTCCGCATATTGTAGCACATTCGGTATGTAGTTGTCTATACAATGACTGAGACTTAAAATGCTGTCCCGAAATGTATTGAAATATCCGCTGACGACAGCCGCCTTGACACGCTCGTCAATTGCAGCGGTGAAGAAGGTTGTTGTGCCACCGCCAGAAATTCCCATTACGCCGAGACGATCCATATCGACCTCCGGACGCGTTGCCAGATAATCAAAGCCGCGCATGGCATCGTAAACCCGCCAACCGACCATCGTATGACCTAAAAGGAGTGCGGCACCAGCACTCGGTTGACACGAGGAATTTCCGCCGCCCTTCTGATGTGCAATGGGGTCCCGACGGTGTCCAAACCCGAATTGTTCAATGGCAAGCACGGTATATCCGTTCGCTACACATTGAAGCGCGAAGTCGTTTTGATAGCCGCCGTATTCTGCTCGCATGGTGCCGTCTTCTTCAATACCGACGATGTCATCTACGCCGCGCCCGTGTCCCGCTAAACAGAGGATCGTTGGATTCGGTGTTGAACGATCCAGCGGCTTCGGGGAAAGGAAATACCCGAAAATAGCGGCGTGTGGACGGCTCTGAAACTGCACCGTCTCGCGGAAATAGGTCGGAAACTCGCAAGAATCCAGAACTTGTGGTTGTAGGTCACACGGTTCCTGTGGAAAACCGCCAACTAATTCGGTAAGTTTTGCCCGAAGTTCGCGCTGCCAGGCTTCTGCTTCTGAAATACTCGTTGCCTGAAATGCAAGTTGACGCGGTGTCTCCGCATATAATTGATGCGAAAATGCTAACGTATCTCGATCCTGTTCGTGGTACATCGTTTCACCTTCAAAAGTTATTTCGTCTATGGGGCGTTTGCAACATTATGTGTTCAACAGGTTTAAAACAAATCCAGTTGCCATCTTCGGGTAAAAGTAGGTGGATTTCTGTGGCATCGTTGAACCTGCCATAGCCACCTCCAATACCTGTTCAACAGGGGTCGGGTTCATCAAGAGTGAAACACGATCTGCCCCCGCTTTCACGTGTGCAATCGCATCATCTGCATAGGCGGTGTAGCTAATATGTTTCGCTAACGTCTCAATTTGGAACATCTCTTTGATGAGAGTTTCTTGAACGAGTGTTACATCCAATTGCTTAGATGTCGTTGAATTCGGAATCAATAAACGATAGGTATCGTCTGCTGTGTACATACCAACTGCCGGGGATTGCCCTTTTAATGTATCTAATTTTGCCATGAGGTTCGCTTGTGTGTCAATTTCATGCACCTCAAACGCCTCCGGCAGCTGCGTGATAGCATGTGCAATCTGTTCCGAACGCAAGTTAGACAGCAGTCGATGAATCGCTAAGACAGCCAAGCCCGGTGACTCCATCCTGACGAGGTTCACCATCATGTAACCGTAGCCGGATAACCCAGTATGTGCCATTTCTTCTCGGAAAGCGAGCGCGGTTTCATAACGGTGGTGTCCATCGGCGATGAGGAGCGGTTTTGTTGAAAAATGTGCCTGAATTTCAAGATTCCGTTCCGCATCGTCTAAACACCAGAGTTGATGTGTACTACCAAAGGTTTCGGCGCAGTCAACTTGGGGTGAATTTTTATCGGTGAAACTTTCCATTATCCCTTCAATGTCCCCCACCGGATCGGCGTAAAGGAGAAAAATAGGACTCAGATTTGCGTGGCATTCCCGCATGAGATTGAGTCTATCCGCCTTCGGTCCAGCGTGTGTTTTTTCGTGCGGTAAGATCACTCGGTTTTCAAAGGGTTCCAATTTCGCGAGTGCTATTAAGGCACGACGCGTATAATTTTTTCCGTCAGGGGCATTAAAGGATTGGTCATAGATATAATAACGGGGCGTTGTATCTCGAACAAGGGTGCCCGCTGAAATCCACTGATTCATGCGTGCCGCTGCGCGTGTGTACTGATTTTCAACATCAGTGTCATTATCTTGTGGTTGACTTAAAATTAAGCGGATAATATTGGTGGGATGGCATGCTTCTAAAGCGACCCGTTCTTCAGGTTTGATGACATCGTAGGGCGGTGCTATGACATTCTCAATCCCTTGCACTTTAGTCGCGTCGTAGCGTAAGCCTCGAAACGGAATAACTGTTGTTTCCATAGAACTCCCTGGGTTAATCCCATAACCTTGTGCTGAAGTAACGTTCGCCGAGGTCGTTAAAGACAGTGACGATAACGCCTTCCTGAATTTGTTGGGCGACTTTATATGCACCGTAAAGATAGCCGCCCGAAGATTGTCCGACGAACCACCCGTGCCGTGCGAGACGACTACACATTTCATGCGCATTTTCAATCGTCGCTGGGATGTGGTGATCAATCACGGATTCGTCCAAAATTGCTGGTACAATATCGTCTGGGTGTCCGAGCGGTTTGAGTCCCTCAATACCAGGGAACGCCTCCGGTGAAATGGAATAGACTTGGATGTCTGGATTGTAGTTTTTAAGTCGTCTACCGACACCTGTGATAGTTCCACCCGTCCCTACACCGGCAACGAAGTGCGTAACTTTCCCGCCTGTTTGGTTCCAGATTTCGACGCCTGTTGTTTCATAGTGGGCGCGCCAATTGTTGTCATTATCGTATTGCGAGTTGAAAAAATACCGCTCAGGATCCGCTTCGTAACGCCGATCAACTTCTCGTAACGCTTCATCATAACCGAGGATCGCATCGGTATAGACGATGTCTGCACCATGTGAATGGATACGTTTTTTCCGTTCTTCGCTGGCGTTGTCTGGGATCACGAGTTCAACTTTATAACCGAGTGCTGCACCTATCATCGCATAGGCGATCGCCGCGTTGCCGGAGCTGGAATCGAGAATAACCTTTTCGCGTGTGAGTTCTCCGGCGGCAATCGCCTCGGTGATCATCCTTAGAACAGGACGGTCTTTGATTGAACCTCCCGGATTGTAGGTTTCCAGTTTCGCGTAAATGTCAACGTTCGGCAACTCGTCGGAAAAAAGATTTATTTTGGCGAGCGGTGTCTGTCCTATGATTTGCAGCAGTGGATATTCTGAAAGATTCACCTGTTCAGGCTTTCGCTTGCTCATGTAGTGTTGTGTGTCCTACCTTTTTATGGCGGTTGAAGCTATTTTAAGTCGTTCGCAGAGTAAACGTTCCATATAGGTCTTTGCGGCATTTCCCGTTAGTTGTCCATTGAGAATAGATGCCACTTCAAATTCGGCTAACCTCACGGTGGGGTTGAGACCGTGCAGCGGGGGTAGCCAATCCCGAAACGTGTCAAAGAAAGCGCGTTGCGCAGCGCGACCGTTCGTATACGGAAAGTCCGCTGTCCGTCGCCGAAACCGATCCGGTCCTTTCGCGAGTGCTGCCACATGGTGTTGCTGACAATATTCGCAATATTTTCGCGGTTCATAAGCGAGCGGAAGGTTCGCTGGGTAAAACCGGAAGGTCTGCTCTCGATATTGTGTAAAATGTTGAAGCTCGTCGAATTCAAAGATAAAGTGATACGGCTCCGGAAAATAGGCATCCGGGATCAGGTAACCGTCAGTTTTCGCTGTTGTGCGTTTCCAGTCGCCTTCTAAGTCAGTATAGAGTGCCATCACGCTATCGTAATGCTCACCGAAGTCTTCGCGGCGTGGTTTATTACGAAGCCAGTCAAATTGGGTACGGCGTTCTGCGGTTATTCCGAAGACCTCTTCTACCAGGGCGATGATACCAACCTCTAACCGCATAAAGATCCCCGAAATTTTATATTGTAGGGGCAGGTCTTGTGCCTGCCCGTATATTGCTTTGGATTAATTTATATCTAATGTAGGGGCAGGTCTTGTGCCTGTCCGTATATTGCTTTGGATTAATTTATATCAATTTTAGACGGGTGCGATGTCCAGATCTTTCAGTGTCCCCCCGTTTATTGTGTTAATTAAACTCGCGAGGTAATCGCGATCGCGTTGAAGTGCCTCCAATTTGTTATCCCCATGTACGAATTCTACTTCCAAATATCCGTCATATCCCGCAGTGTTGAGTGTTTCAACGATTCGAGCGTAATCTACAACGCCGTCAGCAATGGGGCATCCTTTTCCGCGTTCATCAAAATTTTGGGCGTGTACGTTTACGATATGTTCGGCGAGTTTTTCAGCGGCAGTATGCGGCTCATCGGCATCTGAGCGTGCGAGCGGTTGATAGTAAGTTTGCAGGGAAGGCACTCTCACGCCTTCAATCGTCTCCAAGATGGTGTCAACGCTATCAGTGAGATGATTATTGTGCATTTCCAATCCGAGTCGAATGTTGCGAAAATTTGCCCACTGCGCAATGCTTACCAATCGAAAGTGAATCAGGCGTTTATCCGACGGGGAAATTGATTTAGAAGGACCGCCACCTGACCAAATTCGGACAATATCAGTCCCTAAGACCTGCGCGATTTTAAAGGCTTCCTCGAAATACTTTTGGTGGAGATCCATGAGTGGATCCACGTATGAACCGAACGCTGAAATGAATAATCCCTTCCGCTGCGCCATTTCCTTAATGTTTTTGACGTAACTTTCGTCGTAGTCCACTGGTAGGTGCGGCGGCTTTCCCCAAATTTCGATGCCATCAAAACCGTGATCCGCTGCTATATCAATAACCTCTTCCAACGGTTTTTCCTGAAAGGCGATGGTGCATAAACCTAATTTCATAGTTTTTACCCCTGTTACCTCTTACTGTATAAATTAGGATACCACAGGTTTGAACGGATTGCAAGAAAATTCTATGGACATAGCACTCTGAACGAGGGTTAAGGATTTCGTCGGATAATGTGGGAGGCTTGTAAGCCCGATTTATGGGTGCGAATGGAAAAGGTTCTTTACTGATAACTGACAACCATTCCCCTGACTGCTGCTCGCTGACCGCTGACACCATTTTCTGTATACTTGACATAGTTTAGCAAATCTGCTACGCTTGTCAAGAGTTTTTGCGAATCAATAGGTGTGTGTAAGGGAGAATGATGAGCCAGAGCGTCCGCGTTGCAATCGGTTTATTGATGCTGTTTACGGTACTTTCAGGATGTACACAGGCGGAACAGGAACAAACAGAGTTGAACGTGTTTGCTGCCATGAGTTTGACGGATGTGCTCACTGAAATCAGTACAGCATTTACAACCGAAAATCGGGTTAAAGTCTATTACAATTTTGAAGCCTCTACGACGTTGCAACGCCAACTCGAAAAGGGAGCGTCAGCGGATGTCTTCATCTCGGCGAGTCCCCGCCAAGTCGTTGCCTTGGAAACGAAAGGACTGCTTGAAGCCGAAAGTCGCCAAGATTTGCTAACCAATCGGTTAGTGCTTGTCTCTGATGACACCGCTGGGATTTCTGTGGAAACGCTTGCTGATCTTAGCGGGTCTGAGATTACGAGAATTGCTATCGGGCACCCGGATATAGTACCTGCTGGCACTTACGCCAGAGAAGCCTTGAAGCATTTTGGATTATGGGAGACGCTATCCCCAAAGTTAATTTTCGGTATGGATGTGCGCGCAACGCTCGCTTATGTCACCGCCGGAAATGTGGATGTAGCGATTGTGTATGAAACCGACACAACGCTAATCCGACACATAAAGGTGCTTTATCAGCTACCGCCTGAAGCCTATACACCGATTATCTACCCAGCTGTCGTTATGAAGAATAGTCCGCGAAAACAATTGGCGCGTAGATTTGTTGCGTATCTACACGCAATGGAGAGCGGTAAAATTTTTGAGAAACACGGATTTACCTTTTTACTATTAAAATGAGGATTACGCCTGCGGAAGTTGCTGCCCTCTCTTTATCGATAAAAGTTGCGCTGCTCAGCCTTGTTGTGATGTTTCCGCCGGGGCTTTTAGTCGGTTGGCTCCTCGCAAAACGTACATTTCCGGGAAAAGCACTCCTGAATACCCTTGTGATGTGGCCCTTGGTGCTGCCGCCTATCGTAAGTGGATATCTACTCCTGATTCTATTGGGCAGATATGGGGTCATCGGTGGATTTATCTATCAAGTTTTCGGTATAGAGATCGTTTTTTCACAGGTGGCTGTTGTTATTGCGGTCTCAATTATCTCGTTTCCGCTGTTAGTACGGGGTATCGTGACAGGGATGGAGTCTGTGCCTCCTGAGCTTGAAAATGCGGCGCGAACGCTCGGTGCATCGCCATTCAAGGTGTTCTGGACGATAACGCTCCCCCTTGCCTATCGCGGCGTTATTGGTGGAACGATCCTCGGTTTCTCCAAAAGTCTGGGTGAGTTTGGCGCAACAATCATGGTCGCAGGAAACATTCCGGGCAAAACCCAAACGATGGCGTTAGCCATTTTCAGTGCTGTTCATCTCGGAGAAGATGCTTCTGTCTATCGATTGGTATTTATTTCAACGATTGTTGCCTTCATAGCACTCTGGCTAACAGAACGTTTTACGCTCCGTTAAACATAAATATAAGTTTTATTGACCTCGATTCGCAAAAAAAGGAGAAAAATAATGGGTTTGGAAATGTGGATATTTTTAGGCTTAATCGCTTGTGGTGTGCTCGTCTGGTATCTATACCGCCGTTCACAAAAAGACGCAGATAAAAACAAAAAAGATCAAACCGACAATACGGATACTGTTGATCATGCTGATGGCGGCTATGAAGATCTGCTTTTGACTGGCTTGATGCTCAGTGAGGTATATGATGATGACGATCCGCCTAAAGATGCGGGTTCTGATGGATTTGAGAGCATGGATGATGGTGGCGGCTTTGATGGCGGCGGTTTTGATGGCGGTGGCTTTGAGTAAGAGAGTTCGCTATGGCAGATAGTACGAAAATTAGACTCGATTTTCGCAAAACCCTCGGGAGTTTCACCTTAGCAGTTAATTGCACGCTGGAAACGAAGGTTTCGGCGTTTTTAGGTGTGTCTGGGAGCGGGAAAAGTACGCTTCTTAATTGCGTTAGCGGCACGCTGATGCCTGATGAAGGTGAAATCGTCTTCGGAGACGAGATCCTTTACGCATCTGCTTCAAAGACTAACTTACCGCCTGAAAAACGACGGTTCGGTTATGTTTTTCAAGAAGGGTATCTATTTCCACACCTCACTGTCGCCCAAAACATCCGATATGGACAACCGAATCCACGAAAATCTTCGCCTGCAATAGATGTTCTTGAAATTACCGAACTCCTCCAGCGCTATCCGAAAGAACTTTCCGGAGGTCAACGTCAACGGGTTGCCATCGCACGGGCAATCGCGATGGAGCCGCGGATACTCCTCATGGATGAGCCGCTTGCTGCGCTGGATAGCGCACTAAAAGAACGGATTATACCCTATCTACACCACGTTAAAGACGCTTTTGATATACCGATTCTCTATGTTACCCACGCTTTCACTGAGGCGATGGCACTCGCCGACGAAGCCTTCCTTATTGCTGATGGTGCCATTATGGCGAGCGGTGAACCGCACCGACTGCTAACTGCACCTTCCGCAATGCCTATCGCACAAATGGCTGGTGTCGAAAACATTCTATTCCTGCCTGTGACGGCTTCAGACAAGGCGCGCGGTTTGACTGCGTTGGAAGTCGGGGATGCGTCTCTTGTAATCCCTTATACTGAGGCAAAAATTGAGGACATCGTACCAGTTGCTATCCGAGCTGAAGATATTATTATCTCGCTTGAACCGAATATCTCGATGAGTGCACGCAACATACTACCCGGAAAAATTCAGTCTCTTGATGTCAGAAGTGACCGAACATGGGTATCTGTTCTCGTTGGATGGCATCACCTCGCTGTAAAGATCACGCATGAAGCACGTGAGCAACTCCAGTTGAGAGAGGATTTGGAGGTCTACTGCGTCATCAAAGCAAGTGCCATCAACCGCCTCTGGGATTAATTTTCTTCTGCAGTTGCTCCCAAAGCGCATCCACCTGTTTATGCAGTCCTTCAAGCGACCCGTCGTTCTCTATAACAACGTCTGCGTATTTGACTTTTTCCGAGACCGGCATCTGCGAATCAATCCGCGCTTGGACCTCAGTTTCGGTAAGCCGTCTCCCTTGTGCCTCGCTGCGTTCCAACGTGCGTCGCAGCTGCGTCTCAGGTGATGCTGTCACAACGACAATCAGATCGACGGTATCATAAGCACCCGCTTCGATAAGGAGCGGTGCATCGAGTAGCACGACACACGTCGGATCTTCCGCAACACGTTGACGTGCACGCCCGCGTGAACGTTCGATAATCAGCGGATGCAGGATGCCATTCAAGCGTTCTCTGGCAGCTTTATCCTTAAAGACGATTGCACCGAGTTTTTTTCGACTCACATCCCCAGATGCGTCGAGGATGTCGTGTCCAAATGCATCGGTGAGTTCGTCAATAACAGGACTGTCCGCCTTAAGGAGTTGATGTCCGATTTCGTCCGCATTGATCGGAATTGCCCCTTTTTCTGCAAGTAAATCGGAGACGGTCGTTTTCCCACAGGCAATCCCACCCGTAATTCCGACAATGATACCGCGTGCGCGGTGTGTTGTTTCTGTTCCCATGCTGTTGAGTGTATACCACACACCGAAATTTGTCAACGCTCTCTTCTGTAGGAGGGATCTCCGAATCCCGACGAGTATGAGTTATCAGTAGTCAGCAATCGGCAGTCAGTGAAAGAAGACTCCAATGTCGTCAAACCGTCTTATAACTGAAAACTGATAACCGATAACTAATGGTAGGAGGGATCTCCGAATCCCGACAATTTTCCACGTTTTCGCTGGCGAGGTTTCCCAACCTCGCCTCTTTTGTAGGAGCGAGTGTTTGCTTAGGGTTTTTGCAAACGCTGAAATCCAATGCGAAGAAAGTGTTTCTGCGGATTTCTTCAAAATGTCTATAGAAGACGGTGTATACAACCTCCCGCACTTTCTTCGGCTTGCTATGTGTCTTGATCTATTGAAAATTGTCCAAAGTTTGGTACCTATAGGAACAGCGGTTATTTTGTAGGTTGGGTAGAGCGGAGTTGAGATAGGGGATCCTCATTACATAAGCACATTTCAACGGTATACACCCGCCGCTGATAAAAAAATATAGCGAAACCCAACGAAATCGCTGTCAGACCTCAGCGGAATAACAATCACAAAACTGACCGCTGACGGTTTCCGACTGCCATTCTTTTGACCGCTGACGGTTTCCGATGGCTGACTGCCGTTTACCCAATTTCCATTGACATCAGCAACTGCCTCTGCTATGCTGTTAATCCATTCCATCTATTTTCATTCACAAACAAGGGGAAGATTTCATGGGAAGATTAGAGGGTAAAGTCGCAATCGTAACAGGTGCTGCCAGAGGGCACGCCGAAGCAGTCGCAAGACGTTTTGCAAAAGAGGGGGCAGCGGTTTCCATCTGTGATGTTATCCCAGTAGAAGAATTAGAGGCGAAGGTCGGTTCAGAAATCAGAGCCGCCGGTGGAGACGTGCTCTGTTCTGAGACAGATGTTTCACGGGAAGCACCCGTCATTGAGATGGTCACAGCCACCATCGAAAAATTCGGCACTGTTGATATACTCGCCAACGTCGTCGGCATCGCGGGACCCACAAAGGATGTCTGGGACATGACTTTAGAAGAATGGAGGACCACACTTGAGGTCAACCTTGATTCGTTGTTTATCTGTTCTAAAGCCGTTCTGCCGGAGATGATCCGAAAAGAATACGGAAAAATCATAAACTTCAGTTCGGGGACAGGCAAACAACCGCTTTCGCACAGAGCACCCTATGCGACTTCAAAGATGGGAGTCATCGGTTTCACGCGCACACTCGCCGCTGATGTCGGACGTTACAACATCACCGTCAACGCCATCTGTCCCGGCTGGCACATGGAGCGAAGCATTGAACTCGCAAAAGGCAGAGCGGAGTACATGAACAGACCCTTCGATGAAGCGGCGTTACGTGAACGATACGGGCAAACGAACCCTAAAAGCGTTATCGCCGGTAGATGGTGTTCCGATGAAGGCTACAGCGATAAAGGCTCAGGCTCTGAAGATGCCGCGGCATTAGCTGTCTTCCTCGCCTCAGACGATTCCGCCAATATGACAGGACAAGACATCAATACCGGCGGCACAGTGATGTGGTAGTTGTCAGATGGATTTGCTGCCAATCACAAAATCGTGTATAATATGAACAGACTTTACGCAAATTTAGCACACAGCGCGAGATTTTTTACCCCTAAATTCTCTTGTCAAACGGAATTATGCACTAATTGCGTAGGTTCTATTCGTAAGTCCTTTGAGTGTTAAACACCAATCGGGAGGAAGCGTGATGTCAATTCGGGAAGCAACCGAGCAATTAACAGTGGACCATTTGCTTGATGGTGTCCAGCAGTTGTCCGCCGCCGAATTATGGGAATTCACCGAGCGACTTGCTGAATGGCAGAGACAACGGGAAGTCCCAGAGGAAGTTCCCCTGTTAGCATCTATCCGAGAAAATTCTCGCTTACCGGAAAAGGAGCAGCAGAGGTATCAGGAGTTATGGCGCAAGTGTGAAAACGAAACCCTAAGTGAGGCCGAACTCGCGGAATATCATAAATTGCTGAGCAAATTGGAGGCAAGGAACGTTAAACGCATCGAGTCCCTTATCATTTTAGCGGAGATGCGTGGAAAGACCTTAGAGCAGGTTATGGCGGAACTCGGATTAAAAAGGGAAAACGGTGGCTTCTGAGTATATCCCCGCAACCTTGCGTCGCCGCGTGCGCGAACGTTGCGAATGGACTTTGTGAATATTGCAAAACTCCCACCTACTTCAGTACTGCCTCTTTTCATTGTGATCATGTTCTCCCTCGAAAGGCGGCGGGCGAAACCGTTTTGTCCAATTTGGCATGGGCATGTCCGTGGTGCAACACGCATAAACACATTAAAACGCATGCACAGGATCCACAGACAGGTCGGCAAGTTCCACTTTTTAACCGCCGTCTCAAAAAATGGCAACGGCATTTTGCATGGAGCGACGATTGTCTCTCTATTGTCGGACGTACGCGGACAGGTCGGGCAACGGTTGAGGCGTTAAACATGAACCGGCCGGAACATATTAACAGCAGAAAGATATTACGAATTGCCGGAAAACATCCACCACTGGTTTAACAGTCCCCATTCCAATAGTACCCCGTCCATATTGTTAAAAGGAAACACATGCTCCACCAACCCACCAACAGCGAAGACACCATCACCACCCTATTCGTTGAAATCCTAATGCCGATGAGTACCACATGGCGTATTCACGAGCAGACAACGAACCCCCTCCTCGAAAATCAAAGGAAACCGGATGTGATTATTCGGACGGTGGAACGGTATCCGATGGCAGTCGAAGTGAAAATCGACTACAAGCGCGGTCCTAATGAAACAGGCGAAAAACAGGCACGCGAACATTATCTCGGTAAAACCCTCCAAACAACACTTGAAAAAGTTACCAATGCAATAACAATCCGCATTCCTTACAGATTCCGTACAATGCCCCGCGACGAAATCCGTGGGAATTTGGAAACATCAAATGATTTCGGTTATGCACTTCTCAGCATTGACGAGCCCCACAGATTCCCCAAAAAAGGCTGGCTCTACGGCAGCATCGCCGACATCGCAACTGCTATCCGTATCGGTGCAACACCCATCACCAAAATTGAGCAAGCCGCCGAAGTATTAGAAAACGGCATCCATCGCGCTGCCGTCATTGTTGATAGTGCAATGCAACACCGACCGCATATCGGTAAAAGGATAGGCGAACTCCTCGTCCAAGAACCCGGCGAACAGACGACACAGATGGCGATGCTTATCATCAGCAACGCTTTGGTGTTCCAGAGTTCCCTTGCACGAAAGCCAGACTTGGAAGCCGTGCCATCGCTCAGCGAACTCACCGCGGATTACGGACAACTCGATTCGGACGAAGTCCTCCACGCATGGCGAGAAATCCAAAAGGTTAACTACGCTCCGATTTTCAACGTCGCCTACAATCTCGTCGAGACGCTCGCTGCTGATGATAAACTCGTTGGCGAGATTTTGAGTGTGCTACGCGATACCGCCCGCGAGTTAGAAAAAATGGGACTCGCACAGGAACACGAACTCGCAGGGATCGTGTTCCAGAAACTCATCGACAATCGGAAAATTCTCAAGGCAAACTATACCCGTCCCGAATCCTCAGCACTCCTCTGCGCGCTTGCGTTGCCAGAACTCAACGGAGATCCGAAAAAACTGAAAATCGCGGATTTCGCCTGCGGCACAGGTTCACTCCTCAACGGGGTCTATCAACGGCTTCTTATGCTCTACGAGCAAACAGGCGGTAAAGGCGAAGCCATCCATCAATACATGATGGAGAAGAATCTCGTCGGATGCGACATTCTCCCGAACGCTGCGCATCTGACGGCTTCTATTATTGCCAGTACCTATCCAGACGTGCGTATCGGTGGCACGCGCATTCACACAATGCCCTACGGCACGCCGCGCGCAGACGGGCTTTACGCCATCGGTGCCCTCAACCTACTCAGCGATCCGGCTGGGACCCTTCCTTTGAACCTCAGTGCAACAGAAACCGCCACCGGACACGGCACTGAAATTACTGACCTTAGGGACGCATTCAGACATAGTGAATTCGACATCGTTATCCAGAATCCACCCTATACGCGAGGCGGTGCTGATAGCAACTCTAATCTGCCTAAAAGTATTTTCGCCGATAAAAAAGAAGCAGCGGCGATGCAAGCATCGCGCAAGGCACAGAAATGCAGACTTAGAGGTAATAATCCTGGTCTCGGTACTGACTTTGTCGATCTTGCTGACAGGATGCTGAAGCGAAATGGCAAAATGGCATTTGTGTTACCCTTAACAGCTATCGTAGGAAACAGTTGGCACAAAGTACGGAGGTTATGGGCAAAGGAATATCATGATGTCATTGTAATCACCGTGGCCGATGCAGATATTGGGAAGTGTGCGTTCTCATCTGATACTAGCATGGCAGAATGTTTTGTCATTGCTACGAAGGGCGAGGGAAGAAACACAGGACGCGCGGCGTTCGCATGCCTTACGCGGGTGCCTAATGGCGAGCTGGAGGCTTTGGAAATTGCAAGGGCAATCTACGGATTTAAGGATATCCGGCAGCTCGAAGATGGTATTAATAAAGGTAATTCTATCCAGATCGGCGATGATGTTATTGGACACGTCATATCCGCTCCCTTGGCATCTGATGAAGTTGGATGGCCTGTATCCCGCATCAAAGATCTAACTGTGGTTCAATCGGCATACCAGCTTACAAATGGTGTGTTGCAACTCCCTCGACAGAAAACCGCTATAGATATTTCAATCTGTGGAGTTTCAGAAATTGCGAAAACTGGAGCAGATCATCGAGATATTCATGATCGTGGAAAACGAGGGGCCTTTGATATTGAAATAGGATGTCCTGATACTGCTGAATATCCGTGTTTGTGGAAAGTTGATTGTAAAGCACAACGTTCAATGGTTGTCACACCTGATTTCCATGCGTTTATTCGTCCACATGCGAAAGCCAAAGCACACAGTATATTGGAACGTAATAGTAGAGTTCACTTTAACAGAGACATGGGGTTCAATTCACACTCTCTTGCTGTGATGTTTACAGAACAAGATTCTATCGGTGTTGATTCAATTCCTAATATCGTTTTTGAGGAAAAAGGAGTTTATGATTACGTATGGACCTTATGGAGCAATTCCACGTTAGGTTTTCTCTGCTATTGGTTAAGTAGTAGCAAGCAACATCCAGGACGTGGTAGAGGTTCAAAAGCCTCTCTGGAATCAATGCCTACGCTGGATGTCCGAAAACTCCCCGCTGAATCACTTGCAAACGCCGAGCGGATTTTTAACGCACTGAAGCATCAAAAAATGCTCCCCTTTAATCAGATGGATGAGGATCCAGTACGTCATGAGTTGGATCGGTTATTATTGTCTGAAGTCCTGGGTATCACAGAGAAAGAACGTCCCGATGTGCATGAAGGACTTGCCTTGCTCCGGAAAATGCTGTGTCAGGAGCCGAGTATCCACGGTGGGAAGAAGTCAAAAGTTAAGTTGGATACTGCTTAGTTCTACGAGCGAGGGATGTTTATAGAAATGCAGCACTTCCGAAACCAAAATCGTGTAAAAAAAATGGATTTTTCATTATGAATATGCTATACTAAAATTGTAAAATTGGCTATAGAAACTTATCCTTTTGTGCGTTCTACCCAACTGAAAAAAATCGATCGGATTGAAATATCTGTAGCCCTAATAGAACCAACATAGGAATTCATGCAATCACCCCACTATAACGATAATGTTTTTATTAATTGTCCATTTGATTCGGCTTATAAGCCGTTGCGTGATGCGATGGTATTTGCGATATATGATTGTGGTTTCATAGTCCGATGTGCTCTTGAAGAAGAAGACGCGAGCCAAGTTCGGATTGATAACATTTATAACATTATTATGAATTGTCGTTATGGAATTCATGATATATCCCGAATACAATTAGACCCAACTTCAGGCTTTCCTCGATTTAATATGCCATTGGAATTAGGAATTTTTCTTGGGGCGAAAAAATTTGGTGTAGAAGAACAAAAAAGAAAAAAATGTCTGATATTGGATACCGAACCCTATCGGTATCAGCAATTTATTTCTGATATTGCTGGTCAGGATATTCAGGCGCATAACGACACGCGTGAAACAATTGTTAAAGTTGTCCGAAATTGGCTCCGCAATGCATCAAGACGTCAAAATATCCCGGCGGGCAGTATTATTTGGGAACGTTACCAAGATTTTATGAAAAATTTACCTCAAATTGCACAAGAGGAAAGGCTAGTAGCTGAAGAGTTGATATTTAACGATTATACGCAGTTGCTTGTGCAGTGGTTAAAAACTAAAGACGGTTAGTTTATTGAAACATAATTCTAAGGAGGCGATTAGAGTGGCAAGAAGAAGGATCGTTAAATTTCCTCCCAAACGTGGGAAACTCACAAGAAGACAAGCAAAACGAGCGGTAGAAAAGGTTGTTTATGGTAAGCAAGGTAGCAGAAAATCAACATCTTCAAGCAAACGAAAACCGCAGACAACTACTTTTAAGGTCGGTCGTGATGCTCGGACAGGCAGATTTATAACTCGTAAGGAAGCGGAACGCCGGAAGTCAACGGCTATCGTTGAAACTATCACAGTCCCGAAAAAAAAGAAATAGTTGCCTTGTGTCTGACAGGGTGGGACTATTGCTTGTTCTTAGTATTATCTGGATTGTTGATCCAATTCAAAACGCGCTCAAGGCTTCACTTCTTACAAGGAGGTAAACCAATGCGGGAAATGGGAGACTGGCGCGAGTACTTAATGGAACGACTTTCTGATCCAGAGAACGCAATTAATTATCTTGATGTATCATTAGAAGAATACCAAGCGGATGGTGATACGGACTTCTTTCTAATGGGGCTCCAGAATGTTGTGGAAGCACAAGGTGGGGTCTCTACTTTTGCTGAACGAACCGGGCTTGAGAAGGAGACGCTGCTTGAACTGCTATCTAACGGCGCAGCACCGCGCATTGATACGTTCAACACTATTGTTAAGGCACTTGGATGTCAACTGTCGATCAAACCGCAAGAGGATGCAAATCCAACCTATAGCGTTAAAAATGAAGATTATTCGCTTGCACCGCAAGAGTCCGTGAAATCCGGGCATTAAACCTGACCGCATCAAACATCGGCGTTCCTCCATCCATGGTGTGTGGCATTTCCCACCGGAACTCTCCAGCGTGTATCTTTAATTCTAAAATCTACTATAAATGGTTTCTCATGTCTTTTTACAATTTAACTTGACACTTGTTAATAAAAATAGTATAATATATTATGGCTTCCAAAAAGGAACGTCCTGCGTCAACTACGAAAAACGGGGATGTCAGGAAAGCGATTCTGTTACCGGTCAAAATGTTACACTTCCCACCGAATTATTTTTTTCCGGCGGAAAATCAAAACAGAAACGTCTATAAACTCGCGATACCACTGGGTTTATCACCGATACCTTCTGTACACCAAATGTTACACCAGTGTAACATTTTAAGGGATTATACAATCTTTTTCAGACATATCCAGTTTGAATGTCCAATAAAGGTTTAATAAATGAAACAACTCACACAAGCCGCATTTCAAAGAGCAAAGAATTTTATAATGGCGCACGGGAGAGCGTTGGACCAAAAGCGTTTTGAATTCCATTTTGAAAATGGATCCGCGGATGCCGTCCTCGACGCGCTAACACCTTATCAAAACGCCGATGGGGGTTTCGGCCACAGTCTCGAACCCGACATCAGAACTTCTGCTTCGTCTGCGATTGTGACCACGATAGGCTTCCAGATGCTCAGAGAAATTCGGGCACCTGTAGATCATACATTGGTACAAAAGGGAATCCAATATTTTATCGACACCTATGACGAGGGTCGGCAGGTATGGCACATCGTTCCCCCTGAAGTGGAGGATGCCCCACACGCCCCTTGGTGGAATTACGGGAACAGTGCCGAAACTTTCGGGCAGTTTCTGGTCAACCCTCGCGCTGAGATTGTCGGATATTTACACGAATTTAGCGATGGTGTGCCGACGAAATTGTTGCAAACATTAACAACTGCTGTTCTAAAGCATCTATATGCCCTACCCGACGAAATGGAGATGCACGATGCCCTCTGTTGCGTAAGGCTCGCAGAGACGGAGACGCTGCCAGATAGGGACAAGGTCTGGGCGAAACTCGCGCAAGCGGCGGCGCAGGGTGTTGCCCGGAGCGAGGAGCAGTTGGCTGGCTATGTTCTCAAACCTTTGTGGTTGGTACCCTCTCCAGAATCCCCCTTAGCTGCTGAACTTAAGGATGCAGTGGAGATGAACTTGGACTTTGAGATCGGACAGCAAGGCGAGGCCGGTTCTTGGTCCCCGAATTTTTCTTGGGGTGACCAATATCCAGAGGCGTGGCGAACAGCCAAGAAAGAGTGGCAATCTCGGATCACGGTTGATACCCTGAAAACGTTAAAAGATTTCGGTCGCATTGCGTAAGAAGTTGAGACAAACGCAGCGAAATCCAATGAAACACGCTATCTATCCTGAAAATCCTGGAATCCTGAAAATCCTGATTCAGACAATTAACCGAAAATTACCGCTTGACATCCTTCCCAATTTCTGATAGAGTAGAGAGTGTGATTTAAAAAATGGAAGGAGCAAAAATAAATGGCACAAGACACAATTCGAGTCGGTATTATCGGCGCAGGTGGCAACACAACATCAAAGCATATCCCCGGACTCCAAGCCATCGAAGGCGTTGAGATCGTCGGAGTCTGTAATCGGAGTCAGGAATCTTCACAGCGGGTGGCAGCCCAGTTCGGTATCCCGAAAACCTATGGCGGTTGGCAAGAAGCGATCGCCGATGCGGATACGAATGCGATTGTCATCGGGACATGGCCCTATATGCACTGCCGCGCAACCATAGCAGCACTTGAGGCAGGTAAGCACGTGATGTGCGAAGCGCGGATGGCAATGAACGCCAGAGAAGCGCATCAAATGCGAGCAGTATCACGTCAGAACACACACCTCATCGCGCAGATCGTCCCTTCACCGATGACGTTGCGGGTCGATAAAACCATCAAACGTCTCATTGCTGAAGGGTATATCGGGGATGTGCTTGCGATAGAAGCACGCGCAGGGGGCGCGTTTCTCGACAGCGAGGCACCGCTCCAGTGGCGACAGGATTTTGACCTCAGCGGGCTTAACATCATGAGTATGGGCATCTGGTATGAAGCGTTGATACGCTGGGTCGGAGAAGCGACGCGGATTATGGCGATGGGCAAAACCTTCGTCAAGATGCGTCCCGATGCCGAGGGTGTGATGCGTTCTGTGCGGATTCCTGAACATATAGATGTTGTCGGCGATCTTGAGTGCGGCGCGCAACTTCATATACAGGTTTCTAATGTTGCCGGGTTAGCGGGTGCCCCGGAGGTCTATGTTTTTGGTAGCAACGGAACATTGCGTTTTTCGGGGAATCGGCTCTACGGCGGACAGAAAGGCGACGCTGAACTGAACGAGGTTGACATTCCTGAGTCAGAGGCTGGCGCGTGGCGCGTCGAGGAAGAATTTGTGAACGCTATCCGTGGCGAAGAGATTATCACGCATACCGACTTTGAGACCGGCGTGAAATACATGGAGTTTACGGAAGCGGTCACGCTGAGTATGCAATCGGGGAACGCAATCACTTTACCGCTGCATATTTAGAACGGGGTACGGCAGAACAACGGGTGCCTACTACGATAAAGGAAGAAATGCTACGGCCCAGCGATGTGGGCCCGCTACCTTGGAAGGAGAAACGTTTGACATTAGGGGAGCTCTTCGATCTTTGTCAAGATATTGAACTGCGACAAGCGAAACTCTATGCCTCCCTCTCGTTGCGTTTGGGGAGCGTTGACGAACGGATCGCACGATTTTGGGAACAGATGAGCACCGAAGAATGGCAGCACCATATTCTCGTGAATTTTGGGCGGTCTTTGTGCGTTGATGCCTTCGGAATTGATTCGCCTGTAACGGAGTTATCGGATGTGCCGGTTCAACAGATCACGGACGCACTGGGCGCACACGAACGGAAGGTTGACAGTGGAGACATTTCACTCGATGAAGCCTTCGAGATTGCGATTGCTATTGAGGGAAGTGAAGCGGATGCTATCTACATGCACCTTCTCTCTATCATGAGAAAAGCGATCGAGCAGAGCGATCAACCGTATTTAATCGACCGGATTGTGCAAGTGGAGAAGCACATGGTGTCGCACGTGGATGGGTTGGTTAAAGCAACACAAAAGTTTGCGAAGGATCCCGACCTAATTCGGAAAGCGCATCGCTTACACGCCGAACACACTTAAACGGTAGGAGAGGTTTGTAACCTCGATGCTATAGATGTGCGCTACGAATGTTGCGCATTGCACAGGAGGTTTCCCGCTTGCGCACATGCAACCTGTTCAAGTTGCAGCGTGGTATGGCTGATACCGAAGTGTGTTTGTAATTCGGCGTTGATCTGTTCAAGAATCCGGTCAGAGGCTAAAGTCGTGTTTTCGTCAACCACAACGTGCGCGCTCAAGGCAGAATAGTTAGAGCACAGCGACCAGATATGCATGTCATGAACATCTTTGACTGCCTCTAAACCACGAAGGTGTGTTGCGACGGTGTGTGCGTCTGCGTGCTTTGGCGAGTTTTCAAGCAAGATATGTACTGCTTCTCTCGTTACATTCACCGCACCGAAGAGAATAATCCCACCGATCAAGAAACTCAGCAATGCGTCAATCGGATACCATCCCGTCCAAAAGATAATCACGCCTCCAACAACCACGGCAACTGAGGAGAGGGTGTCCCCTATCACGTGGAGCATGGCACTCCGGACGTTGAGGTTTCCGTGCCACTCACTGTTACTGCCACCGTGCAGCTGCCATAGGATGAGCAGGTTTCCAGCGAAACCGAGACACGCGACAACGAACATCCCGGTTACTTTTATCTCCGTCGGCGACATGTACCGTTGGTATGCCTCGTAGAAGATCCAACCGGAGATCGCAATGAGCGACACACCGTTGACAAACGCAGCGAAGACCTCTGCGCGATGATACCCATAGGTCCGAGAAGAGGTGGCAGGACGGGTCGAGAGATAAATCGCCAGCCAACTAATTAGCAACGAGACAACATCCGACAGCACATGCGCCGCGTCGCTTAAAAGAGCAAGGCTGCCTGACCAGATACCTCCAATGAGTTCACCGAGAAAGACGCAAAACGTGATAACTACAGCAAACTTAAATTTCTTCTGAAGATGTGTTTGATGGCTATGCTCGTGTCCATCGCCGTGATGATGGTGATGGTCGTGACTGTGAGTGTGCACAGCGTCTCCCTATAGTGTAATGTAGGTTGGGTAGAGCATTAATCACCAAGAACCCGCCAATTTATATGAGAAATTTCGGTTTCCAGAACCTTATTTCGATAATAGATATAGCGAAACCCAACGAAACAACTTACCACGCCCGCTATCAGCAGAATCGTTTAGTCCGAGGTAGTAGATTTGCTCTTTGATTCGCTACTCGTATCGGTTTTCTTTTCTTTTTTCTCGCCTTTGTCCGATGCAGTGCTTTTGTCTGACGGCTCCTTTTTATCCTTCTTCGCTGATTCTTTGTAGCCGTCACTGCGGTAATCTGTAATGTAGAACCCGGAGCCTTTGAAAATCAACCCGGCACCTGCTCCGATGAGTCGCTTCACTTTACCACTGCACTCCGGACATTCCTCGATTGCGGGAGCGGTAATGCCCTGAAACCGCTCGAATCGGTTGTCGCATGCGAGACATTTATACTCGTATGTGGGCATACAGAGTTATCCTCCAATTTGATGTATTTTGCAGACAGAACCCTTGCACTTGTAGGAGCGAGTTTTACTCGCGCTTCCCTAAGATTCTCTGTCGCAATAAAAAGTTTGTTGATAAAAAGAACATATTCTGATAAATTTTAATCGTTAAGCTTGTAAAAGTCAAGTAATTTTGTAATTGGCAGAGCCATTTAGCCCTCCATTTTGTTTTATTCACGTCATCGCTATTGGATCTTGTAACTGCATTTACAGTATAGGCGACTACTTTAACGTGAGTTCGGCATAAGAAGTGAGTGTAATGTAGGTTGGGTAGAGCGGTAAAGACCAAGAATCCGCCACTTTATATGGGAAGTTCCGATTTCCGAGAATTTTGTTCACGTAATAGATGTAGCGAAACCCAACGAAACAACTGACCGCTGACTGCTGAAAACTGACAACTGAAGACTGACGACTTCTATGTAATCGGAGTTTTTTATGTTTCGCCTTCCTATTGATTCTGAGAGTTTCCCGCTCGGCAAGGGACCGATGGTCATGCTAATTCTGTTCCTTGTCTCTACACTTTTCATCTTTGGACGTTCCGAGAAGGAAGGCGAGAATCTCGAATTTTGGATTTTCGCGAACACCCACTACGAAGAATACCAAGCACGCGTGCCTATCTTTGAGGCACAAAACCCAGGGGTCAACGTCCAACTCATCAATTTCGGCGGCACAATGCACGATAAACTCCTCGCTGCCATGTTGTCCAATTTCGGTGCACCAGATCTTGTTGAGGTAGAGATTACATCCATCGGTCGGTTCCTTAAGGGCGCAATTGACGAGGTCGGTTTTGTTGATCTCCGTCCGCGTTTAGAAAGCGAAGGCTGGATGGAGAAATTGGTCGTCAGTCGATTCACACCTTGGTCCTACCGCGGTCGGATTTTCGGCATCCCACACGATTTACATCCTGTCGTACTACTCTACCGAGATGACCTCTTTAAAGCCGCTGGCGTTGAGATGACAGAGATTGAAACGTGGGATGATTTTATCGCCGTTGGAAAAAAAGCAACGCGTGATCTTGATGGCGACGGTGAGGTTGACCAGTACGCAATCGTGCTGGATCGACGCACAGAGAGCGACTATTTCAGTTTACTCCTTCAACAGGGCGGCGGATTTTTTGACGAAGCGGGCAACGTTATTATCGATAGTGAACTCGCGATTGAGACTTTGGAGTTCTTTGTATCATTGTTCAATGAACATAAAATTGCGACACCGGTATACGGCACATGGCACGGCGACCCAAGTAATTTCGCCGCGATGCAGGACGGCAAGATTCTCTCTATCCTTTCGCCGGATTGGTACGTCGGTATTCTCAAAAGTCAGGTGCCACAGATGTCCGGTAAATGGAAGGCGATTGCCATGCCCGCATGGTACCCCGGCGGTCGGCGCACCACGACGCGCGGCGGTACAATGATCGGGATTACAAAGCAGTGCGAAAACCCCGACCTCGCGTGGGAAGTCCTCAAATTTACCTATTTTGATAGACCCGGGCTCGTCAACCGATATGAAACGACGCGGATTATTCCGCCCCTCAAATCGGCATGGGATGCTCCCATCTTCAAAGAACCTGATGTCTACTTGGGAGGACAACCGCTCGGAGAGCTGTTTATCAAACTGGCACCGAATATGCCGCCACGTTATCAAAATCCTTACTGGTCGGAAGGCGCGGATCTCCTCAACGATGCAATTTTTGCCGCTGTTACAGAGAAACAGACCCCGAGAGAGGCTTTAACCGATTTGGCGGAGAAGGTCCGAGCACTTATGGCTAAGGACAGAGGCAGATGGGGAGACCTGTAACTTTACCTAAGTTGCTACCTGTAGCACAAACTTTCCAGTTTGTGCCCCTAAATGCACAACCTAAACGATGCCCAAAAGCTTAATAATTAAAAAAATATGAGACAAAAACGTACAAAGAACCTGTTCTGGAACCAACAACAGAAAATCGCGCCTTATCTCTTTATCGCTCCGTTTTACCTGCTCTTCGTGATCTTTATGGGCTATCCGCTCATTTCGTCGCTCGTCATGAGTCTCTATGAGATGCGTGGATTCCAAAGCCGGATATTTGTTGGAATCGGTAACTTCACAGATCTGTTTCGCGACCCAATTTTTTGGAAATCGCTCCGCAATACCGCCTATTTTGCTGTGGGTACCCTCACCCTCCAATTGCCGATCGCCTTGTTATTGGCGATTCTGCTCAACTCCAAATTCGTCAAAGGGAAAAATATCCTACGTCTCGCCTTTTTCGCACCCGTTCTGGTCGCCGGTGTCTTCGTCGCGATTATCTTCAATCTCGTCTACGACCAGCGTGCAGGTTTAGTGAACCAAGAATTCGTCCTATTTGGTAAAGAGATAGGTTGGTTGAACGAGGAGCAATATGTGATGCCAGCGGTGATTCTGACGGGCGTTTGGCAGTGGGCAGGGTTCAACATGATCTATTTTTTAGCGGGTTTACAGGGTATCCGACAGGAGTTGTATGAAGCGGCAGCGGTTGACGGTGCGAACTGGTGGCAAGCGTTCCTCCATGTTACGCTCCCGTCGTTGCGACCTGTGATTGCCTTCGTTTTCGTCGTTTCGATGATAGGATCGCTTCAACTTTTTGATCTTCCGTTTATTTTGACAAACGGCGGTGAACCCGCGGATGCGGGGTCAACCATCGTCATGTACCTCTATAAAAATGGGTTCCAGTTCATGCGTCTCGGCTATGCAGCGACGATCGGCTGGGTGCTGTTTTTCATTATCGCGGTTATCTCAATCGTCCAATTGAAATTGCTCGGCATTTTCAGGGATGAATAGTAGTAGGCACACGCCGTTGTGCCGTCAACTGTTGCGTTTCTTTAATCTTGGAACCACGAAATCCAAACGCGTAGCTCGTAATATAATGGAGAGCGGGTATACGGAGAGGAATCTTACGGTACCCCAATCCACCTCAACGAACCGCAAGGAAAATTAAAATAATGTATATACTACCCGCAATCGATCTTCGCGCTGGCAAGTGTGTAAATTTAGTACAGGGTATCGCATCGCAGGAAACGGTCTTCTCAGACGCACCTGTAGAAATGGCACAACGGTGGCAAGACGAGGGTGCCGAGTACTTACATCTCGTGGATCTGGATGGCGCGTTTCAAGGGGAATCGACGAACCTCCACATCGTTGGCGAAATCGTTTCTATGCTTGACATTCCCGTCCAACTCGGCGGTGGTATCCGTAGCATGGAACAATTAGAAGCGGTTTTAGCCTTGGGTGTGGATCGCGCCATTTTAGGCACGGCTGCGCTGAAACAACCGAGTTTGGTGAAGCAAGCGTGTGCTAAATACGGTGACCGTATCGCTGTCGGCATTGATGCCAAAGACGGAATGGTGGCAACAGAGGGGTGGTTGGAGGTTTCTCAAAAGTCCGCTGTTGAATTCGCGCAAGAAATGACGGAAGTACAAACGTTTATCTACACCGACATCAAAAGTGATGGCATGCTCAAAGGTCCCAATGTCGATGCAACTGCTGATATTATTGATGCCGTGTCCGCGGATGTGATCGCTTCAGGTGGCGTTACGTCTCTGGTTGACGTAACCGCTTTGAAGCAGAGCGGTGCCAGCGGTGCAATCATAGGACGTGCTTTGTATACCGGCGACCTCGCGTTACGAGATGCGATTGCTACTGCACATTAAAAAAATAAAAAGGAATTGCTTAAACCTAAGACAATGTGGTATACTCATGTTAACTCTAATTATGGAGGTGCTGCCATTATGAGGGTCATATGGGTGTTATGTGTTCTGGGTCTTGCACTTTTGGCACAGGCAGTGCTAGCTCAAGATAATCCCGGCGAACAAGAAGCACGGTTCACGAAAATTGAAGTAACCTTAAAGCATCTGAATGAAACCATCGGTAACATAGACGCGCGATTAGATAATATCTTATTCGCTATTATGGGTTTGTTCGCCGCTTTCTTTATCCCGATATTTATTTTAATCCTTCAAATTAAAACGCAACTCAGAGACCTGGTGAATGATATGAGTAACTTAAAGGATAAAGTGAATGGACTTGAAGAACAGATGGTGCAAAATCGGAAAGAACTTATGAGGCATACAACCGACCTATCGATAACAACGCAGAAGCATCTCAATCAAATTCGGGAAGCACTCGCTGTACAATTGGGAATTGTGCTTGAACCTGAAGATGAAATTTGATAAAAATGCTCATGCCATACTTGTCACAACGCCGAACCCAATCCGCGTCCCCATCTTCTTGACCTCAAATCGGGTACCAGCCTCCATCACCAGTGGTAAATCAAGCGTAAGCGTGACATGCGCATAATCCCCCGGCGTGAGTAGAGAGAGATTTGGTGGAAGTTTTAGATGCGACGGCATATCAATACCCCATAGATAGATATCGGGTCGATCGTTTTCGATGAGCGGGATGTGTGTGCCGCTCTCTTCGTGGGTCAACAGATAGATGAGTGCGGTAAATTCAGAATGTGATTTGACGGTTTTCGGTGTGCAAAGCACCTGTCCAACAGACAACCAATCGGGTTCAGATTCGACGCACACTGCGTCCTCCGTTGTGCTGAGCACCCGTGTCTTGATCCTGTCACCTTTGCCCACAATATCCACCGCTTGCCCAACAGCGAGTTGACCCTGTACAATCTCACCACGCACGGATACACTTTCCTTCGTTTCCCAAGTAATTTCATAGATCGGCATAATAAGCGGTAAGCGTGCAGGGTCTACAGGGGCAGGCATTGTCTTGTTCATTGCGAAGATCAGGTCAACAATCGGTTGCCATTGCGCCGAGTTAATACTATGCCCTCTGTAGTCTAACGCCTTTTGTACATCACCGACGGTTATTGAGACGATTTCTTCACCCCAACCGCACTCGTGCAGCAGTTCGTTCATCTCCTGTTGGCAAATATCTAAGAGTTCATCGTCTTTTGAAATATCGCTTGTGTTGAGAAATGAGAGCACGGTCGGGAGGTGCATCTGGCTGGCAAGACGGAGATGCGCCTCTGAGTCAGGGGTGACCCCTTCGACGGCATTTACGATCCAAATCGCCCCTTGAATTGCGGGGGAACCGCTGACAAGCATTTTGACGACATCAAGGTGCGTCTCGCAATCGATGTGTGTATAAAGTTTACCGCTGGTTTCATACGCTATTGCGCGGTAGGTGATACCGACACCTTCTCGGATTGGATGGTTGATCGGGGTTTGTGCTGCAAAGTTACTATCGCCGTTTGTGTGGATCGCACCGATTCTCGCAACGACCTTCGCTATCGCCGCTGTCAACGTCGTTTTCCCGTGTCCATCAGCCCCGAGCGTACAGATAGGCAGCCGATTGTATGTATTTTCTTTTCTCTCTGTCATTATCTTCTCCTGATGTCCATAATTTTTTATTACGATTTTCGCTTCATTGTATCACAGAATCAGGATTTGAGCAATACAGGAAAAACTTGCCAAGCGTTCTGATGCGTGTTAGACTATTAATGTTTAGGTCTTGCGTATTCATCCAAGTAGGTAGAGAGGATATCCATGTGAAATTCGTGAGAAGCGTATTAATATTCATCCTACGTTTTGCCTTAGAGTTTCTCCGTTTTCTGTTTCGAGAAGCAGGAGTCGGGGAGCGCAAACGGAGAGCGAGTGAGAAGCGCCGAATGGACCGATTCAGAAAAAGAAATTGGTAATTGAAGAAACCGCCACTCTACAGATAACCCAAGTTGCTACTAACGAATTTTTTCAGATACCAGAGGTTTTCAGTCTTTTTCCACACCCCAGAGGGGTGGTATGTCTATAGAAAATGGCATATTTACGCGTACGCACTCCAGCGGAGTGCTATGTCTATTATAGATGGCAACTTGAGTTACAGATAGAGAGTTTGGGCGGTGAATCCCGATCGGTAGGGAATGGTGCCTTCATCCTAAATGTATACCTCCATCTCAAAACTGACATTGAGGAAGCACTTCAAAATTTAGAATAAGATTATTCAAGTCTCTGGAAATAGAAAATGTCAAACCAAAAAATCTATCAGCGCAGCGAACTCGCATCCGTCCTTCAAAAAGCGAAAACAGACGGGGACGTTGTCGTCACGACCAACGGTTGCTTTGACGTGCTGCACTTGGGGCATCTTCGTTATCTTCAAGCGGCGCGCCAACTCGGGGATCTACTCGTAGTAGCAGTCAATAGTGATAGTTCAGTGCGGCAGCTCAAGGGTGAAAATCGTCCACTTGTTCCTCAAGCAGAACGTGCAGAAATGCTCGCCGGATTGGAATGCGTCGATTACGTCGTCATCTTTCCAGAATTAACACCGATTGACTTGCTCGCCGAACTCAAACCCAACATCCACGTTAAAGGTGGCGACTATAAACTCGAACAACTCATCGAAAGGGATGTCGTTGAGGCAAACGGTGGAAAAGTTATTGTTGGTGTGAACGTCCCGGGTAAATCCACAACCAATCTCATCCAAGTGATATCTGAACGGTATAAAGACACACAGTCACCATCGTAGGTTGGGTAGAGCGGTGAATGATCAAGGAACCTCAAATCTATCAAGAAAATACCGCTTTTCAACGATCTATTCATAGAAAGAGACATAGCGAAACCCAACAATCTAACTGAGGAGGCAATTATAATACAATGCAGATAAACGATTCATTGCGGGTTGACGATCTGAAACCTCAAATTGAGAGGCTTTTTGAATACTCAGGTCAAAAGATTTTAGCCATAGAGGATACGTGGCCCCCCGAAAAAGGAACACCCGTCTTTACGGTTGCTGGCACCTACACGACACGCGGTTGGACGGAATGGACGCAAGGGTTCCAATTCGGTTCCGCCATCCTCCAATTCGATGCCACCGGCGACGAGCAATTCCTTGAGATCGGTAGACGGAACACGATTGAAAAAATGGCACCCCACGTAACACACATCGGTGTCCACGATCACGGGTTCAATAATGTCTCTACTTATGGCAATCTCCGCCGATTGATGCGGGAAGGTGTGATTCCGTGGGATGATAACGAGATGCATTTCTACGAACTTGCCCTGAAAGCCTCCGCTGCCGTGCAAGCAAGTCGTTGGACCCGAATTCAGGATGGCACCGGATATATCGCCTCTTTCAATGGACCGCATTCGCTTTTCTCAGATACGATTCGCTCCTTACGGGTTTTAGGGGTCGGACATACCCTCGGCGGAGTGCTAATGGGCGAAGGTGATGCCGCTATTCCGCTGCTGGAACGCCTGCTCCAACATTCTCAGACGACAGCAGCCTATAACGTCTACTACGGCGAAGGACGTGACGCGTTCGATCTACGTGGACGGGTGGTGCATGAATCTATTTTCAATACCAACGATGGCAACTACCGTTGTCCGAGCACACAGCAAGGATATTCACCTTTTACAACGTGGACACGTGGACTCGCATGGATTATTACGGGCTACGCCGAGCAGCTTGAGTTTTTCGATACACTCTCCGAAGCCGACCTCGAACCTTACGGCGGATATGACTTAGCAACCGCACACATGCGTAAAGCTGCAGAAGCCACCGCCGATTTTTATATTGAGAACACCGCACAGGACGGGATTCCGTATTGGGATACCGGCGCGCCCGGTTTAGCCGAGCTCGGCGATTATTTGGCGGTGCCTGCCGATCCGTATAACGATCTTGAACCCGTGGATAGTTCCGCCGCAGCCATTGCCGCCCAAGGGCTAATTCGACTCGGTAACTACCTCAGAAAACACGGCGAGACTGAGGCAGGAGATTCCTATTACCAAGCCGGATTAACCGTAGCCAAGACGCTTTTCGCCGAACCGTATCTCTCAGAATCTGAGACGCATCAAGGGTTATTGATGCATTCGGTGTATCACCGTCCAAACGGATGGGATTATGTACCAGAGGGCAGGAAGATTCCGTGTGGAGAGGCTTCGATGTGGGGCGATTACCATGCCCGCGAACTCGCCGTCCTGCTATGGCGTGAAATTGTCGAAAAGCCGTATCTGACGTTTTTCTAAACATGGTTGTCGGTTATCAGTTCTCGGTTAATTTTGCTAAGATGGTTTTACATTAAGAAAACACGCATTAGCAAAATATCGAAAACCGATACGGGAGAGAACAATGAGCGAAATCAAAGACACGCAGCATCCAAAGGTCGAAATCGCTGTTAAAAATTTCGGTCCTATTGCCGAAGCAAATATTGACCTGCGTCCATTGACAGTATTCGTTGGTCCCAGCAACACGGGGAAAACATATTTTGCTACATTGGTGTATGCTTTGCATGGTATCCTTGACGGTTTCCCACGAATTCCCTTACTAAATTTTGCTGGGGTGTCCTTCGCTAAGATGGTATCAAGTTCAGGGTACTCAGCGAATTCCACTGCATCGGATGAAGATATTCGCGAATTACTCGAAAATCTGAAAACAAGTGACCAATCCTTCAAGTTCTCAGATCTACCTCACAGGACGCGTGAGGATATAAGATCAGGTCTCACAGATCCGAAGGTTTTCAATCATGAAATTGAGCGTTGTTTTAATCTTGATTCTGTTTCAAAACTACTGAAATCAGGCAAAACAGATGTTAATGAAATGTCTATTTCGCTAGCAGTCAGCGAGGCTTCTCAAGACCTTTGGGCAATTAAAATTCAGAATTTCAAGCCTGATATTTCTGTAGATGAACAGGTTAATGAGAATACTCTCATTCATTCTGAAGAGGAGGAGGTATTCAAAAAATCGCGTTATCTGTGGGAACACGAACCCTTACCATACATAGAGTATTTTAAAGCCTTCCGTTATGCTGATAAGGGTAAAAGCGGGCAACGGTACTATTTGCCTGCTTCCCGAAGTGGTATCATGGAATGTTATGGTGTAGTAGCGAGTTCCATCATGGGATATGCTGCTCGTGGGGCGATCCCAACACTTTCAGCAGTAATTGCGGATTTCATGATGCGGCTTATCGTTTATGAAGATAGCAAACGATCTAATAACGCCCCAATAGATGCTATCGTTGACATCTTAGAGACCGAGATGTTAGCAGGAAAGGTAACTTCCAAACATTTTGCAGCCGGATATCCGAATTTTTTCTACCAACCACAGGATGTGAAGGATGGGATTCGTGTTGACCAAAGTTCATCAATGGTATCTGAACTTGCTCCGTTAGTATTATTTCTGCGTAGTGGTATCAAACCCGGTGATACACTCATCATTGAAGAACCTGAAGCGCACTTACACCCAGGTGCCCAATCGGACATGGCGGTTATTCTCGCTCGCTTAGTTCGTGCGGGGGTAAGAGTGATTATAACAACACACAGCGATTGGTTGCTTCAGGAAATAGGGAACCTGATACGCGTAGGAGAGCTTGAGAAAGCTGGGAAAGAAGTAAGTGAACTCCCAACTTCTCTGCAGAAAGAACAGGTTGGCGTTTGGCATTTTCAAAAAGGTGGAAAGGTGGAGGAAATTCCTTATGATCGCATTAACGGCGTAGAACCTATGGAATACTTGGACGTGGCTGAAGATCTCTACAACCGTTCCGCACGTCTCCAGAACCGACTTGAAGAAGTGAAAGGTGATAGTGAGCGTGAATGAGAGTAGAGTTCTGAGTGAATTCCAGGCGTGTTTCCATGGCAATAGTCTAATCGGTGCGTGTAGTGGAGAAGGATGCCACGTTGACATGACAGGAGTGCCATCTGCACGGATAATTGTAAATCTGGAAAATGAATTTGATTTGCGCGGAAAAACAGAAAAACGATGTGATCGACTTCTCTTCTTTATTCATCCTATTGAAAACAATCTTGTTGCAGCTTCAATCGAACTCAAAAGCGGTAAAGCAATTGAATCAGACGTAATTGAAAAAACAGAAAACAGTCTAAAATTTATTGCTCAAATTGCGCCAGTTTCAATCCGAGCACAAATTATCTATACACCTATTCTATTTGAAGGTCGAGGTGTTAAGTGGACGAATCCTAAAGGCGCGAGGCAACTGAAAGTATCCGTCCACGGCAAACGGTTGCAAATTCTGACAGGTCGTTGTGGTAGACCGCGAAATTTAGCAGGTGTGCTATTTGGGTAGGGTTAACCTTAAGTGTTAACTTGCTCAACCTGCCCGGTTTCCAACGAACGATTCGCAGCAAGTGTAACAGCAAGCGACTTCACGGCATCGGCATAGGGCGCAATAACCAACCCTTGATCGTTGGCTTCAACCGCATTGACGAACTGCTCAACCTGTCGAAAATAACCCGCTTCCGTGCCGGTGTAGTCAATTGCTTCACCAGCAATCTGTCCGCGCAATCCAAGATCGTGTGTGAGTTTGAGATAGAAGTCATCACCGACCAATTCGGTTGCAAAATTGTCGTGTGCTCGGGTGACGCAGGTGCTGGTGATACTACCGACGGCACCGCTTTCAAACTGCATGTTGCAGACAGTACACTCCTCAAAATCGGCAATCCCTTCAGAAACCGCCTTGATACCAGACGCATGAACACTTACGACATCACCGAGAAAATAGCGGATCAGATCGAACACATGGGTCGTCTGCTCGACCATCTGTCCGCGCGATACATCGTATTTGCCCCACCACGGATGCCCTGCACCCATCCTTGTGAGAAACCGTCCAATCCCCATAGCAAGTTTCCGATTGCCGACTAATTCCTTCGCTTTGGCAGTAATGTCGCTATACCGCGCCATATAACCGACTTGGTTGATAACACCAGCAGCCGAAATCGCATCGCGAGCGTGCTGAGCGGTTTCCAAATCCTGTGCAACAGGTTTCGCAACAAAGACCGCTGCATCAGATGCTGCTGCGTCAGCAACCTGTGTCGTGTGTGCCCCTGGAGGGATACAGATGAATACGACATCGGGTTTCTCTTTCTGTAGCATCTCACCGTGATGGGTGTATGCTGTCGCATTCTCTTCAGTGGCGATCGCTGCGACACGTTCAGGGTTTATATCACAGACCGCTGTAATCGGACGTTCGAGTTGTTTGAGGCTTTGACGGTAACTTCCGGTGATACCACCAACACCGATAAAGGTAATTTTCATGTTAATTCCTTATCCTTTTTTTAAAGTAGAGCGGAGTTCGGAAATCTCACTCTACACTTTTTGTTAATCATCAGCAGAGATTGAGGCACCCAGCAGCTCTTCATCTGAAATGGATCGGAAACGTCCTTCCGGGTCTTTCAAGACGAGTCTACGAAGGTCCGTTGTGATGGCATATAATCCCGGCATCACGAACAGCGTCATCAATGTTGCAACGGCGAGCCCGAAAATGATCGTATACGCCATCGGCATCCATATAGGCGATTTGCCACCTAACCCGATTGCCATCGGAATGAGTCCGAAAATCGTCGTAATCGTAGTGAGAACAATGGGACGCAATCGGAGGCTACTGCCTTTCAGAATAGCGTACCACTTGTTATACCCCTTTTCCCGGTACTTGTTAATGAAGTCGATAAGCACAATTGAATCGTTCACCACAATCCCCGCAAGTGCAACGATACCAAACATCGCGACGACGCTAAGTGTCGCATCGGAAAGGAGGAGACCAACCATCGCACCGATCATACCAAACGGGACGGCAAACATAATGATAATCGGTTGTATAAAGGATTTGAATTGTGCACCCAATACCACATAGATGAGCAACAGCCCAACAATGAACAACTTCCACAACTCGGAAAAAGATTCTGTAATTTCATCAAAAACCCCTCTAAAATCGAGTTGGTATCCCGGATACAAAGATTCTATGTCAGCAAATGTGCTGATGAGGGATTGATTCACTTTAAAGGCAGTCGTCTTTTCTCTATCTACCGAGGCATAAACCGAGATTGATCGTTCACCATCGAAGCGATGGACATCTGCGTAACCCTTTTCTTCCATTATATCTGCGACATCCTTAAGGGGAACAATGATGCCGGTGGGGGTCGCAATTAAGAGGTTATTCAGTTCTTCGAGATTCCTAAGGGTATCTTCCTCATATTTAACGATGATGTCAATCGCCTCGTCTGCTTCTCGATAGGTAGTTGCTTTAGCCCCTTCAATAGCAGTGCGAACGGTTTGTGCTACCTGAAACGTCGTTAATCCATATTGATATGCTTTCTCCTGATTCAAGTAGATGCGCAGTTCAGATTTTCCGATGCTAAAGTCGTCTCGGATATCGTAAACGCCATCTATCTGAGATAGGGCTGTCTTCAGCACGCCAGCGAGTTCAGTCAGATTCTCAAATCTAGGTCCTTTTACTTTGACGCTCACATCTGCGACTTGTGGTGCCCCCCCGTCCTGTGTGACGAAACTCAGTCGCTCAATTCCACTAATTGTGGCGGTTTTCGTCCGGAGTTCTGCGATGATCTCATCCACACCTCGGGTGCGTTCTTGCTTCGGTGTGAGCTCGACGATGACCTCTCCTAAATTTGAGCCGTAGGTAACACTTCTTCTTATCAAACCTGACATAAATGTGTGTAAACCGACATTGCTGACGACCGCCTCAACTTCAGTTGATGGAAGTCTTTTAGCCATCTCTTCAATTTGGACAATTACTTCTGTTGTTTCCTGTATTCCGTAGGAAGGCGGCATCTCGGCTTGGACATAGAATTGCGGGAACTCTTCACCAGGAAAGAGTTCCCTGTCAAGAACAAAAAATGCCCCGATGCATGCCACCGATCCGAAGAAGAGGACACTCCCTACAAACGCATATCGGTGTCGGATGGTTATTTTCAGGATTCTAACATATCGGTCCCGAATTAATTCAAAAAACATGGCAAACCACACGAAAAAACCGACAGTACGGACACCGATGGCAAAACCCCTCGGAGATCCGGTTCGGAGATTTTCGAGCCTGCTGCGCCCTGTGTGAATCTTGGTTCTTCCCCATTCAGCGACGTGTGCTGGTAAAATTACGAAGACTTCAAAAAGAGATGCGATCAATACCAGAATCGCCATAACTGGCACGATCCGCATAAACTGTCCAGTAACACCCGACATAAACATCAACGGTCCAAAAGCACAGATGGTCGTCAAACTTGCCGCGACAACGGGCCAACCAACCTCTCCCGCACCGCGGATAGCGGCAACTTTCGGCGATTTACCTGCCTCAATATGCCGATAGATGTTCTCTATGACAACAATGGCATCGTCAACGACAATCCCGACAACCAAAATAAGCCCAAACAGGGAGACACCACTGAGCGTATAGCCAGCAATGGACATAAACCAAAATGTTGCCATGAACGCAACCGGTATGCCGAGTGCCGCAAATAAGGCATTCCGCCATCCAATAAACAGAAGGAGCATTAGCAGAACAAGTACCAAACCGAAAAACGCATTTGTTTCAAGAATTCCCAATCGTTCTTTGAGAACAACGGAATAGCACCTTCAGGGAGATCCGTTCTCCGATTGTTGACTAATTCTCGAAGTTTAGTAACTAATGCAATTGTGTTTCCCTCAGTCTTCTTTTGCACACTCAGACTTATCGAAGGTTGTCCGTCAATTCGTGATAGCGTTCGCACCTCCTCGTAGGTGTCGGAGATCGTTGCGACATCTTTCAGACGGAGAAGCCTACCTATCGGCTGAGCAGTGATGAGAGTTTCGCCAATAGTGTCCAAATCGGTGAATTCTCCCATCGTTCG
>CAZGAW010000021.1:0-48630 GCA_964523645.1 uncultured bacterium | reverse complement strand
ACCTTTGTGTTGATATGAAAAGAGGACTCATCTACAATCCAGCCCACGGTGATGACTGGATCGAAGAGCAACTTTGAAAGTTTTTTGATAAAAATTCAAATTTTTGCTACTTTAATCGAAAATTAACTTGACATTCAAAACCAAATATATTAAACTATATATGCTTTCGGAACGCGTAACTTCTTTTGCGCGAATTGTCAAAACGATGCGGGAGTAGCTCAGTGGTAGAGCTCCACCTTGCCAAGGTGGAGGTCGCGAGTTCAAATCTCGTCTCCCGCTCCATCTCTTTTTGGTGGCGTAGCCAAGTGGTAAGGCCAGGGCCTGCAAAGCTCTTATTCGTCGGTTCGATTCCGACCGCCACCTCCACTATCTCTCCCCGATACGGGTGGTTAGCTCAGGTGGCTAGAGCGTTTGCTTGACATGCAAGAGGTCACAGGTTCAAGTCCTGTACCGCCCATCCTTCCCAAGGCAAAACCATTACGTAGACAATACCCATCAAAATGAAGGGCGATACAACACCATTCCGTCCGTAAAAAGGGTGTGACGGCTTGGGAATGATTTGTTCTCAGGCCAATACTTCTTGATCGTCCTTATGTCTACCTTGAGTGCCTTAGCGACTTCAGCATGGTCAGCATATAGATAGCGGGCTCGGGAATAAATATTCCATTCAATTCGCGAAAAGGTCATGCCGCCGAAGTAGATACAGCCATGATCTCCATCCAAACGGTGCTCATCATCTTCAGGCAAACGCTGAGATAGCACTTTCAAAGCGAGGTGGATAGTCAGCATCTGATCATTCAGACTTTTGTTCCGCCATTCTGTACGCGAGAAATTCTCCAAAATGAGGGAATTGATGGGTTCTTTAAGTAGTCTTTCTATCTCCTTAGTCGGAAACCGTTCGAGCCGGCGCGAAGGCTGTATAGATGTTCGAAGTGAATTGTTCGTGTCATTTCCTTCAGCTTCTGTCCGATACGACAACCATCTCTCAAGTTTGTCAAGAGAAATACGCAATTCTCTTGCGGCTTTTTCCTTGTTTCCGCCATGTCCCTTTACGGTTTCGTGCAGAACCGCAGTCAGGCTCCCTTTGTGGGTTTTTCCGATTATACTGACTGGCGCAACTTCCGCTATTATTTCGGTGTCATGTCTATGCCGAAGATATGATAATTGAGAGATAGCATCGTCAATGGTCTCCTTAATACGTTTCGATAACTTAGGAAACGTTAGTTGAGTCGTCGTATCAAATTCGTTCCACCAGTTATCAATTTCGCCTTTGGCCCTATTGGCACGGGTGCGCCCATCATTAGAGAAACCTTCCCACCACTCGGCGATTTGGCTGGCGGTGACATCTGACTTCGTATCAGAGATCAGCCGACAGAACGCCACGACCGGCAAATCAAGCAGGTTCCTATATATTGGTGTTCTTGGCATTTCCGAAGATCGCATCTCTGGCGTATTCCGCTCGGTCCCTTCATCTCGTCTACACATCTGGATGGCTCGTGGGAGATCTCCCGGCAGAATACCCTCGCCTTGGGCGGTGACTGCCGCTTTTTGGAGGCAGGTTTCTAACTCCCGAACGTTGCCGGGCCAATCATATTTTTTTAACAATTCCATCACTTCATCAGAAACACCACGGATGGGTTTACCATTTTTTTCCTTAATGCACGCTAGGAAATAAGCGACGAGGCGCGGAATATCGTCCAGCCGTTCCCGCAATGGAGGTATAGAGATCTTATAGCCGTCGAGACGGTGGAACAAATCCTCTCGGAATTTCCCACCCTCCACCATTTCCTTCAATTTCTGATTGGTAGCACAGATGATACGCACTTCCACACTACGGGCCTGAGTTCCGCCCACCCGTTGGAACTCTTTTTCTTGCAGCACATTGAGGAATGTTCCCTGTAGGGCTGGTGTCATATTGCCGACTTCATCAAGAAAAAGGGTGCCCCCATCAGCCCGTTCAAATGCTCCAGAACGCTCTGATTTCGCATCTGTGAATGCGCCTTCTTCATGACCAAATAGTTCAGTTTCACGGAGTGTATCAGGTACAGCTCCACAATCAAATGGGATAAACGGTCTCCTCGCCCGTTTATTTTCTCCCGCTGCATGTTCACTCTCTTCGTGAATGAGGCCCGCTGCACGTTCACTCTCCTCGTGAATTAAGCGGGCAACCAATCCTTTCCCGGTGCCTGTTTCCCCCTCAATCAGCACTGGAACGTTAGATTTGGCTGCAAGTCCAATTTGTTTATTAAGTTCAAACATTGCTTCACTCCTACCCACGAGAGGATCCTGATTCTCAGGAGTCGAGAGTGTGTTGCTTCGGATAGATAGTCGCTCAAATACCTGATCGAGGGCTCTATAGAACTTTTCATCATTGTGTGACAAAACCTCTAATGCGCCGAGACTCATTGCCCTTCTCGCTGTTTGTACCCCCGCTCTGATTACAATTACAATGATCTCTGGGTGTTCACGCTTAATTCTCTTCAACGCATCCCACCCTCTTTTCGCTGACAATTCCGCATTCAGCAAGATAACTTTCAGATTCTCGGATGCGTTAATATTTTTCAAACCTTCGTCAACGGTATCAACGCTGATAGCGGAATAGCCTCTATCTCTAAGGAAAATCTCCAATTCATCTGAACTTCGATTGTCATCAATTTCTGAACTTCGATTGTCATCGATTATTAGGACTTTCTCCATTACTTTTTCTCCTATATTCACGATAATAACGCAAGTTGCCATCTTTGTAGCATAATCTTTTAGATTGTGCATACAAGGATGCATAAAGGTAGGCACAAGACCTTCCCTACAAAGTCTGCGCGATTACAAAATCCAGCGGCGCATCCGTTCGGTCCTCTTTGCAAAACCCGTGCGGATTTTTACAAAACTTCCGCTGTTTCTTACAAAGCTTGTGCCGGAATCCCTATTTTTTCGCCCAATATCTGATAAAATTTGCTCGGCATGAATCTTGCTAATACATTTCGCGTGAGTCCAACTGCCAATAATGCAAATAGATATAGGAAATCAATAATTGTTGGATAGCGACTGGAATTCGCACAAAAATTGGGTCGATATATAAAAAAATTGTTGTATTTTATTTCGTTTTTTGCTATAATCCGTTTTGGCATCCGTAAAATCCTTTAGAGGTGGTTCGGCGAGAGGGCTAGTCTCCCGAACCGCGGCACTGCCAAGCGTCGATTGCCAGTGCGTGTTTAAGTATATCATACATCGTCATTGATGTGCATGATATTTTAAGCAGCGTCGTAATTTTACTTGATTTTTTTCGGAAGATCTTGTAGGATTATGAACGGACGTTGGAGACGGATTGCCAGGGTAGATCCCTCTACCCCCGTCTCCACCCAACTGGCAATTGGGTATGCGTCTGAGAATACAACGTCCAAATACCACAATTTTTTGATACCATAAAAGTAGCGATGCTTACTGGTGATCTTCCCACGTCACGCTTCGCCTTGATAGATACGTGAACGTGAAATCCGAATGTTGTCACAGACGGCTACCGGACGGGAAAGGAATCGTATTGCGGAAATCAATACTCAAGAGAAAAAGAGTCTTGAAAATGCGAAAACGCCCCAGCAACGCTACAAACTTCTGCGCGGTTTGATGAAGATTCATTTTTGAACGTGCTATAAACGGCACGACGACAAGGAGGAAGAGGATCCTATGCAACTCAGATACTTTTTTCTGACGATCCTATTGTTTTCAGTTTCGGAATACTTCGGTTTTGCACAGCAATCAACAGAATGGACAGTGCCCGAAGGCGCGATTGTGCATCTGGGCAAAGAACCAATAAATGATATAGCGTATTCTCCGGATGGGGAGCTCCTTGCGGTGGCAAGTGGCAGCGGTATTTGGCTCTACGATACAGTAACGCATCAAGAGGTCACGCGCCTCGTGGCACACACCGTCTATAGTATCTCCTTTAGTCCGGATAGTCAGAAGTTGGCAAGTGGGGATTCGGACGGGAGGGTTTATCTATGGGATGTTGCCACTGGCACGCGCCTATGGCGGGCGGACCGTTGGGATTGGTACCAGTACAGCGGGAGAGCAAGTGTCTCGTTTCGTCCGGATGGTAAGACGTTGGCAAGTGGGGGTGGAGGTGAGATGGATCTATGGTATGTTACGACTGGGAGCAATGATTCATCTTGGAATTTTCGGGGGGCTGGCATCCAAAGTGTCTCCTTTAGTCCAGATGGTCGGATGCTTGCCATTTGTGGTTTGAACAAGAAAGTTTACCTATTCGATGTTGCGACGGGCAGGCTCCGACATACCCTTGAAGGACACACCGATTCGGTCTTAAGTGTTGCCTTTAATCCGAGTGGTCTGATTGTGGCAAGTGCGGGTTTGGACCAGACAGTGCGGCTCTGGAATGTTATCACTGGCGAACTCCGACATACCCTTGAAGGACACACCTTTGATGTCAATCGTGTCTCGTTTCGTCCGGACGGTAAGATTTTAGCAAGCGCGGGTGACCAGACAGTGCGGCTATGGAATGTTATCACTGGCAGACACCTACGGACACTTCACGGACACACCGGTTTCGTTAATAGTGTCTCGTTTTCCCCGGATGGTAAGACGTTGGCAAGCGCGGGTTCGGACGGAAAAATCCTTCTCTGGTCGGTCGGATGGCCCGCCGCCGATGTGAATCGCGATGATAAAGTCAACATTCTGGACCTCGTCCTCATCGCAGGTGAACTTGGACAAGTCGGCGAAACCGATGCGGATGTCAACGGTGATGGCCTCGTTAACATTCAAGACCTCGTCCTCGTCGCAGGCGCATTCGGTGAAGACTAAGCGGCACCTGCCGGAAGTAGCATTTTATGAAATTGACCCCTATAGTGCGGTTTCTAACCCCACTGATTAGAGCGTATAGGTAATTCTAAAATCTACCATAAATAAAAGGGAGTGGAAACAATGAAACGTTTGTGTAGACTTTTTATTTTTCTGATTGTCCTCAGTGGTTGGATACCGAACCTTGCTGCTGCACAAGATGTGAAGATGCCGGATGCGGCTTTAGCGGCTGTGGTACGTGCTGAATTGGATTTAGCACCTAACGCACGCATCACAAGACAGGCACTACAGAGATTAACATTTCTACATGCTCCTTCATGGGATAACAGAATAAAACAGCTTACTGGAGGAGCACGGATAAAAGACCTGACGGGTTTGGAGCACGCGACGGAACTATATATTTTGAGTCTTGATTTTCATGAGATTAGCGACCTTGGGCCCCTCAAAGGATTAACGCGACTAACAAGTTTGTATCTCGCAGGCACTGAGATTAGTGACCTCGGTCCCCTCGCAGGATTAACACAACTGCAAACATTAGTCCTTCATTATCTTAAGAATCCAATCAATGATTTCAAGCCCCTCTCGGGATTAAAGCAATTAACGGATTTAAGGGTTTCAGTGAGCAGTGAGGCGGTAATGGGCAATCTTCGCCGCCATGTGGATTTAACGCAGTTGCGGCATTTATTTGTTGATGGAGACGGAAATCAAATTGGGGACATTGGCTTTGTCAGCACATTGAGACAGTTAAGGTACTTGCGGCTGCATCGTACTCAACTTCGTGATATTACACCTCTCAGAAACTTGACACAGTTAGAGGATTTGTGGCTCGATGATAATCAGATTCGTGATGTTACGCCACTTGCAGACTTGACGCAGTTAACGTGGTTGGTGCTCCCTGGTAATCGTATTAGTGATGTTACGCCCCTCGCAGACTTGACACAGTTAGAGAGATTGAGTCTCAATGATAATCAGATTCGTGATGTTACGCCCCTCGTAGACTTGACACAACTGACATATTTAAACCTCAGGAATAATCAGATTCGTGATGTTACACCCATCCAACACTTAATAGATAGCCCAAGTACACAGGTATTGCTTGAGGGGAACCCCATCGGTGGCGGTTCTGCCTTGGTGATTGAAACCTTTCAGGCGAACCGTATTAAATCCTTGAAGGAGATACGCTTGACCGGCCCAGGCCCCGGCACAGAGATAAGCAGCATATTGCCGGAACAAAAGTTTGATCTCTATGCCACCATCAAGAACCAGAGCACTGAGAAATCCGAGGCAACAACCCTGAAATTTTATCGCTCTACGGATAAGAACAACTCGCCGACAAACGATACACTGTTGGAAGCATTTTCTATAAAGGCACTGCCTGCAGATGGCACAGCCGAGATATCTTTTCGTGTCACTGCTCCCAAAACCACACGCACCTACTACTACCGTGCCTGCATAGAGCGTGGTGATAATAAGGAAAAGACCGATAGTAACTGCACGGCTGCTGTCGAAATCAGGGTGGGAAACATGAAACCGGATTTAGTGGTTCATGTGGTTAAGTCCGAAGATGCGACCTACAAACACATCTTCGAGAACACAGCAGACATCTATGCGAACGTAGACCTCAGCAAGACTGAGACGGATTCTAAGCCAAGTTTTAAGTTCCGAGTCATCGTCAAAAACCAAGGGGATAGGACCTCTGCGCCAACAGAACTTCAACTTTATTACGCCTCATATAAAGATGTGTCCGAGAGTGATAAGCATCTGGCGGCTTATACGATCAATATCCCTGCCTTGGAACCGAATCGAGCCAGTAACAAGAGTTGGACTATCAAGTATGTGCCTTCCCGGGGTTACCACTATTATAGAGCGAAGGTGAAGGGGGGTGTATCTGAAAGCGATCCGGGTAATAATTGGTCTGTGCCTGTCAAAGTGCATGCCGTTGGAGGGGATTTGGAACTGCCAGAAAATCTTATCTCGGATGTCGCACTTACTCCAAACGCGACCTATTTCGTTGTGAACGCCCAATTTCCGAAACTGCTCGTAAAAAATCAGAATCGCGCCACTTATGGCAGCTGCGTCATAACGCTTGGCATCCCAGGCGTTCCAGACACTCCTTTGGGGAAGTGGGATCCAACAGATCTCTTGCTGACAGGGGATCCCCCCTATTTTATGTTTCCCCTCCTCTCAGCCCAGCAGCGGATTGATGCTTTGAAAGGCACGTATGACTTAGACACAACAGAGGTGGTCATCGGGGCGATCGGGACAGCCGTCGGAGTGGGAACTGGAATAAAGGTTTTACGCCATATACCGGTGATCCCGCTTGGAAAAGTCGGACAGTCCATAGACGAACTCGCTAAGGTCGTCCTCCGCATCGGCTCAAAGTTCAAAGTCTTGATTCCTACAGTGGCAAACGTGACAGCTGAAGGGGCATCTGGGGCAGCGGGACGCTATGTGGTCAGCAAGGCGATCGGTGGAACTGCGAATTATCTAACGGGTATGGGGTTGAAGTCAATAGTGGGAAATGAAGAGCCATCAATAGAGAATGAACTGTTAGCATTTACTGCAGCCCCGACTCTCATTCTCACGCCTATTTCAGGGCAGAAGACCCGACCCCAGGGCGAGGATCGCTACCTTTTTCGGATTCCAAAGCCGCTGACAGAGATAGCCGTCACGGTAGAGCAAGTGTATTTTGTGGGCGACAAGGCGTATACGGCGAAGTATCAAGGTATCTATTCGCTGGAGGGTGCAGCGGCTGCCCCGGCATTACACCCGATGTCGCTTGTGGATTATCCGCCATTTCAGTGGCTCTCCTCGGAAGCGCAGGCATATCTCCTTCGGGATTTCGGTATGTTTGTGTCCCCTGAGACGTGGCAAGTGCCAGAGACAACCGCGTTGTTGCCGAATTATCCAAACCCATTCAACCCGGAGACGTGGATACCCTATCAGTTGGCAAAGCCTTCGGATGTTTCACTCACCCTCCATGACATCAATGGACGGGTTGTCCGAACCTTAGACTTGGGACATCGGCGTGCGGGTATCTATCGGAGCCGCGGGCGTGCCGCATACTGGGATGGGAAAAATGAATTCGGGGAACCTGTGGCGAGTGGTCTCTATTTCTATACGCTGACCGCTGGTGATTTCAGTGCCACGCGAAAGATGTTGATACGCAAGTAAAGGGTTCAAGGAACATCTCGTTTAGTGTCCATGCATTCAGGAATTACCTATCTATCCGCATAGACTTCCCACATAGAGGTCTTTGTGTTGAAAATTGAGGAGTATTAACAAATGAAAAATAAACGCACATTCCCGCTACTGATGCTGATATGGGTTTCATTCCTTTTTTCAGCAAATGCTTTCTCAGTACCTGACCTAATCGTTGAAATGGTTGTGTTTGGGGAAAATGTTGAAAGGGTTGAGAGGCAAGCGGGAGTACATATCGACAACCGTTCCTTTCAGCTCGTTGCCGAAGTAACGAACAAGGGAACTGCGACATCCGAGAGCACAGAGGTCCAATTCTATTATTCTACCGACAAGAAGGTCTTCCGAAATGGTAAAATGTTAAGCAGTCGACAGGTACCCCAGCTCCTACCAAATCAATCCAAGACGTACGACATAGACACCACGGCCCCCCGCTCGATAGGCGAACATTATTATGATGTTTATGTGGTCCCTGTCAAGGATGAGCGTGACGCTGGGAATAACTGGAATGAGTGGTCCACCAGGTCTGTTTCGATTTGGGTCTACGGTGGAAAACGCTTGAAGCCGCCTCCGGCAGATTTCATCTCGGATGTAGCAATTACCCAAAACGCGACCTATTTCGTCCTGAATGCCCAATTTCTAAAGTTGATGAGCGAGAACCTTGAGTATAGTACTTGCGGGATAACCCCTCATATATTACAAGGCCCAAACGCATTCCAACCCGTACCACCGAATACCATCGACTCAAGACTTCACACGCCCGGCTATTACATGTTTCAACTACAGTCTCTGGAGGATCAGAGAGAGGCACTGGTAACCGAAGAAGAGAGGATTGAACACATCAAGAACCCGAGCTTTTGGAGCAAACGCGGATTGATAATGACAGGGCTCACAGTCGTTGGACACATCGTCGGAGGCAAGGCCGGAGCTGCGCTTGGGTCATTAATCCCCGGTGGTGGCACCGCCGCCGGGGCCTCTACCGGTTTTGTTGTGGGTGGTAAGATTACCGGTGCGGTCGGTGGATTTTTAATAGCGATTTTCTGGAACGCCAAGGACCTGAAAGACCTTGAAGATGAGAAGGTGCAAGAAATTTTAAGTTCTACCGCAAATCCTACTTTGCTCCTCATTCCGGAGGAAGTGAGTCGTACCACCCCTAAAGTTAGGACTCAATTTCTTTTCCTAATCCCAAAAAAGGTCGAATTGCCACCGATCACGATAAAACAAACGTTTCGTAACAATGGCAAAAAGACGTGGCCAGCGAAGCGTGTGGTCAACGGGAATCTATGGAAGCCCGCTGCCGCAGCCCCTCATGCGCACCCGATGTCGCTTGCGGATTATCCGCCATTTCAGCGGCTCTCCCCGGAAGTGCAGGCATATCTCCTCCAGCAGTTCGGAGAGTCTGCAAATTCCGAAACGTGGCAGCTGCCGGAGACAACGACGCTCTTGCCGAACTATCCCAATCCATTCAACCCGGAGACATGGATACCCTATCAGCTCGCCGAAGCCGCGGATGTAATGCTGACGATTTACGACATCCACGGGCACGTCGTGCGTGCTTTGGATTTAGGGCATCAGCGTGCCGGGACGTACCACGGACGGAGCCGGGCCGCGTATTGGGATGGCAAAAACGCACAAGGGGAACCCGTCGCAAGTGGTCTCTATTTCTATACGCTCAAAGCAGGTGATTTCACGGCTACACGCAAAATGCTGATACGGAAGTAGGGATTTCTGTATACCCGTTGGAATCTATATTGTAACGTGAATTCGATGCAAGAATTTGTGGGCAGCCACAAGGGCTGCCCCTACAAGATGTAAACTTATTTTCTGGCTTTACTATAACATTTTTAGGAGGAGATTATGTACCGCAAATACACTTTGCCTACTGCCGGATTTCTGCTAATACTGATATCCGTTATCTGCTTGGGACCGGTATCTTTTGCGACTGCCAAAGAAGTTCACGCGCTTCTAATCATACTTGGAAATGACGTGAACATCCGAAAAAGTGTTGAAAAGAGTGAGGGGCGCATAAAAGAAGTCATGCGGCTCGTTTCACACCATTGCGATGTCCATCTAACCCTTATGAAATCTGAGGACGAGTTGCTCGGCAGTATCACGCAGATGACACTGATCCAAGGGGAACCCCACGGAATTATATCCAACAAACAGGGGATTATCAGAGGGACCGATGTGAAAGATTGGCTTCACAGGTTACACCCAAGTCAAGAGGATACGGTTTTTATCTACTACAATGGACATGGAAGTATGCGAAGCTTTGACAGCGAGCATGTGCTTAACTTCGACCAGAGCAAGGACGCGGTCCCTCGTGCGAAACTGCGTGAATGGTTAGAACAAAAACCGGCAAATTTGAAAATGTTCATTACCGACACCTGCAGTAACTATGCAGAGACCTCTGGGCCAGACTTGAGTGTCAGTTTTTCGGAGGATCTCCCGAAAAACCGCCTCTATACCGAGGATCTCTTCCTCCAGCACGTAGGGACTCTTGATATCACCGCTGCTGCTCCCGGACAATTTGTGTTCGGAAGCAATAGCGTCGGAGGCTACTTTACAGCTGCCCTCGTTGAAAGTTTCACCGCTGAAGCCGATGGGATCTTGTCCAGTAAAGAGGTGGCTGATGGATTTCTTTCCTGGGACGAGGTGCTGGCACAATGTAAGCTAAGAACGGCAAACCTTTTTAACGACACAAATCTTTCAAGCAAACAAACAGCACAGACACCCCTCATCTATTCATTACCATCAAGAATTCGCAATTCAGCCGAGAAGACAATCGCAACCTTGGACATCACCAGCGAACCGAGCGGCGCGACGGTTCATATCGGTGGAAAATTAATCGGCACAACCCCGAAAATTCATGAGATTGACCCCGATGTGCCTGGCGAACAGGTGATGGTCCAGATAACACATGATGGCTACAAGACGAGTGAAGCACAACTGATCTTGAAGGGCGGCGAGACCCTACCGTGGCATGTTGAATTGGAAACGGAGCCTGTGGCGCACCAACCGCATGGAACGATTACGTGGGAACAGGACGGTGCAGAGATGGTGCTGATTCCTGAAGGCGAATTTCAGATGGGCACACCGGCACGAACAGATGAGCGCTCACCCGCCTATCCTGTTTATGTCAATGGATTTTATATTGACACGCACGAAGTCACGCTTGCCCAATATGAAGAATTCCTTAAGCGAACCGGACACCGTCCCTTACCAGAGGAAACGTACACCCACGCGCCAGCACCTAATTATCCTGTTGTGAATGTAACATGGGACGATGCAGTGGCGTATGCAGAATGGGCAGGCAAACGGCTTCCGACAGAAGCAGAATGGGAAAAAGCCGCCAACGACACCGCGCGAACCACCAACCGACACCCCAAAGCAGGAGATAGGGACGACACCAACTTTGGAACCCAAACCTGCAACCCCTTCAATCCCGTTCGATATGATATTAATCCCTGCAGGTGAGTTTCAGATGGGCAGTAACGACAACACCGACGAAAAGCCGATGCACACTGTCTACATAGACGCATTCTATATAGACAAATACGAGGTGACGAACGCAAAATACAAGGTGTTTATTGATGCGAATCCGCAGTGGCGGAAAGACCAAATACCTTCCGCATATCACAACGGGAACTACTTAAAACATTGGAATGGAAACAACTATCCCAGTGGAAAAGGAGACCATCCGGTGACTTACGTAAGTTGGTATGGGGCAATGGCTTACGCAACGTGGACCGGTAAGCGTTTACCGACGGAAGCCGAGTGGGAAAAAGCGGCACGTGGTGGTAAGTCCGGCTTGAAGTATCCGTGGGGAAATACGGTTTCAAATGGGCAAGCCAACTATGGTAATCATGTTGGAGATACAACAGTTGTCGGTAATTATGCCGCGAATGAATATGGCCTGTATGATATGACGGGTAACGTCTTAGAATGGTGCCTCGATGCGTACTATGGTGATTTCTATTTCTCCTCTCCGCGTCGTAATCCGCTGGCAGGCGTGAATACGATCGAGAATGTGGGTTTAGTAATATCTGACTTTGTGAACGTTACAACTTCCCGCGTCGCGCGTGGTGGCGCCTGGTACAATACTGAGGTTCAAAACATCAGGGTCGCCTATCGTAACAGAGTTTCGCCAACACTCACGAACGTAGCCCTCGGCTTTCGTTGCGCGAAGGCAGTCACGGCTTTGGAGTGATAAACCTAATACCCTGATTTTGTCGCCGTCCTGTCAAAGTTTGTGTAGATTTTGCAAAACTTCTGTAAATTTTTACAAACCTTGTGTGGAAATTTCGTTTTTCTGTCGAATAATTAGCAAAATTGGCTTGGCATGAATCTTGCTAAATTATCTTGAACTCACGCACACCCCTTGTGTAAGTCCTAACATTAAATGACATCGTACCCGTGAGTCTTGTCGGACTCACCGCGGGCATCGGTTCTGATGCGGAAGCGGACTTCTCTTGGGATGCCGCCGTCCCCTTTGGCACATGGGAACAGGTCAATAATGAAGGACAGAAATATTCAGAAAACCTCGTCCGTGCAGGGATTTCAGCGACTTACCGTTTCAATACGCATTCTGACTTATCCAGCACAAACTAAGGAGAAGTTCACGATGATGAGATTTTATGGGATTTTTCTGATATGTATTTTCGTGATAGGTTGCAGAACTGTTCTGACCCAACAAACACTTATGGAAGAATATACATACGTCCGGATTGATGCCCCCGTAACTGTTACGAATACGCACAACGGAAGCGTGTATGCCATCCCAGAGAGACAATCCGTTCGAAAAATTCGTATCCTTGGCGAAGGGGCAGTTCAAAATATTGAGATTTGGGCGCGAGCGGACGGACGCGATTGGAGGCCACTGCAAGTAATTCACAGAAGATCCGCCTCTCCGCTTCTCCTTCCCATTGAAATTTTTATGCATCACTTACCCTTGACTTTCAAGACAGATGCCATTCGGATTGTAGAAAGGACCAGAACCCCTGCTCGAGATCAAACGGAACAGATTCCCAAGGGGCAAATTGATACCGTTGAGTTTTATACGACTGTGCCTAAAGATCCATAGCTCCTGCTCCTGATTTCGTTGGTATCTTTAGAAATATCGATACAAAAGTAATATTTTTCACTGCATGACAGGACTCGTCCCAAATTGCAAGATTCACTGTTGTGAATATCTAAATAAGGAGTACTTAAAATGCTTCATGCCTTGTATATCAACAAATTTTACATAACACTCACGGTGTTACTGATTCTCTCGACGGCCGCTCAGGGTGTAGAATCCATCCCTAAGGAACAGATACACTCACAAGCTGTCGCAGATGCTCAAAGAGATGCCCAACTTGCAGTTAACAAGACAACGTGGCAACTGACGGGTTGCGTTGGCAACATCTTTGGTATGGGGGCAGCTCTTATTTATGAACCTCCCTTGCCAGCAAATCGTCTCATAGGCAAATCACCCGAATATGTGGAGTATTACACAAACGAGTTTCGTAGAGAGACAAAGGGGAACCAAGTTTACCACGCAGCAACGGGTTGCATCTCGTCGAGTATCGGTCTTTTTGTCTGGTATATTTTCGGTTAAGTACTTAGCAGCCCCCACAATCAACAAATCGTTTTTCAGATTCGGGCATGACCTGATTATGGTAAACCTTAGAATTAATTAGGTACGCTGAGTTGGCGAGGTGTTTTTGATAGGGGTGTTTTTGCTTGGGCGTTTCTGCGTATTGATAGGGGTATTTGATAGGGTGTTTCTGCGGATTTCTGCGGATTTCCCCAATGAAACCTCGCCAGCGGTGGAAGGGTGCTTGTACGTCTAAAGTGTGCACTTATTTTCAGGATTTACTATAAACGGTTAATTGAATGTGGTGCGATGGTGTGAAGAGGGACCCATCGTATCATTATTTCACAGAAAACCCCCTTTATTTAATAAGGAGAATACCCTCATGAAAAATAAAACAATGTTTAAAATAATAGCCGACAAAAGTCTTTTACTTGTGTTTCTGATTATACTGGGTATGCTCGCCTGCGGTGCTGATGACGAATTATCTGTGGATGAAGATGATGATAATCACACTATTGTTGGGACGTGGCAGATTGTCTCTATTGATGGAATGTCTATGCGGGAACTCTTATATCAACAACTTGGTGATCTTGAAGGAAAAAATCCAATTGCTGAAGCAGACGATAACTTAATATTTAATGCTGATGGTTCATTTTTCCGAGAAATAAGTATGACGATAAAACAGGACTTGGAAGATGATGTAATTTTTAATGCGCCGCCCGATATTACTCTTAAAATAGCTGTTAGTATTACGTTCGGTGGGACTTACGAAATTTCAGACAAAACAGTCGAGTTTATCATAACTGAACGCTTAGATGCCGATGTTGACATTTCTCTTGAAGGCGAAGGTGCCGAATTCATATTAAAGGTAGAAGACGTTAAACGAGAATTAATAGAAATGGAGTCCGCCTTTGAAAAAGAATTTAAACACAGTCCTCATCCATTAACTAGCTCATCTGAGAATACTATTTACGAGTTTAGTTTTGAAAATAACAAACTTAAGCTGGAACACGAAATACAAACTTTGGTTTATAGGAAGAAATAAAAATGTTGGGATTCTTCTTTAGTTCATGACATCAATACCTTCGCTAATTATCTGGGCTTAAGTTGAGGCGACGTGTAATGAATAGCACCGATGGCTCCGAGATGTTCAGCGATTTCGTCAATAACAATCGTTTCAGGCTTAACAGGAAGATATGGTATAGATAGATATAGAGATATAGAAAATCACAATTGCGATATTTTCAATTGGCATCTCTCTACCCCATGGTGTAAAATAATTAGTAAACAGTTTACGAAATAAGACGTTAAGTCTATTAAGACCAATTTTGAATCCACATGAACGGACATATAGAGAGTAAACCGCAATGCGTGAACCCAATCAACCTGAAGACTATTTACAACGCTTACGCCATTCAACCGCGCACATCATGGCGTATGCCGTCCAACAACTATTCCCAGATGGCGAACATACCGTTAAACTCGCAATCGGACCGCCGATTGAGAACGAGTTCTATTACGATATGGAGGTGCCACGTCCCATCACACCCGACGATTTCCCCGAAATCGAAAAGCACATGAAGGCGATGATTAAAGCCAATGTGCCGTTCCAGGAAGAGACATGGTCGTATGACGAGGCTCGTGAATGGTTCAGTGAACGCGATCAGAAATTCAAACTCGAGTTAATCGACGGGATTTCGGATCGCGAAGTGAGTGCGACCGATGAGGGTGTTGACGAAGAAGGTGTTTCTATCTATCACAACGGCGATTTCACAGACCTCTGCAAGGGGCCGCACGTTGAAAAAACAGGTGAATGCCGATATTTCAAACTGCTCCGCGTTTCTGGAGCCTATTGGCGCGGTGATAGCAATCGCGAGCAGCTGCAACGAATTTACGGTACCACATGGGAGACTAAAGCCGACCTTCAGGCGTACTTAACACAACGCGAAGAAGCCGCTAAACGCGACCATCGTAAACTCGGACGTGAATTGGAACTCTTCCAGATGCATCCCGAATCGCCCGGCAGTGCGTTTTGGCTTCCGAAAGGCGCGTTCATCTATAATCTCCTCTCCGAAAAAGTCAGAAAACTCTACCTCAGCGAAGGGTATCAGGAAGTTCGGACCCCGTTAATATACGACAGCAGCCTCTGGAAAACCTCCGGTCATTGGGAACATTTTAAAGACGATATGTTCCTGGTCGAAAACGAAGAGGGTGAGGCAACAAGCGCGCTCAAACCGATGAACTGTCCGGCACACATGTTAATCTATAAAAGTGTCCGCCACAGTTATCGCGATCTACCCTATCGCTTGTATGATCAAGGGGTGCTGCATCGCAACGAAGCTACAGGGACGTTGACTGGCTTGTCGCGTGTGCGTCAACTCTGTCAAGATGACGGACACATCTTCGTTGAAGAGAAGGACATCGCCAATGAATACGAGCGGATCCTCGGGCTCTTCCAACGGATCTACGGCACTTTCGATCTGCCGTTCCGATGCGATTTTAGTACACGCAATCCTGAGAAATTCATGGGCGATATAGAGGTCTGGAATCGCGCCGAAACCCTACTTGAAGATGTGCTGAAAAACAACCAGATTGAGTATAGTCTCGATCCTGGGGAAGCGGCATTCTATGGTCCTAAACTCGATTTTCAGGTCCGGGATTCACTCAACCGAGATGTCCAATGCGCTACTGTGCAACTCGATTTCCAACTGCCTGAACGATTTGAACTCATTTATGTTGCGTCCGATGGGTCTGAAAAGCGGCCTGTGGTTATCCATCGCGCAATCTGCGGGAGCTTTGAACGTTTCATTGCGATGCTGATTGAGCATTACGCCGGTTCATTCCCGACATGGCTCTCCCCTGTTCAGTGCGTTGTGATGACGATTAGTCAACGTTTCGTTGACTACGGTAAAGAGGTCGAACAACTCCTACGCCAAAAAGGGTGTCGTGTCACATTGGATAACAGCGACGACAAAATCGGCGCGAAGATTCGCCAAGCCCGCCTGCAACGGGTGCCGTATATGCTAATTATCGGTGGACGTGAAGCGGAAAACCGTACGGTCAGCGTCCGTAGCCGCGATGAAGGCGACATCGGCGCAATGGCACTCGATACCTTCGTCGACAAAATTGTTCAAGAAGCTGATTTAGATTTTTAAATGGTTGTCGGTTCGCCTGCTACGCAGGCTTTCAGTTATCGGTTATCGGTTACAAGAGTTCCTCTTTAACCGATGACCAACTGACAATCGACAACCATTCCAAAAAGGAGTATTCCGAATGTATAAGATTTTGGCAGCCAAACCTGTCGCATATAGCCTTACAATTTGCGCCCTTCTCGTTGGGATCACAATTTTCAGCGGTTGTAGTTCCTCTAAACAGGTTACCCGTGTTGATGCTGATACGACGATTGATCTGTCTGGACGTTGGAACGATACCGACTCCCGTATGGTCGCTAATGAGATTATTCAGGATTGTTTAACACATCCTTGGATTAACGATCACGGTATGGATACCGGGGCGAAACCGATTGTAATTGTTGGCGGCATCCGTAACAAGAGCATGGAACATATCCCAGTCGCTACGTTTATAACAGATATTGAGCGTGCCTTTATCAACTCAGGGAAAGTCCGAACCGTCTCAAGTTCGAGTGAACGCGGCGAAATTCGCGAAGAACGTGCTGATCAAGGCGAATTCGCTGCAATTGAAACCGTTAAACGGATGGGACGCGAACTCGGTGCCGATTATATGATGACAGGTGAGATCAACACGATTGAAGACCGTGAGGGCGGCGATCAAGTCGTCTTCTATCAGACGGATCTGACATTGACCAATATCGAAACCAACGAGAAGATTTGGATCGGTAACAAAAAAATCAAAAAGTTTGTCGGACGTGACAAGTTTAAAATGTAGAGGAACGGCTATCGGCTATCGGCATTCAGCAAAGAGGTTTCTTTTCTGATGGCTACTCTGAAAGCCGACGGAAACCGATGGCGGACTGCCACTTTTATGATTAAAATATTCCCCATTCTGTTCACTATCTGTCTGATGATAGGGTGTGGCGGCTATAAGTTTCAGGAAGTCATAGAACCCTTAGAAAAAGGACAGCCAGAAAACGCCTACGCCTATCTTCAAAAACATACGCCGAAAAAACCAGACATCCCGTTTCTGTTTGAATTCGGTACCGTTGCCCATTATGCCAACCATTTTCAGGAAAGCAGCGCGGCGTTCGAGCAAGCAGCGGATATCGCTGAAGACCGTTATACCAAAAGTCTTTCAAAAGAGGCAGGTTCACTGGTCACCTCCGACAAATTGCGTCCATATCCCGGCACGCGTTATGAACGACTTTTGAGCCACTACTACCGTGCACTCAATTATGTCTACCAAAATCAGTTAGATGGAGCACTGGTAGAATGTCGTCGGGCGACGGCACTCATCAACTATTTCAAGGGTGAGAACGAGAAGTACGATTTCTTCGGAACCGGTTTTCTGGCGTACCTCTCCGGTGTCCTCTTTGAAGCCACTGGTGAATGGAACGACGCTTACATCTCTTACAAACAGGCTGTGGAATATTACCAAAACGCTGCGGAGAAAGTGGGTGTAGAAACACCAGACGACATCGGTCACTCGCTGGTGCGGTTGGCACGTAAACTTGGGTTCGCGGACGATCTTGAGCGTTACCGGAACCAGTACGGCGACTCCCCCGCGCATTCTGAAAATACCGGCGAACTGATTCTCTTCTATGAAAGCGGTTACGTTCCGCCAAAAAGCGAAGAGGCTTTGATGTTCCCGATCCTGAAAAAAGACGACGTGAAAGATGAAAAATTTGTGCCGACACTCATGGGACGTGAAGGGAAAGTCTATGAGGATATCGAATTGGAGTACCTCCTACGCGTTGCGATTCCGACGATTGGCTCGGATCGTCCAATCTTCTCCGGGGTTGAGGTTACTGCTGGACAGGTGAAAGCGGATGGTGTGCTTGTAGAAGATGTAGAAAACATCGCCATAGAAACCTTCAATGCCCAGCGTACTGGCATTCTCTTGCGGACGTTAGCACGCGCCTTGTTGAAATATTTAGCGTACCGAGAAGCAAACAAGCAGCATGAAGCCTTAGGAATAATCGCGAACCTTGCGGCTGTTGTGACGGAACAGGCGGATACGCGTTCTTGGCAAACGCTTCCGAACCAGATTTTTATGGTGCGGATGGCACTCCCTGCAGGCACACATACACTCAACCTCTCCTTCTTAGATGTGAACGGAAGAGTCCGTGGACGCGATTCCGTTTCAAATATTAAGATTAACCCAAATCGGATAACCTTTTGGAATCACCGAACGTATGAATAACCTCTCCAGATAACAACATGGACAAAAAAGCATGCAACGAATCTATTTAGACTACAACGCCACAACACCGCTCCGTCCTGAAGTTCGAGAGGCGATGATGCCGTATCTTATCGAGGCATTCGGCAACGGATCCAGCATTCATGCCTATGGGCGCGAAGCACGCACCGCTATTGACACTGCCCGCGAACAGGTCGCCGAACTCATCGGTGCCAAAAGCCCGAGTGAGGTTGTCTTCACCGGAAGTGGTACCGAGGCAGATAACCACGCTATCAAAGGACTGACGGATTTAGAAAAGAGCCGTGGCAAGGGCAACCACATTATTACTTCTTCTGTGGAGCATCACGCTGTCCTGCATACCTGTCAATATTTGGAGCAACGCGGTTTCGAGGTAACCTATCTCCCTGTAGATAGATACGGACGGATTAACGTTGAACAACTTCGTGAAGCGGTTCGTGAGACAACCGTGCTAATCTCCATCATGCACGTCAACAACGAAAACGGCACTGTCCAGCCGCTTGAAGAGATATGCGAAATCGCACAAGAACACGACATCCCTTTCCATACCGACGCCGTGCAGTCAGTCGGTAAATTGGAAATGAACGTCCAAGCACTCGGTGTGAATCTCTTAGCATTTTCTGGGCATAAGATTTACGCACCAAAGGGCATCGGTATCCTCTACATCCGTCGCGGCACCCGACTGGCGAACCTCGTCCACGGTGGTTCGCATGAACGCAATCGGCGTGCTGGCTCTGAGAACGTTCCAGCGATTGTTGGCTTAGGTGCTGCCGCCGACCTTGCGAAACAGGAACAGGACGCGTATGCGCAGCATCTCGATTCTTTAACCCAAAGATTACGCGAAGGACTGGATACACACATTGACCGGTTGCATTACAATGGACATCCCGACCACTGTGCCCCCGGCACGCTTAACGTCTCGTTTGAAGCCGTCGAAGGTGAAAGCCTCATCTTGCGCTTGGACATGGAGGGTATCTGTGTCTCGACGGGTTCCGCGTGTACCTCCGGCTCTATGGAGCCATCGCACGTCCTTGCAGCACTCGGCTTACCACCGCGTTTGGCACAAGGCACCGTCCGCTTTTCCTTAGGTAGGGACACAACCGAAGCCGAAATTGATACGGTCATTGCCAAATTGCCGAAGGTCATCCAACAGATGCGTACCCTGTATAGAGGATAGGCTTCCTATTTTCATACAACCGAAGTAAGTGCGGTTCCCAACCCCGCCAGTCCCTAATTTACTGCCCCATTTAGTTTTCCCACAGCCTGTAGTATGCTTATAGAAACGTTGAAAACAGTCCTTTTCGTGTAGTTTATAGTAGATCCTGAAAATAAGTTTACATTTTCTGTCCCCTTCAGGTGTGAAAAACCGGGACCCAAAGGCCCCCGAGAGATTGATTATGACGCACTTCAGCAAAATGTTGTGTCCATTGCTCAACTTCTCGGAAAACACAGCGTTCTGGTGGCACAAACTAAAAGTTTATGCTACAAAAGAGCAGCATGCGTAAGTCCTAAGTGTATAAGTAATTACGGGATTTACTATAAAACGTTGGAAGGTTAGAAGAGATACAAAGCGTCAGCGGGGGTGAAACGTGCGACTTTTTGTGGTAGGCATGCGATTCAGACGACTGAACAGAGAAGGGAGCGGGGGACCGCTCCCTTACACCTCTCGGTCTTGCTACTTCTTCAAACCTGCCCATATCCCAAAACGTTTCGGACGAATTAGAGCAGGCGCAGCGGGAGCGTATTCAAAGAAACCCGGCGTCCCGACATCGCTCGAGGCACCGTAATAGGATTTCTCCGGCGCATCCGCACTCGCATACCGATGCCACGACTGACGGACACCTTTCGCTGCACTCCGAGGGACGACAGGGTTGCCTAAACTCGGATGCTGCTCGTTCTCAAAGGCTTGCCCGACACGGTGGATGTCGTTCCCTTGAGAATCTTGGAGAAGCCAGCCACGCTTGAGAACATACTGGTTCAGATTCAGTTGATAGATGTGTTCCTTTTCAAGACCACCGATGGAGGCGCCAAACCGTTTCATCGTAATATCATGGCTGGCTAATATTATCGCGGCTTTCGCGGGTATCTCAAAGGATTCAAGTGTTTGGGGGTGATGCTTCCATTCGCTATTAGCGAACTTGCGTGTGGCATAGGAGAAAGTATATCCGCCTATATCGACAGGGACGGCATTTGGATTATAGATCTCAATCCAGTGGGGTAAATTGCGTCCGCTATCGAGCAACATATATTCGGTGATCCACACTTTTTCAAGTGGCGGGGCAGGAGGTTCCACGGGGGGCTTATCATCTATAGTGGTTTGCGTTTGAGGCTGCCCCCCCCACTTATGGTATCAGTAGTAGTTGTGGGGGTCGTTACGACGATAGCTCCGCCGCCAGTCGTTGGTGCGGGGGTTGGAGTAGGTGCTGGAGTTGGCGTTTCGCCCGTTGTTGCGGGGGTCTCTGGGGCTGGAGTTGGGGCTGGAGTTGGTGCTGGAGTTGGTGCGGGGGTTGGAGTTGGTGCTGGAGTTGGCTGTCTGGGAGCCGGTGTTGGCGCAGGCGTTTCGCCCGTCCCGATGATGATGTTGCCATCTGCGTCGTGAGAGTGCCCTGCTTTGAGTTTGTGCGAGTGGAGTTCATATGTCTTATATGAAACAAGGCGAACGTAAGAACTGCTACCGTAACCGTCATGTCTGCCCCTGGTCCCTGATACCGAATGCCCCGGTACCTCCTCACCATATTCATGAGCTACATGGTTAGAGTTCTGCCCGTGAGTATGTCCAGCATACATATTACGTCCAATTGTTGCTACCTCACTATGATCGCTATCCGCGAATCCGTGAAGGTCGTGGCTAAGGCCACCCAACGTCCCATGGTCATGACTGTCCTCTGTATGCCCATATCCCATAACAGGGATAAGCAATAGCGTCATAGCAACTACGATTAACATCTGATTCTTAAACATTTTGTCATCTCCATTTTTTGTTGCTGCTTCCCCGATTTTAGGAAACCGATAGGGTTCCTCTTTTCATTGAAAAGGGTTCGGGATTCGCAAGCGTTTTGTTTTGTAGCGTAGACTGTCAGCGTCCCGAGAGGCACAACCGAACAGGTTATGCTACAAGTTATTAATCTATATAAGTTATAATAGGTTAATTTTGGTAGTTTGTCAAGTTAAAATAACAATGTCTATATCTAACAACAAAGGATACGCTATTTTCACCAAATAATTCGGGAATCCGATGTTTTTCCCAGATCCGGTAGGTGCGGTTTCCTAACCGCACCGGATTGCGTCAAATCCTTAAATCCGACTCACATGAACTCCCTATTTTGAAAACGAAATCCCAAACTTTAGCACTTTTCTCTTAACTTCAGGACTTACGCAATTGTGGTTTCCGTAGTACGTCCTGTGAGATGGTACTCCCGCAAAAATACACATGTTCTTCTGACACAAACTATAAAGTCAGATGCTCAAATGAGCAGACTGCGTAAGTCCTAATGGAAAAGGAACTTCCGAAGCGTGCGCCTGCAGCTGCGAGAGTCGGGGACTTTGAGTAGTGATTCGTTGGATTTCACTACGTTCAACCTATCTCCAGTTTCCCCCTTGACGGTTTTAGTCAAACATGATATTATTCTCACAATGGATTGTAGTATGGTGAGAGCAAGTAATGTGTGGGCAACGCATCGTAGGTTGGGTTGAACGGATAATAATAGAGGGCTATCGCTTGAAAGAAAATAGGTGTTCCACCCATGTACCTACCGTTGCAAAAATTGGAGTGAAACCCAACAATCCTCGATGCCGGTGCCGAGAATCTTAACGTATAAGTTGGGTTTCGCTATGTCCCTGATGTCATCAGGCGGGGTCCGGTATTGAGAAGCATCGGGGTATCGCCACTATTTTTCTCTATTTCGCTCTACCCAACCTACGGTACTACACACTAAATTGACACCTATGGCAGCAACTTAAGTTACCACTTAGTTCATTTTAGGGTTGGCATATAGTTAAAAATATGAAAATTCGTTGTATTAACGCCTATCAAGTTGACCTTCCGCTTCATGAAGGTAGTTATAACTGGTCGGGCGGGAAATCTGTATCTGTTTTCGATAGCACTATCGTCTCAATTGAAACGGACGAAGGTATCACCGGCTACGGTGAAGTGTGTCCACTGGGACCGTTCTATCTTCCCGCTTATGCGGCAGGTACCCGCACCGGTATCGCCGAACTCGCACCACACCTCATCGGCGAAGACCCGACACAACTGCTTCCGCTCAACCAACGTATGGATATTGCACTCAAGGGACATCCGTACGTGAAATCAGCGATCGACATAGCGTGTTGGGATATTCTCGGCAAGTCTGCCAATCAATCGGTCTGCACCCTTCTCGGCGGGAGGTACGGAACGGATTTCATGCTTTACCGTGCGATTTCTCAACAATCTCCCGACGAAATGGCGGCGAAGGTTGCTACCTACCGTGCGGAAGGATATCGTAAATTCCAATTGAAAGTCGGCAGCGACCCGAACACCGATATTGAACGTATCCGAGCGGTTGCCGAATTAATGCAACCCGGAGATGTGCTTATCGCGGATGCGAACACTGGTTGGTTGATGCACGAAGCTGCGCGCGTCGTTCAAGGTGTACGCGATGTAGATGTCTACATCGAACAACCGTGTCTCTCCTATGAAGAATGTCTCGCCATTCGCCAGCGTACAGGACACCCCTTCGTGCTTGACGAAACGATTGACAGCATCCACGCGTTGTTACGCGGTCATGCCGACCGAGCAATGGATGTCGTCAACATTAAGATTAGTAAATTCGGTGGGTTGACCAAAGCAAAGCTCGCGAGGGATTTATGCGTCGAACTCGGAATAGCAATGACAATTGAAGATAGTTGGGGCGGCGATATTACGACCGCCGCAATTGCGAATCTCGCGCACAGTACACCGACAGCGTTTCTTTTCACAGCAACCGATTTCAACAGTTATGTCACCGTCAGTACTGCGGAAGGTGCCCCGCAACGCACCAACGGTAGAATGGCAGCCTCAACGCAACCGGGCTTAGGAATCACGCCTGATATGGACGTATTGGGTAAAGCCGTGATTCACGTGGAATAATCGTATGCATATTAGAATTTTATCCGCTGCTGATGTTCGAGCAGCCCTCCCGATGTCCAAAGCAATTGAGGCAATGCGGCACGCCTACAGTCAACTCTCAGCAGGCAAGGTAACAGCACCACCACGGCAGCATATTTCCACTGAAAAAGGCGTTACGCTCTTAATGCCTGCCTATCTGCCTGAGCGAAACGAGTTCGGCATCAAAGTCGTCTCGGTTTATGACGATAACCCGAACCTCGACTTGCCCCGCATCGCCGCGACCGTTTTAGTGCTTGATCCAGCAACAGGACTTCCAAAAGCATTCATGGACGGTAGTAGCCTCACCGCCATCCGAACGGGTGCCGGTGGTGGCGTGGCAGCAGACTTACTGGCTCGGAAAGACGCAAAAACGGTTGGACTCTTCGGTGCGGGCGTACAGGCGAGGGCACAGTTGCAAGCAGTGATGGCGGTCAGAGACATTACGTGCGTCAACCTCATCAGTCGTACAAAAGCTTCGGCACAGCAACTCGCCACTGAAATTTCAGCATGGACAGAGGCCCCGGAAGTCAATCTCGTATCTACGCCACAACAGGTAGTAGCAAACGCCGATATCGTCATCTGTGCAACAACATCCGCAACCCCACTTTTCGACGGAAATGCTTTACAACCCGGGACACATATCACAGCCGTTGGCACGTTCATACCCGAAAAACGCGAAGTTGATACAACGACCATAAGAAGGGCATCCCGAATTGTGGTTGATTCGCGGGAAGCCTGCTTAGAGGAAGCAGGTGATCTGATTATTCCGAACGCTGAAATTGACGCTGAAATCGGTGAAATCGTCAACGGGGACAAACCAAGCCGTCAATCCGACGACGAAATCACGTTTTTCAAATCGGTAGGCGTGGCGGTGCAAGATGCAGTCGCAGGTACAGCGGTACTCACAGAAGCAGAAGCCCAAGCATTAGGTACCATTGTTGAGATGGCGTGAGAAGAATTTACGCCTTCACACCAGAAAGCATAGATTAAATCCAGTCTGTCGATTCACCTCACCCAAGCAAGTCAATTTCCCATCTTTCTATCCGCATAGTACTGATTTCGTTTTAGCTTCAATCATGTTGCATCTCTCCGAAGCGGTCTCCCTTCCGTCTCCCTTTTTGCTATTGACAAAAAAAACCAATCGTATAAAATAGGGTGCATATTTTGGGAATAGACGACACTGCCCACTAAATCAATATCAAAGGATTTAATATATGGAAAAAACGCATTTACTTCATGCCTCACATCTCCATGCAATCGCACGCAACATCTTTGTCGCCGCCGGTGCATCGCGGCACATTGCAGAGGATGTCGCTGAGATCCTCGTCAATGCCAACCTCGCGGGGCACGATTCGCACGGCGTACTGCGCGTTCCTGCTTATTTAAAGGGCATTGAAGATGGAAATCTGCAGCCCGCTGCGGAACCCGAAATCCTCGCAGAAACCGCTAACACCTTACGTGTTGATGGACAACGCAGCTTCGGACACTACGTCTCACGCTGGTCAATTCGTAAAGCCATAGAGAAGGCAAAAACCGCTGTCTCTTGCTCAGTCAGTATCATTAACACTGGACATATCGGACGTTTGGGTGAGTATGCAGAAGCAGCGGCGAAAGCCGGATGTATCTCACTTATCACTGTCGGTGGCGGCGGCAGAGGTAGAGGGCCAACTGTACCTTTTGGCGGCGCAGAAGGCACTTTCGGGACAAACCCAATCGCCATCGGTGTACCGACCGGTGATGAGAGTCCATTTATCGTTGACTACGCCACGAGTATGATTGCCGAAGGAAAGATACAGGTCGCGCGGAGCAAAGGCATCGATTTACCCGAGGGCTGTATCCTCGATAAAAACGGAATGCCGAGCGTCAAACCTGCAGATTTCTACGATGGTGGGGCACTTCTTGCATTCGGAAAGCATAAAGGTTACGCGCTCGCAATGTTCACCTGTCTCCTTGGTGGATTGGCAGGAACTTATGATGTGGAGCAGGGCACAATGAACGGCATTTTCATGCAAGCCATTGATGTCAACGCCTTCACACCGGTTGAGGAGTACCAGAAAGGCGTGCGCGCTTTCTTAGACGGCATCAAGTCTACACCACCAGCACCCGGTTTCGACGAAGTCCTCGTTCCCGGAGATTTTGAACACCGATTCCGCACACAACGGTTAGTAGAAGGAATTGAGATACCCGATACCATTTACAATCAACTTCAAGCGTGCGCAGACAAGTTAGGCATCTCCATCGGCGAAGACACTGTTGAAGAAGATGACAAAGCACACTACGGTCCGCTCTCGTAACCGCGTCTACGAGAATAGGATAGGAGGGAATTTATCGTGAGAAGGTACATATTTGACGCCGCACACCTTCAGGCATTCACAAATAATCTATTTGTGGCGGCAGGCACACCGCAGCACATCGCGGATAATGTCGCTGAGATTTTGATAAAAGCCAATCTCGCTGGACACGATTCGCACGGCGTGCTTCGCATTCCCTCCTATCTTGACGGAATCGAAAACGGCGGCATCCGTCCCGATGCCGAGCCAGATGTACTGCAGGAAACAGACAATACGCTCCATATTGATGGTGGAAACGGTTTCGGACACTACACCGCTCGCTATGCAATCCGACGTGCAATCGAAAAAGCGAAAAGCGAACGGACATGTTTCGCGACACTCACTCGGACAGGACATATCGGCAGAGTCGGGGAATATGCGCAAGAAGCCGCTGAATCCGGGTATATCGGAATCGTCACTGTTGGTGGCGGTTCAAAAGGCGGTGGACGTATTCTGCCGTTCGGTGGTGCGGTTGGTGCACTCGGCACGAATCCGATCGCTATCGGCGTACCGACGGGTGATGATACACCCTTTCTTATCGACTTTGCAACCAGCATGATCGCAAACGGCAAATCCTACGTCGCAATCAGTGAAAACCGAGACCTACCTGAAGGGTGCGTTGTTGACAAACATGGCAATCCCACTGTAAAAACCGCTGCATATAACGATGGCGGACATCTCCTTGCTTTCGGGAGGCATAAAGGCTACGCGCTTTCGCTCTTCGTCGCCCTACTCGGTGGATTAGGAGGCGCGTTTAATACCGAAGCCGGACAGATGGGTGGCCTCTATATGCAGGTCATTGATGTCAATGCCTTTACACCGCTTGTGGAATATCAAAAAGGGGTCCGGGCGTTTTTAGATGCGATCAAGACAACACCCCCTGCTGCCGGTTTCGATGAGGTGTTGGTCCCCGGGGACTTTGAAGCGAATACTCGCGCACACCGCCTCGCAAACGGCATTGATATACCCGATACCATTTATCAGCAGCTTCGTGAATGTGCCGAAAAATGGAATGTTCCTATGCCAGAAACGCAATGAATACTGCATCCCATTCCAATCGGCGGCACGACTTGGATGCTTTGCGTGCTGTCGCTATGCTATTAGGCATCCTTTTACACGGTTCACTTTCCTTCTTTGATGTACCATGGCCCGTTCAGGATACGGAAAGGAATGCAGCACTCGGACTTATTTTTTTCAATATAATCCACGGATTTCGGATGCCAGTGTTCTTCGTGATGAGCGGTTTCTTCACAGCAATGTTATGGAAAGGGCAAAAGTCCAAACTGGCAGAGCTCACATCATCAAGCGTCTCTCTCAATACACTGCTTCAAACGGATTTTCCACAAAAACAGAGCCTCCTGCCATAGGCACTCAAGGCACCGAGGAAAACCCTGTGTTGCGTTTTCTCACAACGGCACCGATCTTCGCTCACCTCTGGTTTCTGTGGTTTCTCTGTTGGTTTATGTTGCCTTTCGCCGTATATACTACAATCGCTGACCGAATACTCTGGACAAGTTCGCCACAAAAAATGATACTCTCTTGGACACGGTATTTGTGGTTGATTCCGCTGACGATGGTGCCCCAGTGGTTTATGGCAGAGAAAGGAACAATCCCGCACTTTGGTCCCGATACATCATTATCCATTCTACCAATGCCACACCTACTCTCCTATCACGCGATATTCTTTTTCTTTGGGGTACTCTACTACGATTGCGACGACAGTGAAGGTAAGGTCGGGAAAAGGTGGACAATTATATTGCCTATGACGCTTTTGGTTATTTTTCCCATAGGGGCAGCCTTTGGACTGGAACCGAAATTTTCAGTGGTACACCATCTGATTTCAGTCGTTATGCAGACGCTTTTCACATGGATGATGGTTTTCTCCCTGATGGGAGCTTTTCGTCGGTTGATGTCAAAAGAGAGCAGGATGTGGCGATATATTTCAGATTCCTCCTACTGGTTATATCTTGCGCATGTTCCCTTAGTCATCGTTGCACAGGCAGCCGTTCGAACTTGGCACTTGTCAGCGTTTGTCAAGTTTAGTTTAATATGTATCGTGGTGACGGGTATCTTATTGCTGACTTACGAGTACCTGGTGCGATATACACTCGTCGGAACCTTACTGAATGGACCACGACAACGTTCTCAAAGGGTCGCAAGTTGAATGTGGTTGAAATGTACCGAAATTAATCTTGACATTCTTCATAAAAAGGTGTTATATTTAAGGTTGTATTTGACCTTAACAATAATCAATTCCGTTTTTTGAAAGGATGTAGGGCATTTTGGCGGCGGCTAAAATTAGGATAGGATGCGCCGGATTTAGCGAAAACGTGCGATATTAACGAAGATACGTAGGTCCAAATCCTCAATCCCAGTCGCGAATTAGCCGGAAACCCGCTCGTAATGAAATGGAGAGCGGTCCAGGGGCCCATAGTTAAAAAAATGAATCTCGGACTCACGGATAAAATTGCAGTCGTAGGTGCTTCGAGCAAAGGGCTTGGGCGCGCAATCGCCCTCGGTTTGGCACAAGAGGGAGCGAAGGTTACTATCTGCGCGAGAGATAACGATATACTCGAAGCAACAGCAGATGACATTCGCAACCAGACAGGTACTGAAGTTTTAGCGGTGCCAACCGATGTTAGCCAACCAGAACAGGTTGAAAATCTCATTAATACAGCGATTGGACACTTCGGTGGCATTGATATTTTAGTTAACAATGCTGGTGGGCCCAGAGCTGGACGATTTGATGACTTGGAAGCACAGGACTATCAAGATGCCGTCCATCTGAACCTGATGAGCACCATAAATTTATGTCGTGCTGTTGTGCCGACGATGCAGGCGCGCGGTGGTGGACGGATCATTAACCTCACCTCTGTTTCTGTCAAGCAACCTGTTGATAATCTCATGCTATCGAATATGGCAAGGACCGGCGTAATTGGCTTTGCGAAAACCCTCGCGACAGAATTAGCACCTGACAAAATCCTCGTTAACAACGTCTGTCCGGGGATTATCTTCACCGATCGCATCCAGCAGCTTGCGACTGTCCGTGCCGAAGAGAGTGGCATCACATTTGATGAAGCACTCGCAAATATGACTGCAGATATCCCGCTCGGTAGAATTGGTGACCCTGATGAATTTGCGAACTTAGTTGTATTCCTCGCGTCGGAACGTGCAAGTTACATAACGGGAACCACCATTCAGGTAGACGGCGGCATGGTGAAGTCACTTCTCTAATTTAGTTTGCACACGGTCGAGACAATCTTGTAAAAGGTTTTCTTGTCGGTTCCGCACCTGTCGTCGTTGCGTGCTACATTTTGGGCAAAGAATGCAGCAGGCGACAATGTTGACTGCGCGTATACGGAGAGGTACTTGAACCCTTTAATCCACCTCACCGAACCGCAAGGAAATTAAAAAATTGGTATCTGTAATCATTCCTGCGTTTAACGAAGAACAGACAATCGGGAAGGTGCTGGAAGCACTGCATGCCCTACCAATTGAGAAACAAATTATTGTTGTCAACGATGGCTCTACGGATGGGACCTACAAAGTACTGGAGGAGTTGGGTGCGATTTATGAATTGACTATCGTGGATTGCGAAGAGAACAGAGGCAAGGGTTTCGCAATTCGGAGCGGACTTCCATACGTGAAGGGAACGATAGTTGTTATTCAAGATGCAGATATGGAATTGGATCCAGTGGATATCTCTGCCCTTGTGAAACCGCTTGAAAAGGGGAACGTTCAAGTCGTTTACGGTTCAAGGTTTCTGAAGGGACGCGGGAACGCCAGTTTTCATAACTTCATCGCGAATCGTATTCTCGCTATCTACACGAATCTCCTTTACGGATGCCGAATTACCGATGAATCGACAGGTTATAAAGCCTTTTCAACAGAACTGATAACCCGCTTAGATTTAACGTGTGAGGGATTTGAATTCTGTCCCGAGGTTACAGCAAAGATTTTGCGGGCAGGCTATCACATCCATGAGGTTCCGGTTTCCTATTTTCCGCGTACGAAAAAGGAGGGCAAGAAACTCCGATTTTGGTCGGACGGTTTTTTCGCCGCATGGACCCTTTTAAAATATCGCTTTATTTCAGAAACCGAAGTTTTTAAAAATAGGACGCAGAATAAATTGCATTAACACCCAACTTGGAGGTTAAATTTTTTAATTATGTCAAAAAAAATGGTTCATTCTATACTCATTCTTCTACTGGTAGGTGGTGTGTCCTTCTTAGCACTCGGGCACAGCAATCTCCCTACCCTATTGGAAGATATCAATAAAGACGGTGTGGTGAACATCCAAGACTTAGTGCTTGTGGCGGCTTCCTTCGGGCAACCGAGGGATCGCAATGCAGAGCAGGATCCTGATGTCAATCGCGATGGAACTGTCAATGTCTTGGATCTCGTTCGCGTGAGTAACAGATTTGGGCAAACTGCACCGGATGAAAACTCAGCATATCACGATATTCAGGAAGCCATCTTTGATAAAAGCTGCGCAAACAGTGCTTGCCATGCCGCGCCTGCCAACGCCCTCGGTTTGAATCTCACCTATGGTCTCTCCTACGAAGAGTTGGTTGGAGTTGTGCCACAGAATCCCGCGGCGGCAGCAGCGGGTATGAAACTCGTTGACCCAGGGAACCCAGAGAACAGTTTTCTTTTGACGAAACTGATGGGACCGACAGCACCGGAACAGGGTTCGCGGATGCCGTTCGGTGGCGGCGTACTCCACACTGGTAAGATAAATGCGGTTCGGACATGGATCGAGGCAGGTGCGCCCCAGACCGGTAAAATAGCAGGCATCGGGGATCTCGGTGTTTTACGTGATCCCGACGAAGTCTTTGAAGCTCCCGGGCCACCGTCACCCGGTGAAGGGTACCAACTTCGTTTGCCACCGTTCAAAATCGAACCCGGCACGGAACGGGAAATTTACTACGCCACTCAAATCACCGATGAAAATGGAAATCCGGTAGAGGGCGACATCTTTATTAACAGAGTGGAGATCTTCTATCCTGCAGGTAGTCATCACTTCATCTTATATCGATTTACCGAAGAAGGTTTGGCAAATGGTGTGCCTGAGAGAGGTATTACACCCGGAATCGGCGTTAATTCAGAAGATGCTTTCCGTGAACTTGATACAGACGATCCGCTGGTACTCGGCAATTTTGGCGTTGACAGACTTTTCGTCGTCGGAACGCAAACCGATGATACGCTCTTTGAGTTCCCGGAAGGTGTAGGGTTACGACTCCCCGGCGACACCATTTACGACCTGAATTCGCACTACATCAATTTACTCGGCGATGAAACGTTAATTGGTGAAACTTACGTCAATATCTATACGATTCCGGAGGAGGAAGTCGAGTACGAAGCCGTTGAAATCTTCGTTTCTAACCGGGCTATTAACGTCCCGCCCAGAACAACACGGGTCGCCAGAATGACGTGGTACATTGAAGATGAGTTGGAACGCCGAGGCCACGACCCGAGTGCCGCGTTGAATGTCTTTTTGCTGACATCCCACATGCATCGGCACGGAGAATTGTTTGAAATTTTTCAGGGATCCACAGGCGATTTGTTGCATCAGAGCATCGCTTATGACGATGCCCCCATTAATATCTTTAGTCCAGCCCTTCGCTTAGATGGAGAAGATACAATCAAGTTCCAGTGCACCCATAACAACTACGACACGAATGAACCGCTCACATTCGGACTCACGTCTGAAGACGAGATGTGTATCATCTTTGGCTATTATTATATCCCGACCGAAAGCGCGGGAGAAGTCATTAGATAGAACCCATCTCATAAATACCGGAAGGCGCGCTTTTCAAGCGCGCTTTTCTCTTACATGACTACTCACTCAGAAAAAAATAACTTCATGGAAGCCATTGCACACCGGATCCTGGTGTGTGACGGTGCTATCGGAACCGAACTCCGTAAACGGATTCCCTCATATTTACAGTGTGTCGACGCTTGCAATATTTCCACGGAACACGCCGAAAAAGTGGAAGCGGTTCACCGCGCTTATATCGACGCAGGGGCCGATGTCATTCAAACGAATACCTATCAGGCAAACAGAGAAGCCTTGGCTGTCCACGGCTTAGCTGAACAGGTTGAAGAGATTAACAGAGCAGGTGTGTCCCTGGCACGCGCAGCAGCGCAAGAAAGCTGCTACGTAGCCGGTGCTGTAGGGCAAATCCCTTTCCAAATCTTAGATACCCCCGTTCCATCCACCAAGATAGTCCGAAGGCTTTTTAAGGAGCAGATGGATGTCCTCGTTGATGAAGGCGTTGACCTTCTCGTATTGGAGACCTTCGTCTCTCCTAAACAGGCAGAGGTCGCCACAAAGCAAGCACTCACTTACGGTGTCCCTGTCGTTGTTGAAATCAGTGGTATTTCAGGTGGAACGGTAGGCATGGGATTAGATGTTCGTGTCTTTGCACAAGAATTAGAACAACTCGGCGCGCATGCAGTCGGCATCAATTGTAGAGGTCCCCATGATCTCGTTGAAGCGATGGAACTGCTTGCTCCAGTCATCAAAGCTCCGATTGCGGTGCAACCGAACGCTGGTAATCCGAGAGTAGAACAGGGTGAAATTGCTGTCTCCTACACAGTCGAAGCTGAGGTTTTTAGCGACTATGTTGGAAAGTTAGTTGAACTCGGTGCAAATATGATTGGTGGCTGTTGCGGTACAACCCCTACATATACAGCAAAAATCCGACAGGCTGTCTCAGGACGCAAACCCGTAAAACGGGAACAACGTATCTTCGTCCTTCCAAAGATTAGGGCAACCTCCAAAGCACCGACGAATAATCCCGTTCAACAGGTATTTGAAACGCGCCAACGCATTGTAAGCGTAGAGATGCGCGCCAATACCTTTCCGCAGCTACGCGCAATGTTAAAAGAAGCCAAAGGACTCGCGGCAACTGGGGCGGATCTATTTGACGTAACCGACAACTCTGGTGCCGCTGTGAACATTGGGGCTATCGCCACAGCGTATCGCCTCCAACAGGCAACGCAGATTCCAACGCTCATCCATTGGACGACCCGATCCCGTAATCTCATCAGTATGCAATCCCATCTACTGGAGGCGGAAGCTCTGGGTATCCGAGGCATTGTCGCTTTATCTGGCGACCATCCGAAAGCTGGACCGTATGAAACTGCCAGTCTTGTTCCGGATGTTCGGGGGGCGGTTCAATTGATGCAGCTCATTAACCGGTTGAATCAAGGCGAACTTGCCGATGGGTCATCAATCGGCGATCCTTGCAGTTTCTATTACGGCGGTGGCTTCACGATTGCAGAGAATCTACAGCCACACGTCAAGCACTTGACAAACAAAGTGGCGCACGGAGCGAAGTTTGCCTATACACAACCCGTCTGGACTTATGAGGACATCGTACGCGCCCAGCAAGCAACGGAACATCTCAATATCAAGATTCTCTACGGTCTCCTCCCGCTGACGAGTTTCCGCAGTGCATCCTATCTACGCGACAATTTAGGGCTTTATATCCCTCAGCTTATTGTTGACAAATACCGGGACCTTGGGGATACAGCCGGGCATGAACTCGGTATGCAACTGTGCTTGGACCTCGTTCAAGAGATTCGTAATCAAGATGAATGTGCAATCGACGGCATCTACCTAATCCCACCTGCTCGTATGAATTGGAAAAACAGAGCCAGGGTTATCTCAGAAATCGTTAAAGCCTACCGTTAGCGATTTTCCGCGTCCACGATTCCAAAACTATGAAAGATCGTGAAACCTCAATCTCAGCATCTCGTATTACAGGACGCTCGCTCCTCTTAGGTGTTCTGTTCATCCCAGTTAATGTCTACTGGATGACGCTTGTTGAGGTGAAATATTACTCCCTTGACGGTTCGTGTCTCCCACTATTTATCCAGCCTGTTTTCATCATGTTCATCTGTGTTGTTGCCAACTGCGTGTTGAAACGCATCGCGCCGCGCCAGATGTTGCAGCAGGGCGAGCTGCTCACTATCTATATCATGGTAGCGATCTCCTGTACGTTTGCGGGGCACGACACAATGCAAAATATGTTTGGTAGTATCGCGCATCCGTTCCGATTCGCGACTGAAGAGAACGAGTGGCAGGCACTCTTCTTTCGGTATCTACCGGCGTGGCTCACTATTTCTGACGCGCAAAGTTTGCAGGGATTTTATGAGGGAGAAGCAACGTTCTACACAAAGCACAACTTTTCGGTTTGGTTTAAGCCGTTGATGTTTTGGGGACTCTTTTTCCTCATTATGATGTTCATGATGCTTTGCATCAACACGCTCATCCGAAAACGGTGGGCAGAGCAGGAGAAGTTGGCGTATCCGATTATCCAACTCCCACTCGGACTCTCGGAAGATGGTGGCATCAGTCTCCTCAAAAATCGGATGATGTGGGTCGGTTTCAGTATCGCTGTCGCTATCGGTGTGATTAACGGAGTTCACTATCTCTTCCCTCAGTTTCCAGAGATCCCTTATATCAAACGGACAGCCGTCTTCCAAAACATTTTCACCGACCGTCCATGGAATGTGATTCGCGGTACGCGTATCTCCGTTTATCCTTTCGCGGTTGGATTAGCGTTTTTTCTACCGTTGGACCTCTCGTTTTCGTGTTGGTTTTTCTTTGTGGTGCGTTTAGCAGAATTCGTCATTGGGGCGGCACTCGGTACGCGCTATTTTCCTGCTCTTAACGAACAGGCCTACGGCGCGTGGATTGCGCTCTTCCTACTCGCGGTTTGGGTGACGCGGCGACATCTGACTGAAGTGCTAAAAAAGGCACTTGGGTTTAAATCCAGTATTGATGATTCCAATGAGCCGATGCCGTATCGTGCCGCATTCTTAGGGATTCTCGGTTCGCTCGTCGCGCTCGGTATCTTTTCCTCTATTGCGGGTATGTCATTATGGGTCGCGGGTCTTTTCTTTGGCATCTACTTTCTGCTCTCTTTTGCGATTACCCGTGTCCGTGCAGAACTCGGCACGCCTCATGAAATCTACTACGTCAATCCACACGATATGCTGGCAACAGTCGGTGGCACGCGTCAGTTTGACACGAGTAGCCTCACCATCATGTCCCTTTTCTACTGGTTCAATCGCGGTTACCGCAATCATCCGATGCCAAATCAGATTGAGGCGTTTAAACTCGCAGAATCAACAGGCATGGGCAACCGACGTTTATGGGTGGCGATGTTAATCGCGATTATTGTCGGTATTCTGGTAACCTTCTGGGCAAACCTTGACATCACCTTTCGGAACGGCGCTGTTGCGAAGGCGGGCGGGTTTAAGGGATGGGTTGGTAGAGAATCGTTCAGTCGGCTCCAACGGTGGTTACATAACCCGATGGAACCCAATATGATCGGCATGGGTTTTATGGGTATTGGTGCGCTCCTAACGTTCGTGATGATGTATATGCGGATGCATTTTCTATGGTGGCCCTTCCACCCAGCGGGTTACGCGCTCGCGATTAGTTTCGCGATGGATTATTTCTGGTTTGCTTTCTTCGTGGCGTGGTTCCTAAAGTTGATGATTTTACGGCACGGCGGCTTACGACTGCATCGTCGGGTCGCGCCACTCTTTTTAGGATTAATCTTGGGGGATTACGTTATCGGTAGCATTTGGGCAATCATCGGCCCCTCATTCGGTCTCCGCACCTACAAAATTTTCATTTGAGAGCGAAAGACATGAACCTGCCTGTTGGGAAACTAAAACACGATTTTTTAAAACAACTTCTGCCTACACACAATGGAAGCACGGATTTGATTGTCGGTCCACAACTCGGTGAGGATGCCGCAGTCATTGAATTAGGGGATAACTACCTCGTTGCAACGAGTGATCCAATCACCTTTGCGACTGAAGATATCGGATGGTATGTGGTATGTGTCAACAGTAACGACATCGCAGCGATGGGGGCTGTGCCGAAATGGTTGCTGGTAACCCTACTGTTACCCGAAGATGCAACGACACCTGCAATGGTTCGCGACATCATGGCACAAATAACAGAGGCATGTGCGGCGTTTGACATCGCACTATGTGGTGGACATACCGAAGTTACACCCGCTGTAACACAACCCGTTGTCATAGGGCAAATGATGGGGATCACCCAGAAAGATGCCCTGTTTACTTCAGCGGATGCCTGCGCAGGAGATGTCCTAATTCTCACGAAAGGACTCGGCATCGAAGCAACTGCAATCATCGCCCGCGAGTGTGAAGAACAATTGCGTGAAAAGCAGGATACCCTATTCTTGGAGCAGGCGAAGAACTATCTTATGAATCCCGGGATTTCTGTGCTAAAGGACGCGCAGATTGCCATCGCCACGGGTGGCGTACACGCTATGCACGATGTCACAGAGGGCGGGGTCACAACTGCTGCATATGAGTTGGCAACTGCAGCTGAATTAGGCGTGAGTGTCTACTCGGATAAACTTTTAGGTTCATCCCTATTATATGGAGACATCACACGGACTTTATGTGATATGTTTGGGCTTAATCCACTCGGTGTTATTTCATCTGGTGCCATGTTAATTGCAGCGGCCCCCGAAAAAGGCAAAGCAATTTGCCGAGATCTCGGCGTGGCGGGTATCAACGCAGACATCATCGGAAAATTTTTGTCATCTGAAGGCGAATTTTGGTTGAAAGATGCCAAAGGTATACATCAACCGCTACCGGTTTTTGAGACGGATGAAATCGCTAAACTTTTTAGTAGCAATACCAACTGAACCCACACCTGACAGAATCCTTGTATTCCAGCCGCTTTGGCGTATCATAAAGGATATGAAAACCACCGAATTGCAAGACTATCCTCTAACAAGCACTATCATTAAGTTGAAAACAGGTCGGGTCCAACTCACACTGATAGAAGAACCTGACTGGTTTCTCGAACAGCTCAGTCGAGAGGACAAAGAAGGTAAACTCTATCTCCCTTACTGGACTTATCTTTGGGAGTCTTCAATTGGGCTGGCACGCCATATAGAGAAAATGGGTACCCGACTCAAAGATGCCCATATTTTGGAGATTGGATGTGGATTCGGATTAACCGGGATTGTTGCCTGTCGAATGGATGCGCGTGTGGTCTTTACGGACGCAGAACATGAGGCACTCCGTTTCGCACAACACAATGCAGAACAGAACGGGGTCGAAGAAAGTGCGGATTTCGTCCAGATGGATTGGAACACGCCTTGCTTCAATCGCAAATTTCCGTATATTCTCGCCGCCGACGTCGTTTACGAAGAGCCTCATTGGACACCAATTATAGCACTACTTCAAGATTATCTCACACCCAACGGTGTCGCCTTTTTCTCTGAACCGAGCCGAAGTAATGCTATCGGGTTTTTCAAGCAGCTCTGCGACAACGGCTTCACCTATCAAAAGTCCACCTGTCCTGTCACATTGGATGGACAAACCTCGCAAGTTTGTATCTACACCGTGTGCCGCGCCGCATAGACTTCGTATATCAGGAGCCAGTTGGATAAAACTGTTCTGTTTGCGATAGAAATGTGTACTGCTAAAAAAACAGGAAAAAACGCTGGCATTCTGCTAAAAAAACAGGCAAAAAATTCAACCCTACGAACATTTCGTGGGGTTTTTATTTTTCAGAAGCCTTACGAACCCAAAAGAAATCAGCAATTCATACTTTTGGCAAGGTTTTTGCTATTGCTGTACTGAGGTTAAAATTCCTCGTTGTTTCAGCACATTTACGCGGAATTAACGTGAGAAAGGATAGAGGATGGAATCAGGCACCTCAACGCCAGGGTCCCCACCCGTTGGGAAGGGACGAGTTTTAATCATTGATAACAATCCGGAGCGCGTCCATTCGTTAATCCAGCTTCTGGAAGCGAGCCGTTATAAAGTCGCTGTTCCGATGCGTCTACAAGAAGGTTTGACTGAGCAGATTGCCCAGATAAAACCGGATATTATGTTGATCGGCGTTGACTTCCCAGGACAAACGGTTCTCAATTCGGTCGCATCTATCCATGAGAGTTATCCGTGTCCGATAGTCATGTTTGCACGTGATGAACGACCAGAAACGATTCAGGCAGCGACACGTGCTGGTGTCTCGGCGTACGCTGTTGGGAAACTTACTGGTGCCCGTGTTAAAACCATCATTGAAGCAGCTGTCGCTCGATTTTATGAGTTTCGGGCATTGCAAGAAGAACTTGAAAAAACGAAAACAAACCTTGCTGAACGCAAGATTATTGAGCGCGCCAAGGAGTTGATTGCACAGCAGCGTGGCTGTAACGAATCACAAGCGTATCAAATTTTGCGAAAAATGGCGATGAATCGCAGAAAACGACTCGCAGAAATCTCAAAAGACGTGCTTTCTATCTCAGAGGTATTGACAAAAAAATTGTAAAAGTAGTGTACGTTCAAAGATGAACGCGATGTGCACATCAGAAATCTCTATTCTTTGCTCGTATAGGCTGATGTGTTCTGCACTATTATGAAAAACCACAGATAAGGAAAACACCCAACCCAGGGTGAAATTAAAGTAAAGACAGGTTGTGCCTTGATGGCACAATTTGGGTCTGGACACAGGTGTCCATTCGGCTGAGCTCTATGCTCGCCGATGGATGCCTTTTTTAATGGTCATTAGTTTTCGGTGCGGTTTTTCTACGAAAAACCTTTCAGTTTTCGGTTAACAGATTTTCTCTATAGGCGACCTGTGCTACAAACCCATTACTGACACAAGTTATTCTTGTCCGAAAACCTATAACCGATAACTGACAACTGTATAAAAAGGAGGTTCAAAGATGAACCAATCAAAAAAGAAAGGTATCCGCGAAAACCGAGGTGTGCGTTCAGCACCGACTTTGAAAAGCGCAAGAGCCTCAAAAAAAGGAAAATCCAAGATCAATGCTGCGGAAGCACTCAAGCAGAAAAAAAACGGGCTTGAGGTAATCAACGACCTTCCAAACTACATTCGGGACGGTTGGGAATCAATACCACCGAACGAACGCGACCGACTTAAGTGGGTCGGTGTTTTCTACCGAAAGCAAACGCCAGGAGCATTTATGATGCGTCTCCGCATGTCAAGTGGTTTCAGTAATTCTGAGCAGTTCCGCGCCATCGCCGAAATCAGCGAGACATACGGACCGGGGTTCGTAGATCTCACGACGCGTCAGCAGATTCAACTTCGAGGTTTCGCGATTGAGCAGGTCCAACACGTCTGGAATCGACTTGAAGAGGTCGGCTTAGACTCACTCCAAACAGGCTTCGACAACATTCGTGGTGTGATCGGGTGTCCTGTTGCGGGATTAACACCAAACGAACTGTTTGACGCTTCGCATGTCGGCAGAGAATTCACAAGACTCATTGTGGGCAATAGGGAATTCACCGACATTCCGCGAAAGTTTAACGTCGGCATCACAGGATGTTTGGAGAACTGCACGCATACTGCCTCGCAGGACATTGCACTCACGCCCGCCATAAAAGAGATTGATGGTCAAGAGGTGAATGGTTTTAATGTCGCGGTCGGTGGGAAAATGGGTTCCGGTGGTTACACGCCGGCGCAACCTCTTGATGTGTTTATTACGCCTACAGAAGCCTCAGTTTTGTGTGCGGATATTACCCTGATTTTCCGAGATCACGGACCCCGGACAGCTCGGAATAAATCTCGCCTCGCTTTTCTGATTGAAGATTGGGGCGTAGAAAAATTTCGAGAAGAGGTCCTAAGACGGCGGCACAGAAAACAACCGCTCCTGACAGCCGGAAAAGAAGCGCGCCGTAAGAACAAGACTGACCATACGGGCATCTTTTCACAAAAACAACCATATCTCAACTACGTCGGGCTTGTTGTGCCTGTCGGACGGATTACGACAACACAACTTTTTGAGGTTGCGCGAATCGCAGACGCATACGGCAACGGCGACATCCGTCTCACGCAAGGACAGAATTTGATTATTACGAACGTGCCAGACGCAAAAATCGGTGCCTTAACCGCAGAACCGCTCCTCCAAGAACTTCGCTATGACCCTTCAGAAGTTATGCGCGGTATGGTGAGTTGCACTGGCATCGACTACTGTCACTTCTCGCTTATCGAAACCAAAGAACGCGCCATGGAAGCGATCCGACATCTGGAAGCGAAACTCGGCAATACCAAACCGCTGACGATACATTGGTCGGGATGCCCAAACGGATGCGGCAACCATGCTGCCGCAGATATTGGACTCCTCGGTAAGAAAGTTAAGATTGATGGGGTTGTCACTGAGGCAGTAGACGTATTCCTTAAGGGAAACGCTGGTGCTACCCCTAAAGTCGCTCCGAAAGTATTGGAAAATGTCCCTTGCGATGATTTACCACAGGTACTTGAAGGACTCGTCCCATACCTTTCACGCAGATAACCTACCTGACCGAACCGCAAGGAAAATTAAAAGAATGGACATAAAAAATAAAGCGACACAGATAAATCTCTTCAGTTTAAAAACCGTTCAGATGCGCACCTTCCATACGACATGGTTTGCGTTCTTTCTTGCCTTTTTCGGGTGGTTCGGAATCGCACCCCTCATGGCAATCGTACGCGAAGATCTGATGCTAACAAAAGCAGAGATCGGTAATACAATTATCGCCTCCGTTGCAATTACGGTGTTGGTAAGAATCTTGATCGGACCGCTGTGTGACAGGATCGGCTCTCGGAAAGCGTATACGTGGTTGTTGATTCTCGGTTCACTGCCCGTCATGGGGATCGGTCTCGCCCAGAATTATGAAACGTTTCTCCTATTCCGATTGGCAATCGGTGCCATTGGCGCCTCGTTCGTCATCACACAGTACCATACATCAACGATGTTCGCGCCGAATTGTATTGGTACAGCAAACGCAACAACAGCGGGCTGGGGAAATCTCGGTGGCGGCGTTACGCAGATGGTGATGCCTCTCATCTTCACCGCTGTTCTCAGTTTCGGTGTAGACAAATTCCTCGGATGGCGGTTGGCAATGATTATCCCCGGCATCGCTCTATTTATCACCGGTTTTGCGTATTACTTCTTTACGCAAGATGCACCCGATGGAAACTATAAAGAACTTCGTAAGCGAGGTGACCTTGAACCTGCTAAAGGCAAAGGCATTGCGTCTTTCATGCTGGCGATTAAAGACTATCGTGTTTGGGCACTCTTCGTTATTTATGCCGTCTGTTTCGGCGTGGAACTTACCATTAACAACATCGCTGCGCTCTACTATCACGACCAGTTCGGATTAGATGTCAAAACCGCTGGACTCATCGCAGGATTGTTCGGTCTGATGAACATCTTTGCGCGGACCCTTGGCGGAGCGTTCTCTGATTTCTTCGCCAAAAAGATGGGACTTCGTGGCCGCGTCATGTTCCTCTTCGTTGTCCTGTTAGGCGAAGGCGTTATGCTTGTGTTGTTCTCGCAGATGGCGGTTCTCGTTCTTGCCGTTGGTACAATGATTGTCTTCAGTCTCTTTGTACAGATGTCCGAAGGTGCAACTTATGGGATTGTTCCGTTTATCAATAAAAAGGCGTTGGGTGCCGTTGCTGGCATTGTAGGTGCAGGTGGAAATGCAGGTGCTGTTGCTGCGGGTTTCCTGTTCCGCGCCGAGAGTATTACAATGCAGCAGGGCCTGTTGTATCTCGGTGTAATGATTGCAATCACTTCGTTTGCTACAGTATTCGTCAGATTCTCACCTGCAGTGCAAGCCGCGGAGAAGCGGGCGTTTGAGGCAGCACTCGCTGAGAGACAACGTCTGAAAGCTGAAGCTATTTAATTTATGGGCACTTAGCTGCGCTCTGTAGGGGCTGGGTAACCCAGCCCCTACGGTTACGCGTAGATTCTTGATGTAATATAAAGCGCGTAGTCCGTAACGAAGTGGAGGACAGTTCTACAGGGAGGCGCGTTAAATACCTAACTCACTTCACCGAACCGCAAGGAAACCTAAAAAATGCACAACCTACCTGACCGAACCGCAAGGAAAGGTAAAAAAACAGGAAAAGCGGTATGTCCTTATTGTGGTGTTGGTTGCGTCATCCGCGCAACCGTCAGTGATAACAAAATTATGAGAATTTCAGCAGACGACAACGTCGCTCCAAACTACGGAATGCTCTGTCCGAAGGGGGCGCACCTCAAACAGGTCTTTCAAAACCATGACGGCAGACTCGCGTATCCGATGATTCGTGACCGCCGAGGCGAACCACCACGCCAAGTTTCGTGGGACGCAGCGATCTCCTTTACAGCAAATCGACTTCACGAAATCCAATTGGAGCACGGCAAAGATTCTATCGGACTCTACGGCTCTGGGCAGTTGGACACAGAGGCTTCTTACGTTTTCAATAAGTTGTTCAAAGGATTTCTCCGTACGAATAACGTAGATACGAACAGCCGACTCTGTATGTCTTCTGCGGTGGTCGGTTATATTCAGTCGTTCGGTTCGGACGGACCTCCGACCTGTTATGACGACATCCAGCACGCCGATGTTTTCCTGATTATCGGTGCGAATATGGCGGTAAACCATCCTGTTCTGTTCCAGATGATTCGGAAACGGCGAGCGGTTGAATCGAATACACGGATTATCACTGTAGATCCGCGCCGTACCAAGACAGCGGAATTTTCAGACATCCATGTACCGCTTGCCCCTGGAAGCGATGTCGCTTTCCTCCAACTCATTGCCAAGCGTCTCCTTGCGATAGGACGCGTCCATCGGCGGTTCGTCCGAAGGAACACTGAAAACTTCAGTGCTTATGAGAGCCATTTGGAGAGTTTGGACGAAGATGAACTTCTCGCTGTCTGCGATATTCACCCGGCGCGTATCGACGAGATCACGGAATACCTCTCTAAGCCGAGTCGGTTGCTCAGTTTTTACTGCCAAGGTACCAATCAAAGCACAAGTGGTGTAGACAAAAACGTCGCTCTCATCAACCTACATCTCCAGTTAGGTGAAGTTGGGATAGGAGGTGCAGGCCCGTTTTCGCTAACAGGGCAACCGAATGCAATGGGCGGAAGAGAGGTTGGCTACCTCTCACACCAATTGCCCGGCTATCGCGTCGTCACGAATGATATGCACCGTGCCTATTTAGAGGGTGCGTGGCGTGTCCCACCCGGGAGCATTGACCCGAACCCGGGTTTAACAGCAGTACCGATGTTTGAGGCGGCAGCTGAAGGAAAAGTCCGCGCCCTCTGGATCGCCTGCACGAACCCGGCAGTTAGTATGCCCGATACAAAAGTATCCCAAGCAGGACTTCGTCGTGCCGATTTGGTGATCGTTCAAGACTGCTATTACCCAACAGAAACGTCGGAATACGCCGATGTGATACTTCCTGCAGCACAGTGGGGCGAAAAGCAAGGCACAATGACGAACAGTGAACGGCTCGTTGTCCGAAGCGACCAGTTCCTCACACCGCCAGGCGAAGCGAAACCGGATTGGTGGATATTCACACAGGTCGCAAGAGCGATGGGATTTAAGCGGAATTTCGATTTCTATACGGCTGAAGAAGTTTGGGACGAGTATCGACTTTTGACGGCAGGCACGCCGTGCGATCAGATGGGAATGACGAATGAACGTCTTGCGAAGACATCACTGCGTTGGCCCTGTCCGCATCCGCGGCATCCCGGTACGGCTCGGCGATACACACGCCGGAAGTTTTTTACCGAGTCCGAGAAGGCACAATTTCATACCCCCGTCTATCAGCCACCCGACGAAAACACCGATGACAAGTTCCCACTCGGTTTAACGACAGGACGGATTGAGAGTCAGTGGCATACGCGGACTCGGACGGGTAAGGTGCCCCAGCTTGTCCGAAAAGATCCGGAACCCTTTGTGGAAATCCATCCCGATGATGCGATAGAGAACGATGTACAGGACGGTGAATGGGTGTATCTTGTCGGACGACGTGGACGGTGTTATGCGAAGGCGCGTGTTACAGAAACGATTCGACGCGGGTTGCTTTTCACACCCTTCCATTGGGGGGATCTTTTCCACGCCGAAACCAATGCGAATTATGTGACAAACCCTGCTTTCGATCCCATATCTAAGCAACCGGAGTTGAAGTTTTGTGCTGTTCGGATTGAGACTGAAGATTCATAGGTGCGAACCTCAATTCAGTATAGTGGAAGGGATCCCTTCGCACTCCAGCGGAGTGCTATGTCTATAAAACAGTGGAACTCCGGATACTTTTAATTGTTTTAGTGAACTCAATTCCTAAATCTTAGCCGAAACCTCACCGAGGTATGGGTTCATCGAGTATATCCAAAACTTCCTGTTCCACAGCACGCGATTGCCTTATATCTAACGCATCTTGGTCTGCGAGATCAATGATTTCCAAAATTCGTTTCCTGACCGTCGCTGCAATATTCGGTTCCCATTCACGTAATTTCGCGTCTAATCTTTCAGCTAACATATCCATTGGTCTCTCTCCGTTGCTTTATTTTTAGTGGAAAAGACGATAAACCAGTACCTAAGATAATACAACAGTTAGGAAAGAGAATCAACAAAAAAGTATACTTGATACTTTCCGTTGTTCCGCACAAACTTCAAAGTAGCCCTCAAGTGACTTCTGCATCTCTTCCTGAAATTCAGTTATCCTGAGTGAAAAAAGAAAGGGCAGGCACGGATGCCTGCCCATAACAATCACCAAATAGGAACGCAGGTTTCGGAAATCCAAAAGTTACACCCTTGGTGGTGTTATCTCATAGTTTACGCCTTTATGGCAGATAATCATGACGAGGGCACCTTTGGCAAGTTTAGAGTATTTTGCCAATTCAGGCAGTCGGTTCATCAACTCATAATAGGCTTCGCTGCCAAACTCAATCTTTTTCCGTGCGGATTGCCCATCATATTCGGTGTCTATCCATGTTTTACCGCGGCGATAGAATGCCTTACGCCCAATATGTTTCATATCATCGTACTGCCTCTTGTGCCGAGCGTGTTTCCGTTTTTCTAATTCTTGGTTGTACATGATCCTCTCGGCAATAGGTATCGCTTCCGTGTAGGCATCTGAAAGCGTTGATATGTAGTTCGTTTCCAGTGAACCATCGTCTGCTGCAATAAACGATGTGTAAGGGGTTCGGATGCCATACTTTTTGCTGAGACGTTCAATCTCTTTATGAAGTTCTTCATTTCCACCATTCAGTGCAGCCTCGTCCACCAATTCCGTTACTCTACCTTCTGCCCAGAGATGCGGTAAGAAGTCATTATCCGTCTCCAACTCTGAGAAATGCACGTTTTTGGAGAACTCATGCCGTTCACTGCCGATGATTCCACGAAGTTTCAGGACTGTGTCGCCATGGTCTTCATAACGACCAAGAATCGTCAACTGCTCCTCACGAAACAGATCCGGAAGATTTTTCGGGGTTAACGCTTTCGTAATAATCCCTCCGAAATTGATTCCCACATCCACCAACACCGGTTCGTTCATTTTTCTGAAGAGAGAGGACACAGCATCTTCAATGTCTTCGTTTGGTGTTACATAGTTACGGGTTCCACCGTTATCCGCCGCCATTTTGTCGAGTAAGTGGTCATTCACATCATATCCAACACCGAATACGAAGATGCGGGATTGATTCTTGTTCGCCTTCGCGACGTTTTCGAGAATTTGGGCTGGGTTCGTTACGCCAGCAGTCGGTTGTCCATCGGTAAGGAAGACGATGATTCGTGGTCGGTTTGGATCCGGAGTCTCCGCTAACGCGGTCCGTAGTGCATCGCTGATGTTCGTCATGCCGCGTCCATCAATACCGTCAATAAACGCGAAGGCTTTTTCACGTCCATTCTTCACATCAATGAGTTTGTCGGACAAAACTGTAGAGTCGGGCCAGCGTTCCCCACCGAACCACTCTTCGCCTCTGTTCAGTCTATCAGCAAGGGAGGTGATGTCTTCGTTGAACAGGATTAGATTGAACCGATCGCCATCGTTCAGATTCTGGACACAATAGCGGAGTGCCTCTTTCGCTTGTTCGACTTTTCGGCCCGCCATGCTGCCTGAATGGTCTAAGACGAAGATGAAGTCCTTGTCAACAATCTCCGTTTGTTTCACCTCATATTTAGGCGAAACGAGGAGCATAAAGTAACCATCTTCCTTCTCATCGGCACGATGCGTGAGCAAGGTGATCCCAAAATTGTCGCCTGAAACCGAATAATAACAGAGAAAATCGTCGTCTGGATCTACATCTGTGCCTTCATAACTGAGACGAACATGGCGATCGTCCTCGCGATCAATGGTGACCTCGTGTGAGGGTGAGAGAACCGTTCTGAGTTCATCTTCGCTTTCAATCTCCATTTCAACGAGAAGATTTCTGATCGGTGCGGATGCCGATTTCGCGAGCGATAGTGGGTAGGTGTATTTAGCGAGGTCGCTATCTACGGAAATAATCTGAGAATACTCAAATTGGATACGTCGTTCACCGTTTGCTGGAATTTGAGGGACTTTTACTACAAACGCCCGCGTTCCGATGTGCTCCAGAATCGCCCGATTCCCACCATAGCGGGCACTTGACCTATAAATCTCGTGTGACTTCTCTTGAGAGAGTAATTCTCCCTTTATTGGTTTTCCATCAATCGAGAGGGCCAGGTTCGAAAGCGATGCCTCATTCGGGACTGGGAAGATATAGATACCATCTACTTCAAAATCGTTTGGATTCACGAAGACTTGATCGATTTTCGTTTTCGTCAGTTGGTTGTTAATTGCGACCTTGATGTGGTAGCGATTGATTTTTAGAGGTGTCGCGTGACCCTCTGTCCGTTGAAGGGAAACTATAGTTAACATGGTTCGCTCCTTTTTTATCTGCTAAAATACTTACAATAGATTTGAAACCTGTAGGATCGAGCTGTGCTCGCGAGCTTTATATCTGTCAACTTTGGTGTGACAAAGGATTGGCACCAAGATCATCCGAAACTCCGGTATCCGGTCTTAGGAATGCTAAGCTGAAGTTTAAATGATTAGTCTTCACCTCAATTAGAGTAGTATTTGTGTCACAATCTCGGTTCACAAAAATTTCTCGAGTGTCGCAATTGAGTTGTTCAAGAATATCGACCACCATACTTTTGAACATATCGGTGGTAATAATCGTAGCAGTTTTCGTCCGGAGCAATTTTCCTTCACTCACCAAGGACTGGATCACCCCATTTACCTGCATAAGCCAAAGCTTCGCACCATCTTCCCGCGCAACAGTTCTCTGTATTTCAGACAAGCAAAACTGCTCAGCTAACTGGTGTGCAGCATCTTGATTCTCAAGAGCATTTTGCGAATAATCCAAGTTAAGTAATGCTTGCTTTACTATGCGAGGGACCGGAAGTCGAATTGTAGTTGGATTCCCAGCCCTATCAAAACCGTTCATTTCATTCAGTTCCATGACTAAACCTCCCTATTCTTACTTCAAAGTTATGTGTTAATCAATACCTTCGCCAAGTGCATTCTGCTTTTCACAACACCATCTTTTTAGTATCAAATCGCATAATTTAATACTTATTGTCATAATTATACCGCATTCTTGGGCAAAAGTCAAATCTTTTTTTCCATCCAGCACGAGGAAACGGGGTTGGATCCAAACCTAAAGGATTCAGATTGAGAAGGGAGCCCTTTCAGTCAAAAGGCGTTCAACAGTGGTATCAAAAACTTGTGCGATCCGATAGCATCTCCACACCGAAGGAGAATCCTTTCCTTTCTCAAAACGGGAAACCATCATTTGTGATGTGCCGATCTTCTTACCAAGTTCTGCTTGGGTCATTTTTCGGATGACGCGCTCCCTTCGAATATTTTCACCAAGCGTTTCTCGAACGTCTTGTGGAATACTTGATCTGCCTCTTCTCATGATGACACCTTCTTTTTTAATGTCTATGATTATATATTTAAATCTATAATATTATAATTATAGCATAAGTAATAAAAGATGTCAAATTTATTTAAAAAACACGAGAATTTCACTTCCACAAGCTAATTTTCAGCTATTGAGCAAATTCTTCCTGCCTCGTGAAAACATTGCAAGTTTGCCCAATCGGACCTGCACACTTTACCAAATATCTCTTGTAGGAGGGAACTCCGATTCCCGACTTTGCTGCTGGAAATAGTAGTGGATCGAAAGCGTAACTACAAAGTAAATTCCGGGATCCGCGTAAGTCCTAATAATGTCTAATATTCTCTAGGTCATGTTTTGCAGGATGTCTTCGGTTTCAGTGGTGTATAGAGATGCTTATTTACCGTTGTGCTCCTACTGAAGGACGTTTTTGAACCACGGGAATGACGTAACTCCGAATCGTCCGCCCATCTATCGTCTCTGTCTCTGTTCGCGGTTCCGGTGCCTCGCGGTGATCGAACA
>CAZGAW010000020.1:0-50063 GCA_964523645.1 uncultured bacterium | reverse complement strand
TCAAGGCGTGTCAGGCCCCCTGAAATCATAAATCTTTTTCCGAACTCACGTTACTATAAGTTTTCTGCCATCATTTTCCCATTTTATAAATTAAAATTTAGCCACTCAATACGTTCGGTATATGCTTTGACCTCAGCCGCGATTCTGGTATCACTCCAATTGTTTTTCCCGCCTAAAAATTGTGCAATTTGAGGTGCTATATCAACGCCTTGCCCCGGTGTCCAACCGATTCGGGTGCGTCGCCAGAGAGAATCTTCAAGCGTGATCGCCATTTCACCCCAATAGGCATAGAGAAGTTCCGCTTTTGTGAACGGAAGAGATGGCGTTATTGGATCGCCAAGCGTCGCGTCCTCGGTGATGAACTTTTGAATAGCACTATACCCTTCGCCATACCGTTTAACAAGACGCTCCGCATCAGTAGCTTCTGCCTCTCCGACCGCATTCGGCAACGGACGCGTGGCGGTATTACAGACACGCGGGACGTTTAGAAGTGCTGCAAGGTGGTCTACAGTCTCTTCTGCCATCTGGCGGTGCGTTGTCAGTTTCCCTCCGTAAAGATACATTATGCCGCTTCGACTTTCTGTGATTAAGTGATCTCTTGAAACAAAATCGTCCTTTTCAAATCCTCGCCGTTGTTGGCTTTCTGATATAAGTGGACGGGTGCCTGCGTAAGTAGCGATAATAGCGTCGTTGTTGAGTGTTTGTTCTGGAAAAATTCGCTGCGTTTCTGAAAGTAGATACGCCACTTCACCAGCTGACGCGCGCACCGACGATAAATCTTCCTCTGGCGTTGTTTCAGTGGTGCCGACGACAGAGGTATTGTAAGGACCCGGTAAAATAAAGATACCGCGAGATTTACCGCCCTCTTGCATTTCTGACTGCGTAGAGATGACTAAACCGTATGCACCCGATGCGTCTTCTTTCCCACATCTTGGTAAAACGACATGAGCGCCTTGGGCATTTTTCATTATCAGACGCGGCATCCCGTCGTAACTTGGGTCTTTGCGCCATAGATGGTCGCTCCAAGGACCTGTCGCTGATACAATTTTTCGCGCGGAGATTTCAAAACGTTGTCCAGAGATAACATCTTCAGCTGCTATTGTGTATATACGGTCTCCGCTATCAATTGTATCGGGTTGATTGACAAAATCGAGAAATCGGACATAGTTGGTTATAACAGCATCATGCCGATGCGCGTCTTTGAGTGTTGCAAGGGTTAATCTCGCATCGTCAGTAGTGCTGTCCCATATAACAACGCAACCTTTTAGGGTATCTGTGGAAACGGGACCGAGTAAATGTTGAATCTTTTGAGGATCGCGAATTACTTTCGATTTCTCCGCTTTATCTGTTTTGGAAAGGTAATTGTAGTAGTACGCAGCGGCTTGTATGCCTACCAATGGGTACGGATCACCTTTGTAGAAAAGAATAGCTAAAGGGAGCGGTTTGACAAGATTCGGGGCGATGTGCTGGAGGATCTCGCGTTCCTTACGCGACATTTTAACGAGTTCTCTATCGTGTTTAAGGTAGCGAAATCCACCGTGAACAAGCTGCGACGTCGTACTGCTCGTTCCACTCGCAAAATCACCTTGCTCGATTAAACCTGCTTTGATACCGCCATTGAGTGCCAGGTCCCGAATTACACCCGCGCCAACGATACCACCGCCAATAACCAAAACATCCAACAGTTGTGTCTTGAGAGTTTCAATATTCTTGGATCGAGTTCGAGATGAAAATTCTATTGGCATTCTATATCCTTACCTGTGGCACTTATCTTTTATCAAACGGCTATGTAAAGAAACCTTGCGGATAGCATCCAAAATTCCTGAGGCAGCACCTGCTACAGGTTCTGTCAACAGCGGCAAGAATATGAGTTGGGAACAGGCTTTTTCGGTCACAGGAAAATCCCCTGGGGCATAGGGTTCAAACGCTCCACCCATCTCATGGGTGCAGAGCGCACCGCGACCCTCCATGTACATATCAAGTCCGTGTGTAAAAAGCGGCAAGGTATGCAGGAGCGGATACGGATTGCTATTCGTCGGCATACTCCCGGAAAATACAGGCACCCCAGCACCAACAACAAGCGGATAAGGGTTATTATTCGCCAAAACTCCTTCTTTTCGGAGCGCCTCAGCAAATACCGGTGCCGGCAGTCCATGCATCTCTTCCGCATGATAGTGGATCGGAAATCCATAGAATCCGGCTGGCTCAACACCTTCATAAATTTCAATGGGAGAAACACCCGGAATCTCCCGTAATCCGTTGGAAATTTCCTGTATATAGTCCCAGCGATTTGCGTTGAGTTTATCAAGCTTCTTCAGCTGCACCGAAGCAATACCAATAGCCAACGGATGTGCGCGAAATTTAACGCCCAGCCCCATAGGTGGAAGGTGTGTATAGCGTAATCCGTCCGTTGTGTCTCCTACAATGTGAGCCGGACGATTGACTTGCCCGAGCAGACAAGCCCTCTCAAAAACCGTTACATCGTTGGTCGCCAGCATCCCACCTTCGCCGCCGCTAATTGGTTTATTGCCTTGCAAACTCCACGCACCCGCATGACCGATACTTCCACACGGTACACCTTTGTAAGAGGCTCCATGTGCGTGAGAACAATCTTCTATAACCGGCACACCTGTCTCCGCACTGAGTGCCATGAGCGCATCCATGTCACACACATTACCCCACAGATGCACCGCCACAATCGCCTTGGTTCGGGGCGTAATACGCTGCAGAACATCAGCTACATCAATTAACAAACTCCTTGGGTCTACTTCACAGAAAACCGGGGTTGCCATTAGGGTCAACGCTGGCGTAACTGAACCCATCCATGTATACGTCGGACAAATAACCTCATCGCCTGGACCCACACCAAGTCCAAACATCGCACTGTGCAGTGCCGCTGTGCCATTGGTAAGACTCAATGCGAACCGGGTTTGATGCCGTTCACGCCAAGTTCGTTCAAATGCCTGAACAGTCGGGGATGCACCAGAAAGTTCGTTCCGAAGGGTCATCTCATAAACAACCTGTGCCTCTTCTTCTGTCACCTGGCTCCATTGTTCTAATTTCGGATAGGGCGCATCAGGTGTTTTTTCAAAGACGGGTGTTCCACCCAAAACAGTCGGAAGATCGGTTGCTGCATTTTCATTTTCGTGTTTATTTTTAAGATGAGAGAATTTCGCTGTATCTTCTTTCATGGGATCTCATTGCTGCCTTTCTCTTAACGAATGAATTGTTTTTATCCGGTACCTATGCTATACTAACGAGTATATTGATAATAACCCCAGTATCACGTATGATAACATGTTTTGGGGCTTTTTGTCAAATTTCAGCAGAGACATCCAGAAAACCTTGAATATTCAAAACGTGTTCACTTCGCTGTTGCGAAACAGGGCATCTCAAGCCAAACATTTGCTCCTTAATTTTATACCATCGCTCCTTGCGCTTGTTGGTTTTTTTCTTTTGTGTGGGCTTGTGCTTCAGATACGAGGGCAGGACCCGCTGGAATTCTATCGTATCATCTTTATCAGTGGGTTTGCAAGTTTTGATGACTTTGGTTATGTGCTGTTTAACGCAACGCCCCTTATATTTACAGGGATCGCCGTCGCTATCGCCTATAAAAGCGGGCTGTTTAATATCGGTTGCGAAGGACAACTCTATGTTGCAGCGTTTGCTGCTGCATGGATAGGTATACACCTGAACCTCCCCCCTTTTCTACTCGTCCCCTTCTGTATAGGCGGCGCGATGGTCGCCGGTGCTGGATGGGGCGCGATTCCGGGTCTTTTAAAGGCAAGATACGGGGCACATGAAGTTATCAATACTATTATGATGAACTTCATTGCGTTCGCTCTGATGAACTACCTTGTTACATCCGTCTACCAAGAACCGGGTCAGATGATTCCACAGACCCCACAAATCTACGAAGCGGCGCAGCTCCCAAGGTTGGCATCTTTGCTTCCGCTGCTCCCACAAAGCAATCCACTAAACGTGAGCTTCTTGCTCGCCTGTGGATGCGCTGTATGCTGTTATGTCTTCTTAACATATACGCGCTGGGGATATGAACTCCGCTTGGTAGGAAATGCGCGAGATGCTGCAGCTTACGGCGGAATAAATCCGAGTACTGTGACAATATGGGTAATGGCATTAAGCGGCGCGGTGGCAGGATTAGCAGGCGTTGCTGAGGTCATGGGATACCGCTATCGATTTCTGGATAATTTCTCATCAGGATGGGGGTTCACCGGAATTGCAGTCGCACTTTTGGGCAGGAATAATCCTTTTGGAATTTTAGCTGCAGCGACGCTGTTCGGATTACTAAACAAGGTGGCGTTGGACATCGAAATTTTGCTGGAGGTCCCGCGCGGTTTATTTCTGGCAGGTCAAGGTATGCTAATTATCTGGTTAGTTAGCATAGAAAGCATCTCACGAAAAAAATATGATTTTTGAACTGATTCCAAGTACTTTGCGAATGGCGACACCGCTGGGATTCGCCGCACTCGGTGGGATTTATTCGGAGCGCGCCGGCATCATTAACCTCGCCCTTGAAGGTATGATGCTCATCGGGGCTTTCGGTTATGTTATCGGGACACAGACTTCGGGTTCAGTATGGATTGGGTTGCTTGTCGGCATAGGTTTTGGGTTAGCATTAGCCTTATTACACGCTATTGCAACGGTTACTTTCCACGCTGAACAGGTTGTCACAGGGGTCGGTATCAATATTCTGGCATTAGGGACTACAGAATATATCCTACCTATCCCCGAACAGGTAGGCGGCCTTCCGAACTGGGAAGCACCGCTTATCGGTTCTTACAGCTTCATCGTCTATCTGCTGCCGGTGTTGATGGTGGTGAGTCACATCCTCCTGTTTAAAACCCCATGGGGTTTACGATTGCGTGCAGCCGGTGAATCAACAGAAGCCCTCGCAGCCCTTAGCCTGAGTCGAACAAAATGGCAATATTTAGGGATTCTGTTAAGTGGTATATTCGCAGGGACCGGCGGCTGTTTCTTAGCATCTGAAGTACATTACTTCACGAAAGGAATGACGGCGGGACGTGGCTATCTCGCACTCGCGGCTGTCATTTTCGGAAATTGGCGACCACTGAGCGGCACCGCAGCATGTTTCCTTTTTGGATTTGCTACCGCCTTAGAACTCGCGAACCGATGGAATATTCCAGGACAACTGTTAAACAGTTTACCGTATATCTTAACAATGGTTGTCCTCGCCGGATTGGTAGGGACATCACGCCCACCCGCGAGTTTGGGAAAAATGAAATCGTAGAATTGTAGTCAGCAGTCAGGTCGGATTTTTTCCAAAAATCCTTTCAGTCGTCAGAGACGTGGCTATCAGCTAAGAAGATCCTCTTGCTAACTGCTGATGGAAACCGACGGCTATTCTTCATCAATAAGCCCATAGGAACTGCCATGACGACTGTAATAACCGTAGGATTTAGCATGCCTCGGATCGATCATATTGCAAAGCACACCGATCCCTTTCATTGGAAAGGCTTCCGTCAAATTTCGTATGCCAGTCAAGATATCAAACCGTCGGGTTTTTGTGATGTCAAACACATAGACAATGGCATCAACGATGTTTGCCAAAATCATCGGATCAGCAACAGCATGAACCGGCGGCGAGTCGATGACAATCACATCGTACTCCGATTTGGCAAGTTCCAACCAATCCGTCATCATTTCCGAGTTCAGAAGCTCAATCGGATTTGGCGGCACAGTGCCGCTCGGCATAAGGTGTAAATTAGGAATGTCGGTTTGCTTGACCGTCGCTCGTAGCACATCTTCCCCGTTTTCTGCGTTTAAATGGATGAGAGCCTCGCTCAATCCAGGCTTACGTGCACCAACGCGTGCAATAGGAAATTCAGCGTCAGACGGTTCGACTGCATCTTCTACTTCCGGCGGTTGCACGCCAGGAAAAGTAGTGTGTTGTGAAGGACGACGCATATCAGCATCTATTAGCAAAACGCTATTCCCTCTTTGTGCCAGAGCAACAGCGAGATTTGAAGAGATTGTGCTTTTCCCTTCGCCCCGAGTCGCACTTGTTACAAGAATTGTTTTCACGGGTGCCCTTGGATTCAGAAACGGTAGCTTCGCTTGTAGCACGCGAAACGCCTCAGCTGGCCTCGATTGGGGGGCATCATGAACAATGAGTGGGAGTCGGTACATACTGCGTTTTTTGATGGAAGGGAGGACCCCAAGGAAACTTGGAGATTCCGGGAGTGCGTCCAATTGACGCACAGCATCTTCTAAACGGAGGTATGTATCTGCGAAGTAATTTTTCGCAACAGCAAACGTAAAGCCGAGCAGCAGACCCGCCATAGCCCCCAGAGCAAGATTGAGTTTTAGACGAGGTTTCAACGGTTCTTCGGGGGCTCGTGCTTTATCCAGAACCTTAATGCTTTCTGAGCGTGCTTGGGCAAAAATTTCTGCCTCCCGCATTCTTGTTTCCAAAGCGACTACCTGGGCGTTGTTAACCTCAACATCTCGTTTAAGACGATAGAACGTTAGCTGCTCGTCTGACCAACTACCGAGTTTCGCGTGGTGTGCGTCAATTTGGGCAGCGACATTCGTTTGCTGTTGCTTAAGACTCGTAATAGATGCTTGGGTCTCATTTACTTTCTCCGTGAGTGCTTGATGAAGCGGATTGTAAGAGGAAGTGGTGCTTTTTATCTCCTTCTCCTCTTTAGCGAGACGCGCCTCTGTCTCCTTAATTTTTTTATCTTTCGCAGTCACTTCAGGATGAGTTTCATCGTATTTGCCAAGCAGTTCCGCCCTCTCAATTTCATATTCGTTTAAACTATCTTGTAACTTGGAATGTGAAGGATTTCGAGCAATCGTTTCTGAGATGACTTCTTCTGACAACTTGTCTAATTCCGCTTGATAGGTTGCCAGTCTCAATTCAGCACCTGCCAAGAGATCTATCAATTCATTTTCTTTAACCTGCAGTGCTAAAATGATTTGCGCTTGTGTCCCGCCCTCCGCATTTAAGGTTATCTCTGGGTACTCTTGTTGAAATTTAAAGAGCGCCTCATCAGCCTTTGTGAGACTATCTCTTGTCTGATTCAGCATCACTTGGGGGAGAGGCTTTTCCCACCACTCCATTCTTTCAGCGGCTTCCGCCTCAACAGCCGCCTGAAATACTGTAGCGATTCTGTTCGCTAAATTCTGTGCTCGTTCTGGAGTTGATTGTTGAACAGTAACGGTAATTACGCTACCATCCGGCGTTTCTTCGACCTTCAACTGCTCGTCGATAAGGGTTTTCACGAAGAAATCTTCCCATTCCATGAGGGTAAGATCACCTTGTTCCGTTGCATCGGGGTCAAGTTTAATATTTAACAAATCCGCCAGCCACACCACAATACGCCCACGATGCACAAGTAAGGGATCGAGCAGGCCCTCCGCTCTAAGTTCGCGAACGGCAGGCGCAATCACAAAGTCGCGCGATTGTATCTGTGCAGCGTAAGCCCCCAACGATGTACTACCCAATAATCCTGATATAGGCAACTGTGAAAGTAACGAAGGAGTAGGTTGTCCATCTAAGGTGCGAAGTGTTGTTTCAGATTGATAAATCGGAGCGGTGAGATCGGTTATGAGAAACGCAACGAAAACGGACAACAAAAAAATGAAAAGAACACTCCATTTATGCCGAAAGAGGATCCAAAAATAGTCTGATAATCGAATTTCTCTGATTTCTTCAAAGTGTTTATGGGTTGTCTCTGACATTTTTTAGTTGATTGCTCCTGGGCTGCGCGCCACTTCGTTTACGCAGGCTTGCGGTTAATTCTTGATTGGTTATTGGTAACTGTCATTACTGACGAAAGGTATCAAGCGGTACTAAAGACTCATCGCATACAGAAAACCTCTTTAACTGACGACGGACAACCCGCCTAATTGTACCTGAGTAGGACAGTGACAAGCAGATTTACAAATGACGTTGCAAAGGTTATAACCCGCCAATCTAAACGCATCCGTTCACGGACTCGGAGCTGATCCTTTGGATTCAGGTGAACTTCTGAGTGGACCTGATCGAAGTTCAGTTCTTCTTCTGTGCCATCCGCCCGTGTTAGCAGACACTTCCTTGGGTTTGCTCTTTCTTCGTCAAAGCCACCTGCCATCGCAATCGCTTGTCCGAGAGGCGTTGGTTCGGTAATCACATATTGTCCAGGCCTCTCGACTGCACCTGTAACGCTTATTTTGGCTTCCGCCAACGGCACATACAACGTATCTCCCGGTCCCATCATCGCTTCAACATTCTCAGCGGCGAGATCGACTAAAATCCGCTCTTTATTGGTGATGATTTCTGATTTATGCAAGTTCGCGAAATCGGTTCTGGAACCGCCTGCGATTTTCAGCACCTGCGTTGCCGGCACTTGCGGTGCCGTTATAGGATAAACACCCGGTGCCACTACCGCACCTATAACACGTATAGGTCTTTGTTGAAAAACAGACGGAACAAAGATCGTATCATGATCCTTCAATGGGATATCGGGACCGCCAGCACTGAGGAGTTGAAGGTAATCAATTTTTTTATACAGTTTCCCATCTCGCCAGATGGAGATGTCGGTGAGATCCGCAGCTTCATAGTTGATGCCAGCGGATGCGAGTGCTTGAAGCAGATAAACCTGTCCGACTTCAAAAGCATGAAGATTTCCACGTGGGCGGGGTTCAACCGCTCCGAACACAAGAATCGTCCGTTTCGGTCGCATGAGCGTTACAAATACGCGTGCTGTCGGTAGGTGCTTTGAAAAAGCGGATTGCATCTGCGCTTCCAGTTCCGAAACCGTGAGATTCGCTGCCTTAATGAGACCAATCAACGGATAGGAAACATAACCATCTTGTTGGACCGGCACAGGAATCCGCTCTTTGCTATATTCAGGATAACCGTCTACGGTGACAACAAAACTGTCTCCAACCTGCAATTTATATGTAGATAATTCCGAGGGCTTTGCGTCTTTTGGTGTTGTTTCTGTGTCGATAACTGGATTTTCGGTGGGGGGATCCGCGGCGAAAATAAATGCGGGAAAACTCAGTTGTAACACACTCAGGAAAAATAGTAAAAAACTGTTAACAGAAAGTTTCGGGCTGCTAATACATTTGGCGCAAACGCCACCAAAAAACTTTTTTCCTAAAGAAGATTTATTCATGAAAATTCACTATTAACCCTTTTTTGCAGATTTTGCATTTTTGTTGGTTTTAAGAAACGGATCCTTTATTAATTCTTTCAAACTGCTGAATATTCTAACAAATGTTTCCCCAAAATTCAAGTGAAATCCCACTGACAGAAGGCATTTATAGTGAAATCCGAAATATAGAGACCCCTCGGAGAACCATGAATCTATACGCATTATAGGTTATTAGCAACGCGAATTTCTTCCTCGCTAAAGGCTTCGTCATGCCATTCAGCGATACGCCATTCATCATTTCTTTTTTCAAAGATAAAGAGATTGTCACCTTCAGCATACACACCACTAAAGCCACCCTCAAGCGAGTGTCCATCGGAGATAAAAAGTTGGATTCTATAGTGATTCCGTACTTCTGCCTGCGTGCCATCTTCGTTCATAGAAATCTCTGGCGGGACAGAGAGTTCTATCTCAATATCCTGAAATCGCTCAAAGACCCGAGTCGCGGCATCCTGTTCCTGTCGAATGTCATCAAACTCCAAATCGTCTGTTTTATCGCCATCTGTTCCCATATCGGAGACATAGAGGAAACCGGCTTCCCAGAAGGTCTCGATATAAGTGTTAACATCTTCCGTCTCATAACCTTGTCGCCATTGGTTTAAGACCTTATTAATTTGAAAGAGTTCCTCAGGTAACACCAGATCACGTTTGTCAGCGTCCCCACACCCCATAAAACCTATGAGTAAGATGAGTACGCCAATGGCTTTTGTGAAAATCCTGAACATAATTAAGTATCCTCTAAAAGTAACTATAGTTTGGACAATTTCAATTGGTTTCATGCCTTGTTCTCAAGTATCTCTTCTTTTTCTAAAGGTTCCTCAACTTCAAACGTACAAAATTCTTACGGATCGGGTGTCGCATAGTCATACCATTCCAGAATGCGCCACCCCCCATTTTCTCGAAATTCTAAAACGAAAACCATGCGCCCTGATGGATAAGATACCCCATACTGCGTAGAGGCAAGCTTGAGTCCGTAATTATAGTCAGCCATCGCAAGCGTCTCACTCAAGAATTCAATGTCTCCATGTGGCAAGAGACTTAGCGCAATATCTTGGTATGTATCGAACATTCTCAATGTCCCCTCGCGTTCCTGCTGACCGCTTCGAAATATCAGGTCGTCATTTGGATCATCGGGTGTGCCCATGTCGCTGGTATAGAAGAAATCGTCTTCCCATATCGCCGACATATACCCTTCAATATCGTAAGATTCGAGACCATTCTTCCATTGGTCCTCAATCACGGACTTTATCACGGATTTCTCTATATCGTAATCGGGTTCATTATCTTCAGTATTGAAATCCTTCGCTTCCATTTCCGCAAGCGTATCCACCTGCTCAAGGGTTGAAGAAAGCCATGCTTGAAATTCTCTGATTTCATCATCGCTGCTCTGAGCCGTAGGCACCTTCTCTGGAACAGGTGTCATTTCTATCTCAAGCGACTCAATGTTCGCGCCTTCTTGTTGTGTTTCCCTTACAGTTTCAGAAACTTGATTGTCAAAAGGAGATATAGTGATTTGCCGACGCTCCGGCTCGACGACCTTAACTATGAGTTTTGTTTCTTCTATGTCCGGTGATTGAAGTTTCAGGACTTGAAACCCAAAGAATCCAGCAGCAAGCATAACAACGACACCGATGATTATTTTAACGTTCGTTCTCACTTTCACGCAATGATACCTCCCGAAATCAACCCTGTTGATGTTGATTGTGGATTTTACGATAAAAAAACGCAATGTGGCTACTTCCTTAATCATCTTTAGTTGCCAACAGTCTATATCTCCTTTAAAAAATGTTGTTGATTGTCATCAGTGTTATGTGATTGTAATCCTTTGGTTTCTCTTGAAAAAAGCACGATCGGATTCTCTGAGTGTTACAGACACAAACACATACGCAGCCCCGTAGAGGCGGTATGTCTATAGAAACGGCCTGTTTATTGCGTAAAAATTGTCCAAACTTTAGTCAGAAAAAATTATATTCCGTTAAATATAATTTATCATTCCGTATTTTCACGGAGAATGGATATTTTGCGTTTCACGAACCCGCGTACCGCCTGACCTTAGAAAATTCTCCGTGAAACCTCCGTGAATTGTGTCTATCCGCCTGACTGATTACTGACTGCCGATTGCTCATGACTATTTAATGTTTGTTGCTTTAACCTACCGACTTATGCTAATATAATGTTGTGAACTTAAAAGCCGTTTTTGAACAACTTCAAGGCAAGCGGGTCATGATTATCGGCGATGTCATCCTGGACACATATATTTGGGGGGATGTGAAACGAATTTCGCCCGAAGCCCCTGTTCCTGTGTTTGAGACGCAGACAGAGAAGACCGGATGTGGTGGTGCGGCGAATGTCGCCCAGAATGTCGCAAGCTTAGGCGGTAACGCAACCTTGGTCGGGGTCATCGGTAAGGACAGGGAAGGCGAAAAGTTAGTCCAGATGCTAACCGAGATCGGGCTTGATACCACGGGGGTCTGTACCGATGCCCAGCGACCCACAAGTGCCAAAACACGTGTCATTGCCCATGCCGCCGCCACGCCGCTCGCAGAGCGAGAATGGGATTCTGGGCATCATCTGCTCCGCATCGACAGGGAATCTAAACAGGAAATCTCGCCCCAGATACGACAACACCTACTGAACACAGTCGCTTCTCAATTATCGACAAGTGATGCCATTATCTTCGCTGATTACGATAAAGGGGTGGTCACGGCGCAGCTGATCAAGGGCGTTATGAAACATGCTGCGTCCTACGGTATCCCAATTATCGTTGATCCTAAGCAAAATAACTTCTGGTACTATGAAGGCGTAACCGCCGTCACACCGAATTATAAAGAGGCAATTGCCGCTGTCCATGAAGAAATCGCAGATGTGTCACATCTTGTTGCCGTGGGTGAGGAAATCTTGAACAGGTTATCGCTCAAAGCGTTGCTAATTACACGCGATGCGGACGGAATGTCTCTGTTTCAACGAAATGCAGACAGAACCGTAAAAGTGAAACATCTACCACCACATTCAAACATCGTAAGAGATGTTACAGGCGCAGGGGATACAGTTGTCGCGGCTTTCACGCTTGCGCTCGCGGCGGATGCTGAGTTTCATAGTGCTGCTATGTTATCTAACTTGGCAGGCGGGATTGCTGTCGGTAAGATGGGCTGTGCAACGGTCACCCCCAAGGAGCTGCTGAACGCAATTGAAAGATGAAGACTATTTTTCTCGATCGGGATGGCGTTATCAACCGGAATCCACCCAATAAAGGTTACGTCAAGAAATGGACGGAATTTGACTTCATTCCAAACGCTCAGAAAGCAATCCGAGAATTAACAGAGAGCGGTTATCGAATCATCGGGATAACCAATCAAGCCGGAATTGGAAGAGGCCTCTATTCAGAGGAGGATTTGGCGGATATCCACTCCCGAATGATTGCTGAAATTGAAAAAACAGGTGGTACAATCGACGCTATTTATTACTGTCCACACCACCCCGATGCAGGATGTGAGTGTCGAAAACCGGAACCCGGTATGTTAATACGCGCTGCACGGGAACACAACATTGACCTGTCAACCGCCTATTTTATCGGCGACGTGCCTACGGATATTGAGGCAGGACAACGCGCAGGTGTCACAACGTTTCTTGTTTTAACCGGACTTGGACAGGAGAGTTATTACCACTATATAAACACTAAATCGGGTTGGCGTGCGGATAAGAACGAATCCCGCCCTAAAAAAATATTCACCAATCTTTACACAGCAACGCGTTGGTTATTAAAAAATGGTAGTTAAAAAGATAGAAACCCGGACAGCACGCGCTGGCGTTATTGGGCTCGGATATGTGGGAATGCCCCTTATGGTCGCTATTGCGAATGCAGGGTTTCGAGTTACAGGCATCGATATCTGTTCAAAAAAAATAGAACGCTTGAAACAAGGCATCTCCGAGGTCCCCGATGTTACGAACGCAGTGCTTGCACCGCTTATTACGTCCGGACAGATTCAGGTAACAACAGACTTTAGCGTGCTTCGAGAATTAGACACAGTTAATATCTGTGTGCCAACCCCCTTGGGTGAAAACCGAACCCCCGACATGCAGTTTATCATTGCTGCAGTAGAACAAGTTGCGCAATATCTCCACCCTGAGCAACTGATTATCCTCGAAAGCACCACCTATCCTGGCACAACCGAAGAGGTCTTGTTGCCGAAACTCAAAGCGCCTTCCAGTGAAAACACATCCCCCGACATTAAACAGGTAGGACGTGATTTCTATCTCGCCTACTCACCGGAACGGATTGAACCGGGAAATAGCACCTACTTCATGACAAACACCCCGAAAATTATTGGAGGTGTCACGCCGCAATGTACCCATGTTGCGAAAACTTTCTATGCGCAATTCATCAATAAAATACACACAGTCTCTTCGCCCCGAACAGCTGAAATGGTGAAACTGCTCGAAAACACGTTTCGGAGTGTCAATATCGGCTTAATTAATGAGGTCGCGCTTATCTGTGACCGGATGGATCTGGACGTGTGGGAAATCGTTGATGCCGCTGCCACAAAACCGTTCGGATTTATGCCGTTTTATCCAGGTCCTGGGCTTGGCGGACATTGCATTCCAATTGATCCGCATTATCTCTCATGGAAAGCACAGATGTATCAGTACCACGCCCGATTCATTGAACTCGCTACTGAGATTAACAGTGAAATGCCGAAATACGTGTTAGACAAAATCATTCATGCCCTCAACCTTCAGCGCAAACCCTTGAATGGCGCGAAATTATTAATGTTAGGGGTCGCCTATAAAAAGGACATCGGAGACATTCGCGAATCGCCCGCCCTTGAAGTAATTCGTTTAATTCTTGACAAAAAAGCGGAATTTCTATATCATGACCCCTATATAAAAAACCTGTCTCTTGATGACAGAACGACTTATCACTCGGAACCTCTAACAGTAAATCTGGTAGAAAGTGCTGATTGCGTTGTCATCTTAACCGATCACGGGGTCATAGACTACGACTGGATCGTTGATCATGCGCAACTCGTTGTTGACACACGTAACGCAACACGCAGTGTAAAGCAAGGACAGGAAAAAATCATTAAAATTTAACCTACCATTTTCAGCGCAGCTTGGCACTATGCTTGCTGTGAAAAGTAGGAGTATAATAATGTTAAACCCAAATTTAAAGCATATACAGCGGGACCAGCTCACATGGTTTCTGGACCTACTTTTAAATGAAAGGGAGATCTTTCAATTAAGTGCCTCTACCGGCATCGTACTCGATGTGGACCGGCTGTATGCCTTATCAAAACGAGAACTCCTCATCAATTTAACCGATATATTTTTGGGTGTCGTCGGCACGGCGAAAGCTGAACTAAAAAACCCAGAAACTTCAGTCAATGCATTAGTTAACCAATTTCTTACTGAAAAGGCACAAGCCGCAATTTCCCGAGTCGGGTACATGGAAATTTCCGAAATCGAAACGTTTTTCAGAACGTCCGATGTCCTCATAGAAGGCGGCGATTTTGGCGAAGTCGTCTGGGCACTTCTCACCGACACACGCACTGCAGTCGTTGAGCACGGTTACAAACTTCTCAACACAACATACGAATCTATAGAAATAGCACATACAAATGGAAGCGGAACCTCTCAAGATATTGACCAATTGGAAGAAAATGGAAACCCTCAGTACGCCTACAACACAGTAAGCGAAGAACAAAAGCCGAAGGTGCCTGATCGAGAAATCGAGCACCTTGAACAACAACTGGCAGACTCTAAAGCAGACTATACCTCGCTGGAGCAAAAGCACGACCGATTAGATCAACAACGCGCTTTTCTGTTGGAGGAAAACAAGGGCTTGAAAACGCAGGCGGAGGAAAATCATGGAAATGAAAAACGACTGAAGGCTCTCGAACAGGAAAATCACATACTCCGTGAACAGGTAGCACAATATATTGACGACACCGCTGAGTTACAGCAACTGGCAGACGAACGCGGACACCTTCTCGCCGAAAAAGAACGAATGACAGAACAGCTAAGGGAATATGAACAGGTTAAGGCAGCCAAGGAGGCATTCACTACCGATCTCAAGTTAGTTGAGGAGGCAGTTTACAAAGGGCATCAAGGGCTTGAAGATTTTCAAACGACACTTGACAGCCACTTTGATGTCTTGGAAAATTGCCATCAAGCTGCACGAGGGGCGCTCAATCAGATCCGTCAAACGCTCGCTTATCTGGATACACAGCAACTTACTGAAGGTGAGAGCCGCCACAACCTAACAACTGAACAGCCCCGCGTTGGTGTGTTCGTTGATGTGCAAAATATGTTTTACGCCGCTAAAGACCGCTTTGGACGCAGAGTCGATTATATCAAACTCCTCGATTTAATAGTCGGACCGCGGTACCTCATGGTCGCCTATGCCTATGTCGTCCAAATACCCGAAATCAATCAATCCAGTTTTCTATCCCTTCTTGAACACAACGGTTATACGATTAAAAGTAAAGACTTGCGGTTGCGCGGCGACGGATCGGCAAAAGGTGATTGGGATGTCGGAATCGCAGTGGATGTCGTCTCAATGCTCGGTTCATTAGATGTCGTCATTCTCGCAAGCGGCGATGGCGATTTTTGCCCGCTTGCTGAACTCATCAAACAACAAGATAAACGTGTGGAGGTCGTCGCTTTTGAACACAATACCTCCATGGATTTACAACAAATCGCCGACCAGTTCTTTCCAATCGGAGACGAATTGCTCATCTGAAATGGTTGTCGGTTATCAGTCATCAGTCTTGGGTTAAGAGATCTCCCTGTAACAATTCACCACTGCTTGGGATCCACCAAGTTTGGGATGATCGTTACAAGTAGGCTCTTAACTGACACCCTTTGTAATAAAATGAATTATTTTCTTCATCCTCTATGTGATACTGTTGGCACGCCTTCACATCGCGGTTCTCTCCTACAATTTTCGATATGTTTCATTCTCACTATCCTTTCTGTACTTATTGTAATAGAGGCAGCAAGCGCGGAATGGTCCTCCTCAGCAACAGAAAATCTTCCGTTATGCACAGCGCAGAACGAACAACACTTTCCTGTGCTTGTTACCGATGGACAGGGCGGTGCTATCGTCGCGTGGAGTGATGCTCGGCACGCGAACCGCGACATTTTCGCGCAGCGGATCAGTACAACAGGGGACACCCATTGGGAAGCGAACGGCATCCCGATCTGCGACCTACCTTCCTCACAAAGTTGGCCCCTAATTGTCAACGATGATGAGGGTGGTGCTATCCTCGTTTGGGGCGACACCCGGCACGGGAATCAGGATAGCTACACACAACGCATCGATGCAAACGGCAACAAATTGTGGGATCCTGAAGGGATACCTGTCTGTACGCATCCAACACTGCAAGACGATTTGAACGCGATTGCTGATGGTAAAGGCGGTGTAATCGTTGTGTGGGAAGATTGGCGAAACGGAAATCAAGACATTTATGCGCAAAGAATCGACAATACTGGAAAACCGCTGTGGGAAGCGAACGGTGTACCCGTCTATAGTGGCGAGGGTGATCAGTATGACCCCGTTTTGATCGCCGATGGACAAGGCGGTGCTATTTTCGCATGGTGGGACATTAGCACGCCAGATTGGAACATTTTCGCGCAACGGCTGTCAGCAGAGGGGAATCCGATGTGGAATGCAGTCGATGCCCCAGAAAGTGGTCCGCTTCCTGTCTGTACGGCAATCGGCAATCAAGGTGCTCCAGCTGCCGTCAGCGATGGAAATGGTGGCGTATTTTTCGTCTGGTCGGACTATCGGAATGATCCGAATTTTTATACGACCGCACAGTTATTTGCACAACGCATAACCGCTGAAGGAAATACGTTATGGGAAAAGGACGGCATCCCAATCTGCGAATTACGTGTCAACCAACAGCAACCGTCCTGTATTCCCGATGGAAGCGGCGGTTTCATCGTTACATGGTGGGATGAACGGGATATTTTCGCTGACATCTATGCCCAACGTATTAATGGGGTTGGCGAAGCGATGTGGACGGATGAAAACGCTCAGTTCCAACAAGGGGGTATGCCTGTCTGTACCGGAGCGGGGGTCCAACGTCTTCCACAAATCGTGGCGACTGGTCAGCCATCGGAAACTATCATCTATTGGCTGGACTATCGCGAAGACTTTGGTGATTCAACCGAGGATGCAATTTACGCGCAGCGGCTCGATGCCGATGGAAAACCACTTTGGGAAATCAACGGTATCCCTGTTTGTCATGCCCCTAAAGAACAAATTACGCCGCAGGCTGTATCTACAGACGGTGGCGCGGCAATCGTAGTTTGGAGCGACGCGCGCGGCGCAGACTACGACATCTACATCCAACGTATACCTTAGTAGACAGGTTTTCTATCCTCACTGCGAAGCAATATCACCCTATCCCTCTTCCCAGCACGTAGGTTGGGTAGAGCGGAATTCAGAAAAGGGACGACGGTAACGCAAAATATCTCAACGCTATGTACCCACATATAACATCAGAAACATAGCGAAACCCAACTTTATACTTGGAAACTTCACACCAGAGCGTTGGGTTTCACGCTATCTCTTGGCAAGGATAGTGGTATGGACAGACTATATGTTACTCTTGAATCGTTGGTGTTCTGGTATTACCCGTTCTAACCAGTCTACGCGCTGCTCTTCATGTAAATCGGAAGATCGCGGGTAGAACTCGCTCCTACAAATATGAAAGGAATTTTTATGGAAACCAAGCGAACACGACTTGCCCCAGCAAAACGCGCGATTATTATCGGAATGGATGGCGCGAGCATGGAACTCGTGAAAAACATGATTGATTGGGGACATGCTCCGTATATGGCGAAGTTGCTCCAAACCGGCGTTTATCGACCGATGATCGGTGTTTTCCCGACTTTAACGCCGCCAGGATGGACCGCGCTCTCTACCGGTTCATGGCCCGGTACACATCAGGTAATGGATTTTAACATTCGTGCTGTAGGGGAACGTCTTGATAAATCGGTATGGGGCATTAATACAGGTTTGTGTCAATCCGAATACATCTGGAACCTCGTAGAACGGGTGGGTGGGAAACCGATCTTGGTGAAATGGGAAATGTCTTGGCCCCCCACCGTCAAAACCGGTATTCAGGTTGAAGGCACAGGACCCGGTGTCTCGAACCACCATCAGGTCGCAGGCTATCATCTGTTTGTTGCAGGAAAATGGGCAGCTCGCCCCATCGGTGGACAGCGTGATCCTGAGACACTCGATCCGAGCGCGTTACAGGGGGTTCGCCACATTGATCCCGTCACGATTGAACCGATTGCCGATGGGGAATGGGAGGCTTTGCCTGATTCCACAGAGCCTGTGCGAGAAGTTCAGCTTACGATTCAACCCTTGGCACGCGGTAGAGAAGATGTGATGCCTTCCGCTCATTCTAAAAGTGAACCCTCCGACACTTCTGGGCGCGTTCCTAAACCCTTTTATGGGTTGATTTACGCCTCCGGTGATAACGGCTACGACCGAGTGCGAGTCTGTCGGAGCCGATCTGGAGACGACGCTGTTGCAGATCTGGGTCCCGGTGAATGGAGCGACTGGTGGCTGGATTCGTTTGAGATTGATGCAACGGAAGTGGAGGGTTACGTCCGGATGAAACTCGTGACGCTCACGCCGGCAGCAGACGCTTTTGAACTCTTCGTACCCCAGATTTGGCCGAGAGAAGGATACACAGTCCCTGATACAATCGCTACCACGATTGACACCGAAATCGGTTCATTCCTCCAAAACCCCGCCCGCGACGCACTCGGGCAAATGGACGACGATACCTATTTTGAAGTGCTTGATTACCATCACCAACGGCTCGCCGATGTCGCGACGCACCTCGCAACCAACAACGACTGGGATGTGCTAATGGTGGAAAGCCACGCACCCGACTACGCAAGTCATTTCTTCCTCAGTCAAGCGGACGAAATCAGTGGCGCAGCGCCTGAGACAATTCACAGATGCCGTGAAGGGCTGCGACGCACGTATGAATCTGTAGATCGAATGATCGGACAAATAATGGAACAAGCAGATGAAGAGACCGTTGTTCTTGTCTGTTCCGACCACGGCGGAACACCTAACCAATTCCGTGCCGTAGACATCGAAGAAGTGTTGGAAGAGACTGGGTTCATCGTTAAAGACGGAAATGGGGAAATAGACTGGACGCAAACACGGGCAGTCAATGTCGGATTAGTCCATATCTTCATCAACTTAGCAGGACGTGAACCTGATGGAATCGTTGCCCCTGAAGATTATGAAGCAACACAACGTGAACTTATCGCAGCACTGCACACCTATAAGGACGCGAAGACCGGACGACATCCGTTTACCTTAGCCGTAACACGGGCAGATGCAGAGATGTTCAATCTACATGGAGAGTTAGTCGGCGATGTCGTCTATGCGCTTCAACCCGAGTTTGATGGCGCGCACGGCAAGCAGTTACCTTCCGTGAGTTTCGGGATCGGCGGACAACATTCTACATTTATTCTATCGGGTGCCGGGGTTCGGCAAGGGGTTGCCCTCCAACGGCAGGTTCGTGTTGTTGATGTGGCACCGACACTCTGTTATCTACTCGGACTTCCGATGCCTGACAAGGCAGAAGGTGGTGTCGTTTATGAGGCGTTAGAGGACCCGAATTGGCATTTGACCCAACTTGCAGCGTTGGAAACTTCCTAATTATGGGCTTCTAAGCCGATACCACACCTCTCTCGTAATTCTTCTAAAGTATAGGTGTTGATAACTTCGGCTTTTGTCAACCATCCGCGACGGGCGACATTTAATCCAAATTGACGGCGTGCGAAGAGTCCAATATCGTGGGCATCCGTATTGACTGCCAATAGCACACCTGCTTTTTTTGCCATACGCACAAATTCAGGATCGAGATCCAATCGGCTCGGTGATCCGTTAATCTCCAATACTGTGCTATTTTCCGCTGCAGCGGCAATGACCTCTTCAAGGTTCAGCGGATACATCGGCCTACGTCCGAGCATTCTGCCCGTCGGATGACCGATGATGTTGACGAACGGATTTTCAATCGCGCGAAGGATGCGTCGCGTCATCTCCGCTTCGGTTAGCGTGAAATGGCTGTGAACGCTGGCAACGACGATATCAAGCTGCGCCAAAACTTCATCAGGGAAATCCAGATCGCCGTGCCGCCGAATATCTACTTCAGAACCCGCGAGGACTGTGATACCCTCTACTTCTGCATTCAATTCGCGAACCCGTGTCACCTGTTCCAGAAGCCGCTTACGATCCAAACCGTTTGCGACGGTGGAGGAGACAGAATGATCGGTGATAGCAAAGTATTCAAGCCCTTCCGCTTTCGCTGCCGCTACCATCTCTTGGAGCGTATAGCGTCCGTCACTCCAATCGGTATGCGCGTGTAAGTCGCCTCGTAAGTCAGCAAATTCAACGAGCGTTGGCAAAGTACCCGCTTTCGCAGCTGGGACTGACAGACCGTCTTGTCGAAGCACTGATGGGATATAAGAGAGTCCGAGTTTTTCATAAATTTCGACTTCCGTCATATCACGCGTTGCGTGCCAAAAACGGGTCGGATCCAGAAAATCGCTCTCAGGAAGCGCGCTAAAGTGTGCGTTCGTCGCTGTCGTTAAGAAAAGCGTTGCTTGGTATCTGGCAGCAGTACACAGATAGACAGACACCGGAAAATCACGGTCAATATAGAATTGAATCACGGGGAGCGTATCTCGGATATCATCTGCTGATTCGCGCTGACTTTTATCAATAAGAGAACCACTATCGCTATCATATACATATTGAATTTGACCATCTGTTTTGAAAACGACTTGGGTTTGCGTCGCTTTAATAGCGTTTAGGGACTCAAGAAGTGATTGTAGTGGATCACGGGTAATCCCATTTTCAACCTGAAACGCCGATTCGTCTTCGCATTCAACAATCAACGCTCCACTTTGACACATCTCTTCATGCCGCCGTAAATCTCCTGTAAATTGGTAGCGTTTTATCCATCCGTTATTTAGCAACGGTATTAGATGCTCGAAGATGTTTTGGGCAGTAGGTAAAATGATCCCAAGTGGACGTTTGTTTCTCTGTGCTGTATGAAATGCCAAGCTTTCATTGATCATTTTGAGCGTTTTCCGCCCGATGCCTTTCATGCGCCGAATCTGTCCGCTCTCAATCAATGCTCGGAGATCATCAAGATTCCTGATCCCGAGTTCGCGATAGAATCTCCCAACGGTTTTTACACCAAGCCCGCGAAGTTTGAGCAATTCAAGTATCTCTGTCCCCGTTTCTGCCGTAAGTTCATCATAGAATTTACAGCGTCCGGTTTCCAGAATTTCGACGGTTTTGGCTTCAATGGCTTTCCCAATGCCGGGAGTTGATCGGAGTTTTTCTACGGCTTTCCTATTATAACTCGGTGTGTCTTGTTGTGAATCTTTGGAAACCAGTTCATCGGGAAATTCTTCAATTATATTGGCTGCCCGATCATAAATCCGAGCGCGAAAATCATCTTCACCGCGAATTTGTAGAAGATATCCGATAGCTTGGAATACATCACTAATCTCACGATTTGTCATATTTTAATTTTCCTTGCGGTTGGGTTAGGGCATAAGGTCCAAAAATGTTCGTGCCGTATATTCGGCGCAACCACCTTTTCCCGGTAACGGATGAAACCCCCGGTTGCGCTTGCGTGATAGGCGTGGACACTATGCAAATTTCCAGTGTGCAACAGAACTGGCAAGGAATCCAATTACCATGCCACCCGCAACAACTGAGATAGATTGATAAAAAGGAAGGAAGCCAACAGTCCCTAATTGAGATTTGAATATATAAAACATCCCGTAAAAACAGCCAAGTCCACACAATGCGCCAAAACCGCCAAGGAAAAGTCCATGAACAATAAAGGAAGTGAAGAGATAACGGCGTGGCATGCCGAGGAGTTTCATGAGGGCTATCTCACCCGCACGGGCAATCGCTGTTTTGTTGATAACAGAATCGATAATGAACCAGATAAGGATAACTGCTACGCCGATAGCGATGAGCGTTGTACGCTCTGAATCGCGCAAGCGGTCCTTCAACTGTCCTTGCCCCGTCAAAAGTACATCCTCAATTTCGTCGTGAACCTTAATATCCAACACAATCTGCTCTAATGTTTTGCGTGTTATTAACGCTTCGTCAACATAAATTTTGAGGGATGCTGGAAATGGGTTTACGCCTCTGGTTTCCGCAAATGCTTCCCGAATGAGGATACCTAAATCCCGAAATTGGGTTTCACCGTGTGTGAGACTTTCCGCTTTCGAGGTATAATTGACAGCAAGCACTTGCCCACTTTTCTCTATCTGGCTGACCAAGGTGCGTCCTTTGGATTCATCAACGGTATCTTTCAGAAACGCGATAAGGGTGGGCGCGTGGCTTTTAAACTCAGATTGTTGGAAGATAAACGCGTGATTCAACAGTAAGGTCGCAAGTAAAACGGTGATGAATCCGATGCCGAAGAAACTCATCACACTCGCACTACCGGCACACGCTATATGGGATATGGCATTGTTAAGGCGATAACGCATATTTTTAATAGTAATCAGTCGTCAGTTTTCAGTTAAGAGGTTTCCGATAATCCGAATACTTCTTTACCGACTGCTGACTGCTGATGGCTGACAGCCATTCTTTTAATGGATGCCACCATCCCGTAGTTCAATAATCCGCTTATTACATTTCTCAGCAAGTGCGCGGTCGCTCGTGGCGACGAAAATAGTCATGCCCTGAAAGTTAAGCGCATCAAGAAGTGCCATCACCTCAAGCGAAAGGCGTAAATCCAAGCCTTCTGTCGGAGCGTCCGCAATCAATAACAAAGGATTGTTGATAATGGCTCTCGCTATAGCAAGCCGTCGACGTTCGTTGCCCGATATTTCTGCTGGAAGCGCATTGTGATGGTGATAGAGTCCCATCTGATTCAGAAGTTTATCTACATTTTCCTTAATCAACTGCGGTGGGGAACCGATCAGCCGTTGGGGTAACGCCAAGTTTTCTCGAACTGTTTTGTCTTCCAAGAACTTGAAATCTTGAAAGACGAGTCCTATCTTCTGCCGAAAGTAAGGTAAACTGATTTTGTCTAACCTCGCAAGTTGTTGTCCAACTACACTCAGATCACCGCCTACCGGATCTAAATCAGCATATAACAGCCGCAACAGCGTCGTTTTCCCGGAACCGCTTGGACCGACGAGAAACACAAATTCGCCGCGCTCCACGCGGAGACTGACCTTCTCAAGTACGCTCAGCTCGTTATAACTGAAACTGACATGGTGCAACTGTATCATTTTTTTGGTTTTCAGTTGTCGGCTTTCAGCAGTCAGTAAGAATATTTATTGGAAACCATCGGCTTTCGGCGCATTGGCTTTCAGCATGGATTTTGAAAAATCCTTTCAGTTATCAGTTAAAAGAGGAATATGATACGCCTAACACCTCTTATAACTGACTGCTGATTGCTGACCACTGACTGCTATTCTGCTATTTTGTATAGTCACATTCTGATGTCTGACAGGCAAGGAACGTGGTTCCGGCTTCACTCCCTTTCCCTTTTTTCGTTTTCTCAACAAGAAGTGGTGCCTTGCATTTCGGACACGGTTCTGGCACAGGTTTATCCCAAGTTGAGAATTCACACTTCGGATAGTTGCTACAACCGTAAAAGACCTTTCCACGTCGGCTACGCCGTTCGCCAAGGTAGCCATCACAATCAGATTCCGGACAATCAATTCCCATTGGAATAGGTTTGGCATTTTTGCATTTCGGATATCCACTACACGACAAAAATTTCGCACCGGCGCGGCTCACTCTGATAACCATCGGTTCACCACATTTGTCACACGGAGTATCAGTGGGTTCTGGTTCCGCAGTAGGGGTATCGTCGGCGGTTAAACGCTTGATATTCTGACATTCTGGATACTTGGCACAGCCAAGGAATCGTCCATATCTGCCCCACTTCACAATCATATTGCTGCCACACTTGTCACACTTTTTGTCAGATTGCTCTTCCATTGCCTTTCGGGCTTCATACATCCTATCGGGGGCTTCCTTGAGGGCGGTCTGAAATGGCGGATAAAACTGACCTAATGTCTCTACCCATTTAACTTTGCCATCAGCGATGACATCAAGCTGCTCCTCCATTTTTGCTGTGAATTCCACATCAACGATGTTAGGAAATCCATGTTTCAGGAGTTCGTTAACGAGCCTTCCAACATCTGTAGGCGAGAGTCTACCACGGTCTTTGGTGACATACCCTCTGTCCTGAATTGTTGACAGAATAGAGGCGTAGGTACTGGGACGCCCAATTTCTTTCGCTTCCAGCATCTTGACAAGTGTTGCTTCATTGTAACGCGGGGGTGGTTGTGTAAAATGCTGTTTCGGTTCTAATTTGCGTAGATTGAGTGTATCTCCCTCTTTCACGTTGGGTAAGTTGATATTCTCTTCATCCGATTCACGATCATCGGTAGCGGGGTCATCCTTACCTTCCATATAGACGCGCCGGAATCCTTGAAATTTCATAACGGAACCAGTGGCGCGAAAGAGATAAGTACCCGCTTGGATGTCAATTGTTGTACCATCAAAAATGGCGGGATTCATCTGACTCGCTATAAACCGCATCCAGATGAGTTCGTAGAGTCGATACTGGTCCTTACTCAGATACGATTTCAAGTCTGCTGGGGGCCGCAACGGCATGGTAGGACGAATTGCCTCGTGTGCGTCTTGCGCTCCTTTTTTGCCCCGATAATTAACAGCACGATTCGGTAAATATTCTTCGCCATACGTTGTTTTGATGTACGTTCGCGCTGCCTGGAGTGCTTCTTGGGCAACACGGGTCGAATCGGTACGCATGTAGGTAATGAGCCCGACTGACCCCTCGCTGCCAATCTCCAGTCCTTCGTAGAGTTGTTGCGCGATAAGCATCGTTTTTTTAGCAACAAAGCGGAGTTTTCGAGACGCTTCCTGCTGTAAAGTACTCGTGATAAAAGGGGCTACAGGTCTCTGTTTTCGTTCCCGCTTTTGGACTTTTTCGACAAGATATGTCTGTGTCTTTGCGTCTGCAGCGAGTTCTTTGGCGCGCGTTTCGTCTATGCGGAACCCGTAGTTATTAATCTCGCCCTTCTTTTTTCCGATCTTATGTAACTTTGCTGGGAAGAGATGCTCCACTTCAGTCGGTGTCACTGTCGCTGTGAGGGTCCAGTATTCTTCGGGTTTAAACGCCTCAATTTCTGCTTCGCGTTCACAGATAAGGCGCACCGCGACGGATTGAACTCTACCAGCACTTAGCCCCGGTTTAACACTCCGCCACAAAAGAGGGCTGATCTGATACCCGACGAGCCGGTCCAAAACCCGACGCGTCTGTTGCGCATCGACGAGCGCCATATTAATTTCGCCAGGCTCTTTAATCGCTTCTAAAATTGCATTTTTGGTGATTTCGTTGTAGGTTATCCTATAGATAGGTTTCTTTGCCTTTTTAAGTTCTTCGGAAAGATGCCAGCAAATAGCCTCACCTTCGCGATCTGGATCGGCTGCCAGATAGATATTATCAACCTTACGCGCTTCGGTTTGCAGGGCTTTCACGACCTTCCCTTTTCCACGAATCAAGACATATTTTGGCGCGAAGGCGTTCTCAATATCGACACCGAGCTCCTTCACCGGGAGATCCCGGATATGCCCAACGGAGGATTCAACGATGTAATCCCTACCTAAAATCTTTTTGATAGTCTTCGCTTTCGCCGGCGATTCAACAACGACGAGTGACTTTGGCATGTTTTTTTCCTATTTTTCGTATATTCAAATTGCTAAGTACTTCGATTTATAGTAAAACCTACAAATAGCTTTCACTGCGAGGCAATCTCAGTAGAAGCAAAACCCGCCACCACCGCTGGCGAGGTTTCCTAGGGGAAATCCGCAGAAATACCCTATCAAAAACACCTCGCCTCTTTCGTGTGTCTAATTAATTCTAAGGTTTACTATAGCACCAGGAGTTGTCATCAAAGGCGAAATGTGTAAAGTCGCGACACAGACGCGTGTATTTTCAACAGCGCACAATTATGCCATAACTACACATCTCTATTAACGTCTATAATTAATTACTGGTTTCATGTTTCATTCGTTAGTCCATATGTAGAATATGGTATCTGTTCTATTTTCGGATGGGGAAAGAAAAGCGGAGACAGTTCCACAGATTAGGAAGCGAAAGCAATCAAATCTATAAGCATCTGACGCATATCTGCCCGGCGAACGATTGAGTCAATAAACCCATGTTCCAGCAACGATTCTGCTTTCTGAAAGTTTTCGGGAAGTTCTTCACGGAGGCTGGCAACAGCTAATGGCCCCGCGAAACCGATTCGCGCCCCGGGTTCAGCAACAATCACATCACCGAGGGAAGTATAGCTGGCAGTTGCACCCCCAAACGTTGGATCGGTGACAACGGAGATATGGAAAACCCCTGATTTGGCGTACTCAGCGCAAGCAGCAGCAGTTTTTGCCATTTGCATTAAAGCGAGCGTGCCTTCTTGCATCCGCATCCCACCACTCACAGAGACAATCACTAATGGCAACTGGTTTTCAAGGGCGCGTTCAATACATCGGGTAACTTTTTCACCGATGACAGAGCCGCACGTACCGCCTATAAATCTAACATCGCCAATCGCAACAGCAGTCGGATAACCCCCGATATTGGCTATGCCAGAGAGCATCTCGGACCTGAGTCCCGTTTTTGCGACATCTCTCTCCAGTTTCTCTGGATATTCTGGGAATTCCAGTGAGTCAATGGAGTAAAGGTTCGCATCGTATTCCTCAAAACTATCCGCATCTATGATAAGGTTGAGCCGCTCATGAGCACTCATATAGTGATGAGAGTCACAGTGTGGACAGACCTTGAGATTTTTAGCGAATTGCGCTACTGCAATCTCTGCACCGCAACTTCTACATGAAATTGTTTTTGAAGTTTCAGACATTTTTTTAATGGATAGGGCGAGGTTAGCACCTCGCCAGCAAAAAAGCAAAATAGGGCGAAGGTACAACCCTATCGGAAAAACGAAAATAGGGCGAGGTGTTTGCCCAGAAGAAACACCCAAGCAACAACGGTATTTCCCCAAGAAACCTCGCCAGCAAAAATAATTTAGGAACTTTTAACGTTAGTGCCCTGCTTTAAGGCGACCCCAAGTCGTTGAGAGTTTTCCAGCGGCTTCAACATCAAGGGCATCCACGCCTTGGTCCATAAACGTGTTAATCTCCTCTTCGCTCAAGGCACGGTTCCAGAGACGGACCTCGTCAATAATCCCAGAAAAAACATATTGAAGACGGTCACAATCCTGCCCAATCCGCCACGGATCATCGTTGGCTTTGAGCTTACCGGGTGTATCTCCCTCCATCACCTCTTCGCCATCATAGTAGATTTTGGTTTTCTTGGTATCGTTTGTGAAAGCGATATGCACAAACTCGTCAGTATCAGGCAAATCGGTGGCAATATCGGCGCGCCCTGCTTCCGTTTCAAGACGGATTTTAAAGACTCCGCCTTCACTGAACACGCCGTATTGGACCCTACCGCCACAGCCGCCGTGAACGGACTTACCGACAATTTGGCGTACGCCATCCCATTCCTCGGAGTTGATCCACGCCATAAACGAGAATTCATCCACATTCAGTTTTGGGGTGCTTTCAACCGTAACAAAAACGTCGCTGCCTGGTCCCCCAAATTCCAATGCCTTCCCGAATTTGCCATCAACCCATTCAGGATTGTCAATTTCACCGTGATGCTCGTTCCCGCTAAGGTCTTCGGCTTCAGCATCTTTGCCTTCATCATAAGGGTGATATAGCACCAAGCCATCCAGAAATTCCGCTGGACCGACAGACATAGCGAAGGGTGCTACCACTAAAAGTAGGGCAATAGATAAACAAATAGCCAGTTTCATTATCAAGTTTCCTCCTTATAGGTAAAGATAAGGTATTATAACAAACGAAGAAATACCTGTCAAGAAACTTTTGAATTTTCCTTGCAGTTCAGTTCCGTATAACCACACTCTAAAAGATTATACTACAAAGGTGGCAACTTAGGTTCCTGTTAAGCATCAGGTGTTCAAGCCGAGTAGTTCGCTCAGTTCCTTCAAACGTCTATTGATCCCTGTTTTATCAATCCGATTGCCGTCGACAAATTCTTGGTACTCTGGTAAAAAACTCTCTGGAACCATGAGACGCGAATTCGCCTCCCGTAATGCTAATAACCCCATAAAGGTTTGCATCTCGCGTGAATAATCGGGGATGAAGTCGTTTAGTGCTTGACGGAGTTCGGCTTCAGTAAAGGTATCGCGTCCGTCGCGTTTTGCGATGTTACTCGCGCGTTGGACGGTCGTAAACAGATCCCGCCACGTCAATCCATCTGTTTCTGGAGTTCCGACAAGTTCTCGGAAGTTGAGTTGGCGGGCAGCTCGTCCTTGACAGAATATCCTTAAAATTTCCATTCTACCTTCAGCATTTGGGGGTAGTAGGATTAATTTAGTGTCGAAAATGTCATACCGTCGAAAGATGGGCGGCATCAGGTCTGGACGGCTTGATGCGCCGACCCATATCACTCTCCCGTGTAACGACGTATCATTCATAGCACTGATGAGGGCTTGAGGAAACGTCTGCTGTTCTTCCGGATGCATTGGAGTATGCGGCGATGCCTGCGCAATATCATCCATAAACACAACTGTCGGTGAAATACCTCGGATAAAATTAATAGCGGCGTTTAGATTTCGTTCATAAGTGTTCCCATCCTCATTGATATTTATTGTGATCTCGCCTACCTGATTCGCATAGCGAAGTTGGACTTGGACGAGGGACATGTTTGCCTCACCAGCAAGTACCTTCGCAGCGTAAACCTTGCTGGTCGCTGGCGGTCCGAGTAAAAGGATACCCCGTGGCACGCGCCGCAAATCCCGATGCTTCATACCGTCAGCGATATCCCGAATTATCCGCATTACATACCACCCGTCGTCGGAAGGACCTCTTTCAGTGTCCTCAAGTCTGAGGACACTGTGGCTGAAAGTCCTAATACTCTCACGTCGGTATCGCACAAGCGGTTCACCACCTACCTTTTGTCGGGCAGATGTCGCTTGTTTCACAACATCATGAATGCCGAACAAGTTGAGTCCTATTGTCTCACGCGCAATGGACGCTCTGTCCTGCTCGTTTCCAAGACTTGCCCGCATTTGCGACGGTGGATCTGAAATGGCGTGGAGATATTCAACAAAATGGAGGCGTTGCTCATAGTTGGGGAACGGAATTTCTATCAGCGGAATCTCCGAATTTACAGTGAAATTTGGATGGATATCCAGTATGTTATGCGTAAGGAGCAGAATGATATGTTTGCGTCTTCGGATCTCCAAATCGGATGCCCAATTCTGCATCTGATTGAAAAATCGTTGCAGGTCATCGTTAGAGGCGCTACTCAGCGAAGGATCGTTTGGTGCAAGCTGCTCCAAAAAGTTGATAACCAATCCAACCCTCGCCCTGTCTTGCTGAAAAAGATGACTCAACCGCTCTCGCAATTCCTCCGAAGGTGCAGGGTCTATATGCATGATCGGATCTTCATGAGGTTTATCGAATGCCAAAGTAGCATTAATTCTTCGACGTGCGATTTGCGGATCTACCTCATGTTCGGCAAGATTTGCGTCTTCCGCTTCTCGAAACCGCCGAAATGTCTCAACCCATGTTGCCATACTCTGGAAATGGAAGGCACCCGCTTCTTCGTACTTTGGGACGACCTCTAACATCTTTTGGGTGGCTCGCCACTGTCCAATATTCGGCAAGTGAACACCTTGTGATGTATTATATCCGAGAATGAGTTCACAGCCCAAAACATTGAGCTGTTCCATAATATATTCACGGGTGGGCAAGTAGCCGTAAACGTCGTCATATAGTAGGTCTTGGATATTAAAGTGGAGGAGAAATTGGTGGGCAGACCCGGCATCGTAATGTCTTTTTACCTGTTCCCAAAACATTTTTTTCTCCGCAGTCTGTTATATCTTTTCGTGAGCTGGTGTGTTCTCGGGCAGGAAAGAGAAATGGTAGGCGCGCTTCGGAAAGCGCGCCTACGCTATTTTAATGTGCAGTTTTGATGTCGCCCCACGTGGTGGCTAATTTCGCTTGCGGATCAACAGACACACCTATATCTTGCGCGCCAGTAATTTCGTCAGCACTCAAAGCCCGGTTCCAGAGAGAAACCTCGTCTATCACGCCCGCGAAAACATAGTTAAGACGTTCACAATCCTGCCCAATCCGCCACGGATCGTCGTTGGCGTTCAGTTCACCCGGTACTTCACCTTCCGCAACTGCTTCAGCGTTGATATAGATTGTCGCTGTTTCGCCATCGTTGGTAAAAGCAATATGAATCCATTCACCTATTGGAGGGAGATCCGTTGAAATGTCCGCCCTGCCGCTTCCGGTTTCAAAACGAAGCTTGAGAACCCCACCTTCGCTGAACAGACCGTATTGCGTTCTCCCTGAACAACCGCCATGAACGGATTTACCAACAATCTGGCGCGTGCCGTTCCAGTGATCGGCATTAATCCACGCCGCAAACGAGCATTCATCCACGTTCAAGGCATCAGTGCTTTCAACGGTGACGAACGCATCGCTGCCTTCACCGCCAAACCGAAGAGCCTTCCCACTGTATCCGTCAACCCAATCCGGGTTGGAAATTTCACCATCGTGCCCGTTTCCGCTTGCATCTGCAGCGAGTGTGCCTTCTCCTTCATCATAAGCATGATGCAGGACAAGACCATCTGTGAGAGCCGCTGAGGCGAAGGGTGTAAATAACAGGGTCAATGCTACGAAGAAACATACAGCCCCGTAGAACGAGAACTTGCAAGTCAATATTGCGTTTTTCATGTTTTGCCTCCTATCGAAATATATAGCATTATAACAGGTTTACGTTGATTCTGTCAAAGAAAAACATTCCAAACCAAAACATCTGGTTTGCGATGCTATTAAAAAATTAGCATTTTTGTTTGAAAATCTGCTAAAAACAAACATGTCCTTCTGCACCTATACATACGGATTGGATGAATCTTGAGTTTCACGCTGTTTAACCCATAGGTGTCAATTGAGTGTTGATTCCCTACCATATCACATCAAAAACATAGCGAAACTCAACATTTTATCGACAATTAACAACATTTTCTCTATAGCTGTCTGTTATCGGATTTAAGAGTCAAGGGCGCGAAAAGAGGTTGTGTCGCTCCAGTGGAAAAGAGACAAACGGATATAATTTTTGGAAAAATATTTCGTGAAATAAAAATTATTATTTTGTATTTTCACGGAGCAAGCGAGTATTGAATCTCACGAACCCACGTCCCACCTGACACGAAAAATCCTCAGTGAATCCTCCGTGAATTGCGACCATTGGAGGGCAGTCTTTCGATATGGCAAACGAATGCCTCAAAGATGTCCACTTTTATCTTGACAGCCGTACGAATCTCTGCTATAGTAAAGCCCAGAAGTACCACATCCGAAAGCACCTATCAGATGCCAATGCGGTAAGGGGATTGAGGCTAAAAGAGACCAAACAGCACGAATTAAAAGCCGAAACATCAAAAATATGAGAAAAACACGGGGCGATTTGACCCGAGGGAGTCTCTTAAGACACCTGCTACGGTTGTCAGGACCGATAATACTCAGCTACATCCTTCAGGAAGCATTCAACATTGTCGATATGATCTTCGTTGGAAGACTCGGTGCTGGCGCGATAGCAGCTGTCGGCGTGAGTGGGAATTTAATTCGGTTAATCGCGGTCTTCTCGCTTGGCGTTTCAACAGGTGCAGGCATTATGGTGGCACAGTACCTCGGTGCAAGGAACCTCGCACAAGCTGAGCACATCGCCATGCAGTCAATCCTGTTAGCGGTCTTTTTCTCTATCGGTGTAACCCTTGTCGGTTATCCGTTAGCCGAACAGGGATTACTCGCCGTTAGAATGGAAGATCCAGAGGTCCTAAGCCTCGGCACGACTTATATGCACATTATTCTCGCCGGTATCAGTACAATGTTCGTGTCGATGACCCTCGGTTCTATCTTCCGTGCGGGTGGGGATACAGTCACGCCAATGATCGTCCTGATTTTTTCAACACTGATTAACATCACACTTGATCCATTGTTAATCTTTGGTTTGTGGGGATTTCCAAAACTCGGAGTAGCAGGCTCAGCGTATGCAACATTGATCGGGCGCGGGGCAAGTGTGATAATTCTACTGTATCTCTGTTGGAGTGGACGCGCGCCTGTTTCATTACGGAACGTTCGGTATCAGGTAGACCTGGTAGAGATGCTCGATATCTTAAGGCTCGGTATTTACAGTTCTATGCAAGGATTTTGGCGGCATATTTCTCGACTCGGTTTCCTCTGGGTCATCGGACCTTATGGTAAAACCGCTGTAGCGGCCTATACAATCTGCATGCGACTTCGGATTCTTGTCATGAACCCCGGCTTCGGTATCTCAAACGCAGTTGTGCCGTTAGTCGGACAGAATTTAGGGGCAAATCAGATAGAACGCGCTGAGAAAGCCACAAGGGTGGCGAATCTCTTAGGTGCCGCAATTATGGCAGTCGTCGGGGCAATTTTCTTCATCTTTCCGCAGACCTGTATTCGGATTTTCACCGGCGAAACAGGTGTGATTGAAATCGGTGTCGTTTATCTACGGTTTCTATCCCCAACGTTCGGATTCATCGCCTTTTCGCTCATCTTAGGAAGAGCGCTCAACGGTGCTGGCGATACTTTCTCCCCGATGCTGATTACCCTTGCAGCGCAGGTAGGTATCGGCTTGGGACTCGTAATTCTACTTTCGCACTTCATCGGGCTGAACGGTGTTTGGTTAGGGATCGCCCTCTCAAACGTTGTGCAAGGGGTCGCAATGTGGATCTGGTATAGCACTGGAAAATGGAAAGCAATAAAAATTGTTAAAAAGAAACCTAAAGCAGCGTAGGACGTAAGCACAATACAGACATCCTACAAAAAATTAAGGAGGAGTTAACTGATAATGGAGACCTACAAAGGTTATGAAAATCCACAACTGGTTATCTCTGCTGAGGAATTGATAGGCGCACTCAACGATCAAACGTTCTGTATCGTCGATACGCGACCGACTTATGAATATATCCGTGGACATATTCCCGGGGCACTTCATTTAGATTTATTCGGTCTGAGCCTTATCGATACTCGGAAAGAGACGTATGACGCCTTTATGTGGATGATAGCATATCTGTTTCAGCAACGCGGTCTTGATCCGGGAAAACCGATCGTATGGTATGAAGACATCTCAGGAACGCGCGCATCGCGGGGACTTTGGTTTTGTGAGTACTTAGGACACCCCGAAACGCGGCTACTAGACGGCGGTTTCAAAGCGTGGTTAACCGCAAATGGACCTGTGAGTACAGCAGGTGCTGAACCACCGGAAGTGCCACCGTTTCCAATAAATGCGAAACACGATATACACATGGACGCTGACGTGATCCGTGTCCTCTTAAACCGAAACGACTTCGTTCCTCTTGATACACGCACAGATGATGAACACTACGGCAGGGTTGCCCGTGCTGAACGGGCGGGTGCGATTCCTAGCTCTATCCATATTGAATGGCTCAATAATCTTGACGAAGCCGGTGCTTTTAAACCTGCTGACGAACTCCGAGCGATGTATGAAGCTGTCGGTATTACACCCGAGAAACAGGTGATGTGCTACTGACAGGGCGGATACCGCTCTTCCCAAGCCTATTTGGCGTTGCGGCTCTTGGGTTACCCGAGAGTCAGTAACTACATCGGCTCGTGGAAAGAGTGGGGAGACCGGCTGGATTTGCCGGTCGAAATTCCGGAAGCTTAGCAAGTTCCTGAAAAAGAGCGAGTCTGGGTGTCCCTCAAGGGATGCCCAGTCAAATTTTGGAGTATGGGTGATTGTCTGAATCAGGATTTTCAAGATTAGAGGATTATACGGGTATCTTGGTTGAAAGCAATATCTTTTATGGCCATTGATATGGACAAAAACATTATATATTTTAACGAGCTGCCAGCCGACGGAGTTATCAATAGTAAACGTGAGTTTGAAAAAAGTTTATGGGTTAACGTGAACTTGAAAATAAAGCCTTCAAAAATACGTCGCATGTATTTTTGAGAATCAGCCGGCTTTTTGTAGCATAATCTGTTAGATTGTGCATCTTTTGGCACAGACTAACAGTCTACGCTACAAATATCAAACTCACGTTACCATTAAAGGAGCAAACGTGTTAGGTGCGATTATAGGTAATATTGTTGGTTCCAGGTACCATAGTAAAAAAAATCAAATTAAAACTAAAGATTTTATTTTCTTTGATGATTTCTTTGATGATTCTTGTCATTTTAGAATTGACTCGGTGTGTACAGCTGCAGTTGCTGATATTCTGTTGAACAACCGTCATCCCGCGACAACAATGCAAGAGTGGTGCCGTCGCTACCCACACCTCAGTAGCGGAAGATTTAGAAAGTGGATTGATTCCGACCCACCTCGACCTTACGATTCTTATGGCAATGGTGGAGTGATGCGCGTTTCACCAGCTGCGTTCCTGAACCGTGGAGATCTCGCCGCTGCCCTTTCTGCCTCCAATAAAGTAACCAAGATTACACACAACCACCCTGAGGGTATGAAAGGCGCGCAGGCGACCACACACGCCATCTGGCTCGCGTATCGGGGTGAAAGTGTAGACAATATCCGGGAGGTTATTGCCGCTGAATACGGTTATGACTTAACTCAAACGGTAGACGAGATTCGTTCATGGTACGCTTTTGACATGACTGCCCAAGGAACAGTTCCACAGGCAATAACATGTGCGTTGGAATCTGTAAATTTTGAGGATGCGGTGCGTAATGCTGTCTCTTTAGGAGGGGATTCCGACACCCTTGCTGCCATCGCAGGCCCTATCGCTGAAGCACTACACGGTATTCCTACGAATTTCAAACGCCAGGCAGAAAGCCTTTACCTCGCTGATGCTCCGGATATCCTTGAAGTGATACGAGATATGTATCGGATTTTTGACAGCTCGGACAGCAGAATAGTACGGCGTTCTATAGGCAGTTTGATGAGATGTCCAAACTGTGATCCAAATTGGAGATTGGTTGGTATTTCCCATAGGTTTATTCACCGCTATGCCTATGGACATTGTCATAACGAGTTCGCGCTTTCTCCAGACACTATGAGATATAGAATTGTGGAGCCAGATCCTCACAGAACAGGTTGGATACGCGTAGTTGAAATTGATGGGACCCAAATTACTTTCAGAGGGATGCGTTACGATCGTGAGTCCCTTGATTTATACTGGAAGTATCACCGTCTCAACTGTGGCTGTGAAACTGTTATTCTCCCCGACTTGAAAGAAATCCCAAAAAAGCCCAAGAGGCAGCGGTAAAATTGTAATGGATGTGGAAGATAGTAAACAAAATAGCTGTTCGTTTGTAATGCCATCGGATTCTGCTTATGCCTTGTGTTATACTGGCGCGTTATGAAATTCGCTAAGGAGATCTTATGAGAAAAATTATCTTGGGTATTTTGATGGTTTCGGGTGTTGGTATTGTTTTTATTTTAATCCCCAATTCCTGGATTCCGGATTTGTTTACACGTATATATGTCTGTGTTCAATTCGTCGTTTTATTGATTATATTCGACGTTTTGTGGAAGGATGAAGGCTGGTACGCCCATACCAATACTGCGGCTTCAATCGTCACCGTTATCGGTGTTTTTGGAACCTTCCTTGGGATCTTTATCGGGCTTCAGCCTTTTGATACTGAGGATATCAAAGGTAGTATTCCACCCTTAATAGAAGGACTCAAGCTCGCTTTTCTTACCTCACTTGTGGGTATTTTCTCTGCAATTATCCTAAAAGCGTTCGCGTTCGCCCATCAAATGATTAAAGGCAAAGATCCGGGTGAAGAAACAATTACGCAGCTTTTTAACTCACAAACTGGTGAGCTTCTTAAGCCGCTCACCGCGCTTCTCAAGTCTCAGACGGAAGAGAGTCAACGAACTCAAAACACACTCGATAGCATTAAAACCTCCCTTTCAGGCGATCAAAGTACGGCCCTTACGCAATTACAGGACTTGGTGACTCGGCAAGACGCATTAATTGATTCACAAAAAACAGGACAGGATCAAATTGTCAAATCGCTTGACAGCATTAAAACCTCTCTCATGGATGGTCCAGATGCCATTCGTCCCCAATTACAGAATCTGACAAAGGCACTTTCAAAGAATCACACCCAAGTCATAGATGAATTCCGTAAGTTTGCGGAGAAAGTTGTTACTGTTAGTACTGACAAATTGGTTGAGGCTCTTGAAGAGGTGGTTCATAAGTTCAATGAGAAAATCAACGAACAGTTTGGAGAAAACTTCAAACGACTCAATGAAGCTGTTCAGGAAATTAATATATGGCAGGAACAATACCGCCAACAAATGGAGGAACTTGCCGAGGAATTTCGGATTGCGGCACAGAGTGTTGAACAGTCTTGTGAAGCATTGGAATTGGCAGCCGAGTCATTAATCATAATTGAGGACCGGAGCAAGAGTCTTGTTTCTATTGCTGAGAAACTTGATCCTATTCTCCACACCTTGAATGGTCAGTTAGAAACCTTTGACGAGTTAGGACAGCAGGCACATGAAGCTTTCCCGCGTATTGAAGAGAACCTAAATAGCCTCACAGACGGATTTTCATCTGTGTTGACTGCCATTGGGGACCGGAGCGAAAACCTTGTCTCTATCACAGAAAGGTTGGATCCTATTCTCCACACCTTGAATGGTCAGTTAGAAGCCTTTGACGAGTTAGGACAGCAGGCACATGAAGCTTTCCCGCGTATTGAAGAGAACCTAAATAGCCTCACAGACGGATTTTCATCTGTGTTGACTGCCATTGGGGACCGGAGCGAAAACCTTGTCTCTATCACAGAAAGGTTGGATCCTATTCTCCACACCTTGAATGGTCAGTTAGAAGCCTTTGACGGATTAGGACAGCAAGCACATGAAGCTTTCCCGCGTATTGAAGAGAACCTAAATAGCCTCACAGACGGATTTTCATCTGTGTTGACTGCCATTGGGGACCGGAGCGAAAACCTTGTCTCTATCACAGAAAGGTTGGATCCTATTCTCCACACCTTGAATGGTCAGTTAGAAGCCTTTGACGGATTAGGACAGCAAGCACATGAAGCTTTCCCGCGTATTGAAGAGAACCTAAATAGCCTCACAGACGGATTTTCATCTGTGTTGACTGCCATTGGGGACCGGAGCGAAAACCTTGTCTCTATCACAGAAAGGTTGGATCCTATTCTCCACACCTTGAATGGTCAGTTAGAAGCCTTTGACGGATTAGGACAGCAAGCACATGAAGCTTTCCCGCGCATTGAGGGGAGCCTGAATAGTCTCACAGACGGATTTTCATCCGCAGTTGAACAAACGATTAATAATTCCCATGCGAGTGTTAAAAAGCAACGCGAGGCGTTGACTGTCCATATTGACGAACTTCAGGCAACTGTGAAAAACACCAGTGAGCAGTTTAATCAGATTACAACAACTTTTTCGGTATCTGTTGAAACAGCTATTAATCAATCCCATGCTAGCCTAGGTGAACAGAGAGAGGCGTTGACGAGTCAGTTCCAACACCTTCAAACTGTGATCAACACCGTTTTGGAAAGTGTTGATCGGCAACTGAGCGAAGCGAGCGCGGGCTTTTCAGCCTCGGTTGATGCTTCTGTTAGTGAGTCTCAGGCGAGTGTAAATCAGCAACGGGAAGCGTTAACGAATCTCACCCAAGGGCTCCGGGGACAACTTGAGAATGTTGTCACAACGACCAATAAGGAATTAGATGTTACTCTTCGGAGAAGCACACAGCACATAATCGATCAGGTTGAAAAATTGGATGAAGAACTTGGGAAGGAACTAAGGAAAGCCTTAACCATGTTGGGTTCTCAATTGACGAGTCTTTCTGAAAAATTTGTTGAGGACTATGAACCCTTAACTGAGAGACTTCGGGAAATTGTAACAATTGCGGGAAACATTCCGCCTCAAAGTACTGGGGGTACTCCATAGATGATAGGAAATTTATTTAACAGAAAGCGGCAGGAAACCGAGGAACATTGGGTTTCCATATCTGATGTAATGACAGGATTGATGGTGATATTCCTGTTTATTGCTATTGGTTATATGTTGAACGTTCGCCTTGAGGCAGATCAGATGATTTTGCTTCGAGCAGAGCTTCAAAAACTCGTTGATGCTTACAAGAATTGGCAGGTAGATTTAGCCCAGGACTTGGAAACAGAATTTGAGGGAAGTTTCGCTAAGAAAAATCAGTTTGAAAAGTGGAAGGGGTACTTGGATAAAGAGACCCTGTCTATCCGCTTTAAGCAACCTTTTCCTATAGGCGTTTATGATGTCCCGGGGGATTTTGCGAACAAAGTTTTACAGAACTTTTTCCCTCGCTACATTGCAATCCTGGCACAAGGTAAGTATAGAGACAGGATCGCAGAAATACGGATTGAAGGCCACACATCTAGCGAATGGTCTTCACAAGTGCCGGTTCGTGAGGCTTATATTAAGAACATGGCGTTATCGCAGAATAGGTCAAGAAACGTGCTTGACTATGTTCTGAACATTGATGCTCCCCAAATAACCAAGAATAGAGTTTGGATTAAGAAACATTTGACAGCGAATGGATTGTCCTCCAGTCAGTTAATTCTGAATTTGGAAAGAAATTGTCCTACCCCTGCCAATTCTTACTTGACTATAGCCGAGGAAACAGGTATTCAGGCATGGAGAATTTCACAGCTGCACCAGCGAATTTGCAGCGAAATTAGGACTTGGGAAAACAGTGAAAGAATCACCCAAGCGGATATCATCAAGACTATTCTTCCAGACTATCCTGAGTTTAAACACAAGATGGAAGTCCTGGAAAGAGCAATGAATCTTCTGACTGAAGACAAAACGGATGACAAAGCAGAATCTCGCCGTGTTGAGTTCCGGGTCGTCACAAAATCTGAGAAACTCACTGAAGAGATTACACAACTTATGGCAGAATTTGATGTGGCGAGGGAAACGAGGGTTCCGCTGGAGGATGTGAAAAAGTTGCATCGGTGGATTCGCAACACCATCAGCGATAACCCTGAGATTACAATTGATAATATTATCAATTCTCTTCGCAGTGTTTCGGACTTTTCTGAGGTGAAGGGGGATTTGGAAAAGGCTGTTAATCTACTTATAGGGAATCCTGATAAAACGGAGACATCCACTTGAATTTACCAGACTTTCGGAATCACGATGGATTAAACGACTTACGTTCTCAAATGGGTGCATCATTCCGTCTATTTGAGGCAGATCTCAATATGGAGCCAGACGCTATAATTAAAGGGTTTGACTCAATCACTATCGCTTCTGATGGTACCCTTGAGTACAAGAATGAAAAAATTATTCTCTATATTCGAGATCCAAAAGGTAGCATGCCCAAGTATCATATTGTAGACTGTAAAACACTTAGGATGATGCGAAATACAGGAAAGCAGGATCGCTACGTTGTCACGCGCCGAACAGATGGAAGGTTTATCCTAAATTTTCCACCCGGTAACTTAAACCGGGATAAGCCAGAGACATATAGATTAGATATTTGTACAAACTGTCGTTGGCATGAATTGAAATACAATTGTGCACCGTATGCATTCCCTTTAGCAAATTGGTTTAAAGCTGTAGACAACGATTATGAACCTCCACCGAAAGATGGCTTATATGGTCCTCACGTTGCTCCAGAAACCGCGCCTCCATCAAATTATCCTCCAAATTGGAAATTGCTGTCGTTGGAGTGTCGTAACGAAGCACGGTGGAAGTGTGATGAGTGTGGTATAAATTTAAAATTCCAACCTCGTTTTCTCCATGCCCACCATAAGTGGGGGGTACGATATAATAGACCCGTAGACCTACGCGCGCTCTGTATTGGTTGTCATGCAGAACAACTTGCACACGGCCGAATGAAAGGTTTGCCGGATTATTTGAAATTTATGGAGTTATACGGGCGTATTTGGAGACAAAAAACTGAGAAGTGAACAAATCACCAATTTCTTCACTTTCTTGACGTAATCTCTCGCCGCGGATCATCTTCCTGATAAGGGTGAAATTCCACGTTGGAATACAGTCTTGAGGTTCGTACTGCCATCGGAAATTGGGACCATCTTCTAAACCAAGATCGTGGTATAATAACCCAAATTGCTACCTAATAGGTTTTGGATGTTTAAACAACAGATTTTTTAAGGAAGAGCGTCTTTTACGCCCTGTATGAAGAAGTTGAATAAAATATTATAGTGGATTGCGTAAATAAGTTTACACTTCAATAAACCCAAGGGAAAGGGTTCTTCTTCCCTGGTAGGGGCGGTTTCTAACCGCACCGGAGCAACGTGTAAAAGTAATTCTAAAACTACTATAAAGTAGTTCTATCGTGAGCTTGAAAATAAATCTGTAGGTGTTTTGCTTGGGTATTTCCCCCAGGTTGAGGGGTAAATAAACACTAAAACCCTTGAAATTTGGACAAATATGCGGTTTTTCAAAGCACCCCTTGGATCAGAGGTTTCCGTAGCGAAATCCAGCATGTCACTTTTATCAAACTCACGTTATTCAAAAAAAAAGAGGACTGACAGTTGAAAAACAAAAACTTTTCTGTTTTTTTGATTCTATTTCTCATTTCAAATTTTTATCTACCTAACGCCTTTGCCCAAAACCCTACACGGTGGAGTTTACCCGAGGGGGCCATTGCACGTTTCGGTAAAGGTCCCGCCACTCAAAACCTAGCCTTCTCACCCGATGGCACCCAGTTTGCAATCGGGTGGAAAACTGGTATTTGGCTGTATGATGCGGAAACCTATCAAGAGGTCGCTCTGTTCACAATGGATGGGACAAATGATATTACGACCTTTGCCTTTAGTCCGGATGGAACGACACTCGCCGGTAGTGATCGGAATGAAACTCGTTTATGGGATCTTGCCACAGGGGTTCACAAGCAAACACTCAATAGAAGTACGTACGGTAGTATTACCTTCAGTCCGGATGATCAAACACTTGCCATTGGATGGAACTTGTGGGATGCATCCACAGGAGGGCAGCTAAAGAGGGCACCAACGGTAGGGTTTAAGGCAAGCGAATATCCGGTCTTTAGTCCGGATGGTAAGGCGCTCGCTGGTTTTTGGGGTCTCCGCGACTTTTTCATTTGGAACACATCCACAGATCAGCTGCTATGGCTTAAAGGGCATCGGGAGCCTGTCATTAGTGTTGCCTTTAGTCTGGATGGTAAGATACTTGCAAGCGGGAGTTCTGATAATACCATTCGTTTATGGGATGCCGCCACAGGACAAATTAAGAACATTCTCACCGATCATAGAGACGATGTTAATAGTGTCGTTTTCACTCCGGATGGTTCTACATTAATGAGTGGTAGTAAAGACAAGACTATCCGCGTGTGGGATGTCGCCACAGGTCTCCAGAAGGAAGTGCTTACTGGGCATAGCGCATCCATCTATAGTATCGCGTTGAGTCCGGATGGTTCTACACTTATGAGTGGGAGTGATGACAATGCGATCTATTTTTGGGATGTAGCAACAGGAGAACGTCTGGAAATACTCAGAGAGTCTGCGGCAGGCGTTGATGACATCGCGTTTAGTCCAGATAATACAATAATTGCAACTGAGCGTGGGAGAGATATTCTTCTGTCGGATATTGCCACGGGTGTCCAGAAGCAAGTACTCACTGGGCATACTGATGGTGTTAATAGCATCGTCTTCAGTCCTGATGGTGCCACGCTTGCAAGTGGGAGTAATGACGGTACGGTTCGTGTGTGGGAGGTCGCTACAGGTCAGATCCAAAAAATCCTTACAGAGCGTGGTGGAGATATCCGTATGGTTGCCTTCAGTCCAGATGGTGGTAGCCTTGCCGGTGCTACTTCGAGGAATATTTATCTGTGGGATGTTGCGACAGGTATTCGCAGGCAAACGTTTACTGGGAGCGACAATCGTAGTATTGCCTTCAGTCCAGATGGTGGTACGTTTGCGAGTGGAAGTAGGGACACCACGATCAGTTTATGGGATATTGCGACAGGTCTCCAGAAACAAACGTTCACAGGCCATGGGGGCAGTGTCAATAGTGTTGCCTTCAGTTTGGACGGCTCTATACTTGTGAGCGGAAGTAGTGATACCACGATCCGTTTATGGAATGTTGCCACAGGGCAGCATCTGAAAACACTCGTGGGACATACAAGGCCCGTATCGAGTCTTTCCTTCAGTGCTGATGGTAGAACACTTACCAGTGGAAGTCCGGATGGGACCCTCCGCTTCTGGAATTCGCTGACGGGCGAACACTTGGAAACACAAGAAACACCTATACCGGCGGTGCATAGAAACAATATAGTAGGTATTTCATTAAGCCCAGATGGTAGTACGCTTGCCAGTGGTAGTCGGGATGGCATTGTTTTCCTATGGAGTGTCACACCGCTATCGGTTGAGGTTGAACCCGTAACACGTCCGTCAGCCCAAGCAGGAGTGGATGTGAACGCAGATGGCGTTGTGAATATCCAAGATTTAGTGCTTGTTTCCGCTAACTTTGGAAAAACGGGGAAAAATATCGCAGATGTCAACGGTGATAGTGTTGTAAATATTGAAGATCTCGTCAGAGTTGCTGGGGCACTGGTGAATGCCGCAGGTGCACCAGCATTATGGGATCGCAATCTGGAGGTCAACCTTACGCGTGCAGAAGTCCACCGATGGCTGCAAGAAGCAAGACAGATTAACTTGACGGATCCGGACTTTCAACGTGGAGTTGTGATACTGGAGCAACTCCTCACCGTATTGACTCCGAAAGAGACGACACTCTTGCCGAATTATCCGAATCCATTCAACCCAGAGACGTGGATTCCCTATCAGTTGGCAGAACCTGCGAATGTCACTGTGTCTATCTATTCTGCAGATGGGAAGTTGATTCGGACGTTAGCATTAGGGCATCAGGCTGCTGGGATCTACCAGAACCGTAGTCGCGCAGTATATTGGGACGGCAGAAATCAACTCGGTGAGTCTGTTGCAAGTGGTGTCTATTTCTATACCCTCACTGCGGGGGATTTCGCGGCGACACGGAAGATGCTGATACGCAAATAGTATCAAATGACCATAGGATATCTGGGATGCTGATGTTTATTAGCTTCCCAGTCATCGCTGAGAGTGGGTTGCGTTGGGTTCGTTGGCATCTTCTTGAACCTCATTGAGGGGCAGACACCCCTCTGGCGTTTCATAGTGACCTCCATGAAGTGCGTGAAAGCACGGACTGTATCTCCTAATTTGGCGCAAGACAACGGATACAGGTTTCTGCGACCTCAATTGGACATTCATGTGGTAGGTAATGTCCGGCGTTGGGTATCCATACCCATCGAATATTCGGATTGGGCGGAATGCGTAACTTCTTTTGAGTTGAATCATTCCGTCCCATACCGCCAAAGACTTCATAGATCGGAATGCGTGCCTGCTCAAGGTAGGCGTAGGCATCGAAATTTTTAACAGACTCCCAGAAATCATCCCAGATTTCGGACCTAAACCGGTCTCGCGTCTCTTTTGCTTTCCGCTGAATCTGCGAGATAGAGATTTGGGATAACGAACCGTAAAACCGTCCAGCATCGAAAGCGCTGCCCGCAGACGAAAGACTTGTCCATCCCTCCAGCAGTACAAGCCCAGCAATCCGTGATGAACGTCTGGCGACTTCCATCGCGACCATACCGCCAAGGCTATGCCCAACAATTACCGCTTTTTGAAGACCCAAGTGGTTTATCAGATATAAGACATCTTCAGCGAGATCTGCCAATGTGAACGATTGTGTAGGCACAGCACTCCGTCCATGTCCACGAAAATCGAGCGCAATGTAATGCTGCTCAGATGGCAATTTTTCAATCACCGATGTCCAATCCGATGCGTCACACCCTGTGCCGTGCAAGAAGATGAACGGATACCCCAACTCACCCGAGTCCCGGTAAGCCATCTCTCCCCAACATGTTGCGAGTGTTGCCATAGTTGCATGGTCCCGATAAGAGGCTGCCCCTATAAAAGCGTGCTACGTCGCTAAATTCCAGATTTGCGCCGCTGTTCCGCCGAGAATTTGGTCTTTATCATCATCTGTCAGGAACGGCAGCCCTTCCCGAATGAGTTGAAGTTCCTGCGCTAAAGAGGGCCAGTTGTGCTTTTGTCTGTGATGACCGGGGTAGCCTGTTCCCCATACCGTCCGTTCTGCCCCGAAAACCGATAGCAGCTTCTCAATAAACGGATGCACATCTAAATAAGGAAACGCTTGATGCGAACGTCCAGCGACATCTGATAATTTCAAGTAGACATTGTTATGGCGAGCGAGGTCTACGATGGGTTGAAACGTTGTTTCCCCGTTACCTACCTGCGGATACCCCATGTGATCAAGAATCAGGATCAGGTGCGGGTACTGTTTCGCAATAACAGCAACCTGATCCGCGAACTCAGCACGGAGATGAAATTGGATGATAGCATCTAACGCTGCAATCTCTTCCCACATCGGTCGGTTCTGTTGCGTTAGCAGTATTTTTTCATCGGGATAGTACATCGGATGGAAACGGAAGCCTACCAAACCCCGCTCTTTTATCCAATAGCGTACCTGTTCTGCGTTGTTCGGAGCTTGCGGATCGATTAAACCGTGTCCGATGAACCGATTAGGAAAACGCTCCACCGAATCGGCGATGTAGCCGTTATCCCAAGTCGACCAACTCGTCTGCACAAGGACTGTCCAGTCTACGCCGTGTGCATCCATTTCTGCCAAAAGTTCGTCAGCAGTCCCGGGTTCATCTGGATAGGAATTCCACGTTGGGGCAGTGGGACCGACAGGATATTTCGGGGGATCTATTTCCCAGACGTGAACGTGGGTATCTACAACCATGGAAAACTCCTCAATATACGACTTTAGAACAAAAACTGGGCATCCACCGTTTCTCCAGCATCTAACTTTGCACCTGAAGGAATTGTGATTAAGCCGTTCGCTAAGACGAGTGAATGCAGAATGCCAGAACCCTGCGGTCCTGTTGTTTCGGCAGTATAATGTCCATTAGATTTCTTGAGAATCGCCCGCATATAATTAACGCGTCCGTCTCTGTTGGTAACGCTTTCTGCTAAAGTGGCTTTAAAGGTGGGACGCAACAGTTCTGTATGTCCCGCCATTTTCAGGAGTGCGGGTCGGACGAAGAGTTCAAACACAACGAGGGAAGAGACTGGGTTGCCGGGCAATCCGAAAATAGGTTTTCCGTCTGCAATGCCGTAAGCCTGCGGTTTCCCGGGCTTCATGGCGACGCGCCAGAAGTTAACTTCGCCTAATCTCTCCAATACACTTTTCACATAATCGTGCTCCCCTACCGAAACACCGCCACTTGTAATGAGGGCATCAGCCTTCGCGAGTGCCGCCCGAAAGATACGCTCTATTTCTGCTTCATCGTCAGGAGCGATACCCATATCAATCGGAATGCCTCCGGCTTCCTCGACCTGGGCATAGAGACCATAACGGTTGCTTTCCCGAATTTTTCCGGGTTCAAGCGGTTCGCCGAGTAGCAGGAGTTCATCACCCGTTGAGACAATCGCAACGGTGGGCTTGCGATGGACTGTAGCCTCTGGGCGATTAAGAGAGGCGAGCATTGAAACTTCCGGCGGACGTAGGTGCTTCCCTTTTCTCATGACCTGCTGGCCCGCTGCCACGCTCTCACCCGTGAAACGGACGTTTCCAGTTTCGTCAATACTCTCAAAAATTTTGACTTTATCTTCCTCTCGCTGGGTTACCTCTTGCATCACAACCGCGTCGGCACCCTCAGGCATCATAGCACCGGTCATGATACGTGCTGCCTGCCCGGTTGCGACCTGTTTTGTTGGCGCATATCCCGCGGCAATCGTCTCAACGATTGTGAGAACCGCAGGTTCAGCTTCAGAGGCGTTCTGAACATCCGCTGCCCGAACCGCGTACCCATCCATTGCTGAATTGTCGAACGGTGGAATATTCTCTTCGGCATGTAGTGCCTCTGCGAGAACGTAGCACGCACAACTTAGAATTTCCCGCTTTTCCGTCGGTAAAACCGGAATGGTATTTAGCATCTGTTGGCGGGCTTCTTCAACACTTAGCATTTAATTTTTTCTCCTTTGCCTAATCTCATATCCTTATGATAATGCATCACACCGATAAGTGCAAGCACATCTTTTTTCAGAGACCGTCAGCGGTCAGCAATCAGCAGTCAGTAAACATCGCGAGCGTGAAGATCCCTTCCATCGGAAAACCGAATAACTCGACATCTTTTTAAGTTTCATTTGACATTGATACAATCGCATGATATAATATATCGCAAGTTTTTTTGGTAATCTTATTTTCGATAATAACACGAGCATGGGTTATGAGAAACGGCATGGTTTTCCCCAACACACTAATATTTCGGCGTAGTTTGAAAACCGGCATTTTAATAAGTTTATGCTGCTATGTCATGCTGCTCGGTGTCATCGAACTCACGCACGATCATCACGATCACGCCGAAGATGCCCATTCTGGGGAAACCTGTGCAGCCTGTTTCTACTGTAGCCAACATGTCGCGGAGGAGATTGCGTTCGTTGCAGTCACCGCTCCGTTCTTTCCCAATACGGTGCTTCCGCTTTATGAGGTTTCCGTTTTTCTTCCTTTAAAACTCACCACGAACACGCGAAGTCGTGCCCCCCCTGTATTCTTCAATGAACTTCTAAATTTCACTGGGTAAAGGCAAAATTTGTTTTGCTTTATATTTTTATGTTCCAAAGGATTTGGGCGCACATATACTCGTTCTTTCCTTTGTCTATACTTGCTTTGCAAGGCGTGGCTATACTTGTTGTAGACCTTAAAACCTGATCATGCATTAACGGCACCTTTTCGAGAAATCTATGAGGTATCTATTGCTCAGAGGGCATCAGGATCTATGACACGCTGATGCGCGTTTTTACACCTTTCGCGCGTATCCAATTTGTTCAGAACAATTGATTATTAGTAAAGTAATAGGCGCACACCGTGTGCCATTATATAAATAAACTGGAGAATACAATGTTTACACGTTTTTATGGAATCGGCTTTTCAGTCGCCATTTCTCGATTAATGTTACTAACCTTTGTCGCTGTACTTCCCCTCATGGGAGGTTGTGGTGAAGATGACAATCCTATCCTTGAGGATGATCATGATCACGACCACGAACACGAAGTGGATGCACCCCTTCACGCCGATGCAGACGGCTTTAACTTGGAAATCAATGGAGAAGTGGTCTATCATCAACATCAAGGCCACCACGAAGGCGGTCTCACCGTTAAAGCGGGTGAAGAGATTCAGATTGATGTACATTTTCTTGACGCGAACGAAATGGAACTCCATCTCGATGAAGTCGCCCACCCGCCGGGTGAAGAGGAACATGACGACCATGACCATGACGGATTGGAATCCTTCAGTTTGGGTCTGTCGGGTTACGATGCCTCTATTATTGCGATCCATCTGGACGAACATGAACACGAACATGAACACGAACATGAACACGAAGAACACGCTGACGCGTTACCGTTTGGACTCGAAGGATTGAAAGCAGGAAAAACAGAAATCAAACTCCAACTGCTTCACGGGGATCATCCGGACTTCACAGCAGCACTCCCGATACCAGTAACAGTGGAATAAGGGGGACATCATGTTAAGCACTTGTGCTTGTTCGCACAGGTCTCCCACGGTGAGGACGCTTAGAAAGTGTCCTCACCTATTCGTGTTTGTATTTGGAATAGTAGGATGCCTGTTCTGCTATCTCAAGGAGGTCCAAAGTGCTTCGGATCCAACGCGACCTCTGAGAGGAGAGGTCGTTGAAACACAGAGCGGTATTCGACTCAATGGGGTTACGGTCCGTATTAAAGGACTTGAGAGGAGCGTGAGAACCGATGCAAACGGTCAGTTTAAGTTTGACGTAGTGCCGGAAGGAGAGCAGACGCTTCAATTCCTGAAAGTCGGTTATCAGCTGTTTGAACAGGTCGTTGATGTCAATGCCCCCACGCCTTATCTCAAGATTGAACTGACGGCGTTGCCGTTTCAACTAAACACCATCAAAGTCTACGGTTCAAATCGTTATCTGTCACAGTTTGAGGAAACTACCGACTTAGCATTGGATGAGGAAGAACTCCAAAGACGGTTAGGTATGACTTTAGCGAACACGTTGGCGAATGAGAGTGGCATTTCACAACGAACGATGGGACGGGCAATCGCTCGTCCTGTTATTCGTGGATTGGGCGGTGACAGGCTGCTCATTCTAGAAAACGGCGAACGGACAGGCGATAAATCCGCATCCAGTGCCGACCATGCTGTATCCATTGATCCGACGACTGCTGAAGGCGTTGAAATTACGCGGGGGCCCGCATCGCTCATTTACGGTTCAAGCGCACTCGGCGGTGTTATCAACGTCAAAAGCAATCACATACCCCAAATTCTACCGAGACGGCTTGATATGCACCTAACGTTCCAGGCTGAATCTGTTAACTCGGGTTTGACCGGAACAACAGGTTTTACGTTCCCAATTGGTGATTTTGCGGGGAATGTCGAATGGAACCGACGCCTTGCATCTGACATACAAACGCCGGTGGGGATCCTCGAAAACACTTCTCTTTCAAACGTCAATTTTTCAGGCGGTGCCTCGCTGATTAAGCCCTGGGGTTTCATCGGTGCCTCTGGGAGCAGGTATCGTTCAGATTACGGGGTTCCAGGTTCTCCAGAAGGACATCTCACGGGCGTTAACATCGCACTCGACAAGCAACGGTATGAAGGGCAGATGGAGTACCGCTTCAATACAAGGATGCTTGAAAAGGTAAGACTTCAAACTGCCTATACGCGTTATCAGCATCAAGAGTTGGAGTCAAACGGTACACTTGGTGTGGAATTCGGGGTGCTAACCTACAATGTCTCAGCGATGGCGCATGTGTTGGACAACGCCGTTGCGGGGGTTTGGGGGGAATATCGAGATCATGCCACAGGTGGATTTTATTGGACACCGCATACCCGTGAGTTCGCGTTGGCGGGATTTTATCTCAACCAGCGTAACTTCGACAAATTCACCTTACAGGGGGCTATCCGCTACGACCTTAGGCGTGCGGAACCGTTTCGACCCGGAGCAGTTGTCCGAGCTGGAACCGTCCAACGCCGCGATTTCAACGGTTTCTCCGGGGCTACGTCTGGAATTTACCATTGGACGGATAGGTTGAGCACCGGGGCTACCCTGATGAAAACGTTTCGCGCACCCGGTATTGAGGAACTTTTCAGCGATGGCCCCCACTTGGCTGTCTTTTCCTACGAAATCGGCAATGCAGAACTGGAACCTGAGGATGGCTATGGCACTGAACTCTTCGTCAAATACGCAGACGATAGGCTCAGACTCAATCTGGCACTTTTCAGGAATCAGATACAGAACTACCTCATTCCGACGCAGAGCGGTGAAAAGGAGTGGGGCAGCGGGGCAGCGGGATGGTTATGGATTTATCAATACATGGGACACGATGTTGTGATGGATGGGGCTGAAATCCAAATAGGGCGTGAAGTCCTTTCACAGGTTCATCTTCAATTGAATATGAGCTACATCTATGGAACTATTCAAACCAGTGGGCGACCGCTGGAGCGTATCCCACCCCTCAACGGTAAATTCGTCATCAGCTACACACCGGCCCCTTTACATTTGCATGTCACATCCCGTTTTTCAGGCAGCCAGACCCGACTCGGCGAGTTTGAGGAACCGACAGACGGCTATCTCGTCTATGATATTGGAGGTTCTCTCAATTTTTCGTGG
>CAZGAW010000019.1:48191-51262 GCA_964523645.1 uncultured bacterium | reverse complement strand
TACCCGCGTTTTTGCGCTTGAACGGATGCAAGAATTAGAGGTGATTGAGGATTAATTGTTAGTGTAGCGTGAAGTTCTTTAGAACGAGGTGTAGTTATGCGGAAATTGGACGTAAGGAATCTCTATTACATTACGCATATAGACAATCTTCCATCCATTCTTGAAAAGGGGATTCTTTCTCACGAGGGGATTGAAGCAGCGGGAGCGCAATTCGTTTCAATGTTCAAAGGAAAAGCAGGTGATAAAAATGATAAAAGTAAAAGAAGCAAGACTAAACCGGAAAGTAATGGAAAAAATCTCTTACACTACGTAAGTTTGTTGTTTCAACCACGCAACCCAATGATGTATCGTGCTATCTCTGAAATAGGTAAAGATAAGCTGGCTGTCCTTGAAGTTGCGAGCGCGGTTCTAAATGAACCAGGAACGATCATTGCAGATGGAAGCGCAGTTGATGCGTTAACCCAATTCTATCCAGCAACTCAAGGTTTGAAGAAGCTTCAACAGCAAGGGGTACCTGTGTTTCTATAGACATGCCGCCCCAAATCAACGGTATGAATGCGCGTGTGGCATTCCCCGGGGGCTGCGTTTTCTCTGCTTGAAATCCATTTTTTATGAGTTATCGCTCTGGAGAAAACTCAGAGAAAAATAGAGAATACTTTGAAAACTCAATAGGCATGCAATACGAATTGTCCAAACTTTAGTAACTCTTAACGGATAACCGATAACTATAGTAAACCTTAGAATTAATTAGACACACTAAAGAGGCGAGGTGTTTTTGATAGGGTGTTTCCCCTAGGAAACCTCGTCAGCGGGGGTGGGGTGCTTGTGTTTATAGCGTGTGCACTTATTTTGAGGATTTACTATAACTGATAACTGACGCCTGATTGCTGACTGCTGACAACTAATTCACATCCGCACGTAACTCTCGCGAGGTTCGCCTAAATCGGCGAGGACTTGCTGCCCTACCTTCAGAAACTGACCGTTCAGCATCACGAATTGATGTGCGGCACCCGAGGCATCCCTCCTTAAAAAGAGATACTCACCGACAAACGTAATGTTTCCAGCAGACATCTCCGCCAAACCGTCGTCAGAGATGAGGAAGGTGTCCTTTGTGTTGTGCAACTGGAGCGTGAAACCTGTCCCCAAGACATCAGGATCCGTACGCACCGCCATGTCAGAAACTGTTGGATGTGCTTTAGTTTTAGGTTTTATCGGAAATAACAAGGTGTTTAACACTATTGGCGGTTCCGCGCGGCTCCGATAGATAACGCTGTCCTTGTCCAACGTTACCGCGGGGTCGGTTGTTCCAGTCGCCCCGATAAACAGATTGCTACGACTTGCGTCCTGTGTCTGTGTATATCCGGTGTCAGAGGCGATATGTGTTGCTGCCCCTCGACCGAAATCGAAGACCTGTTCCAATGTGTGTATGCCGTCGCCGAGGACGAGATCGTGTAGGATAAAGTATTCGCCTTTGAGATAGAAGATGGCACGTTTATGATGAACGGCTTCAGTTTGACACCATTTTTCGACCCAGTCAAATGCGGGTGTGGTTACCCATTGCGCATCAATCGGATCAGAGGCAGATGGCATCATATCAAGTACGCCGACTGAACCTGTTGTCAGGTGTCGTCCGTGTGCGTGTAAGACGAAGGTTGATGTGTCTACGCTGCCCTGTTTTCCCGATAGATGTGCATCGAAAAACAGATATTGTGCGTCCGATTCCCAGTTATTTCGCATCACGTAACAACCCGTGTTCGGAAGCGCGTGCGAAGTAATGTCAGAGGACCTGGAATCCTCACGTTGAAAGCTGCGATCGGCAATCGTGCAAAGTTCAAGTGCATTGAAGTTAGGGGCAGGGAGCGGACCAAGCGGTGGAAACGCGCCATCGGGTTGGCTCAAAAGGAGGCATGTGTCTACCAGTTTCTCAAGCAGTGTTCGTAGCTCAGCAAGGTTGTGGTCGTCCGTCGCTTGATTTCCGTGAACGGAGAGAAATCTCGCGAAGTCAGCGATTGCCTTAACTTGCGAGCGCAGGGTCCGATCCTTGTGAAAACCGTCGGGCTGGAAGAACGCATCCGCTATCCATTTATACCGGCGATACACCAGCCGACAAAGTTGTTCACTGCCACGAAATTCAGGGAAGATATACGCCGCAATCCCCATTTCAGTTGTTGCTGTGATCGCTGGGGTTGGATGGATAGATAACCGAAGCAGACATTCAAGGTACGTTTTAGCGGCGGTATGGGTATCGGATTTTTCTAACAGAGAGGTATCGGGATTGGAAATCCGTCCTATGAAATCATTTTTTAGGAACTTGCAACGAAAGGCGGTATATGCGGATTTTGCGGTTGATATATTGTCTTCCAGAACGGCGGCTTTGACGGTTTCCATGCCCGGAACATCCAGATTAAGGGCATCGAAAAAGTCGTTGTCGCTTAAAGGCAGATTGTATCGGTTTTGCGGTGTGAAGTCGTGTTTGAGAACGGTATTATAGACGGTAACCGCAGCATCCAGAATCGGGAGATTTCGTTCGTTCGCAAGCGAGAAGGCGAGGTCAATCGGCAAAGTGAGATGCGAATCTGTTGGCGTAGGAGCAATCTCTGCCAGTGCCGCTGAGATTCTTCCAAACCCTGCAAGTCGCCAGCGTTCCGATTGTGGCAGTGAAGTACAGACACAACCCGCCAGTGCCAGCGCATTTCCCGCTTCGAGTCTCGGACGCGGTTCACCGTCCGGGTAGGCGTAGAGGTATTCAACGTGTTCTAAGAGGATACGAGCAAGTTCTGGGTACCCAGTGTCCAGGAGCGGTTCATGCGCCGCGACTGCAATCGCTTCAATAATCCGCGCCGCAACCGATTCTAACCGCCACGCCGGGTGCTGCGGTACGAATTCAATCGGCGTAGGATTCGCTTCTGCGAAGGTAAAGAGTTCCTCGAAGTCAGCGATCGGTTCAAGTTGCGTAATGACGGGCAGCTTCCGCTTTGCAAGGTCTTGCGCGAGTAATTGGATATGTTCAGTTTGGAGCGTTGTATATATTTCCAGCGACATGTTGCAGGTCCTTCCAAATGAACGGGTTC
>CAZGAW010000019.1:0-48091 GCA_964523645.1 uncultured bacterium | reverse complement strand
GCCGAAACGGCAGCATCCACGTTGTCATAATTTTCAAACATGCTAACGAGACGGCTCAGCGCAACCAAATTTTTGATGCCTTTGCTAACGTTGATGATCCCGATACGCCCTTTCTTTCGGTTCGTGAGCGCACGTGCTTCCAGAAGCGCACCGAGACCTGAACTGTCGATCATGTTCACGTGTTCAAAGTTAATAAGGATGCGTGGTGAATCGGATGTCTCTATCTCCGGCACGAGCACCTCTCGTAATTCTAATGCTGCGGGTCCCATGATTCTGCCATTGGGTTCAAAAATCGTGATGTCGTTTTGCCGACGAATTTCTGTTGCCATGATTTTACTCCTTTTTCATTTACGAAAACACTGAAAGTGTCTGTTTTAACGTTTAATTGAGGTATTTGTTACTTTAGACGCATTTCCTTGAAAAAAGTTAGATTTTTTTTCATTTTTCCCCTTATAACCTATCTCATAAATAATTTTTCAATTTTATAATGAATTTCTGGATTCCGTGGCTGAGTGTTGGGTGTTTCTTCCATAGAAACGGTCTTATGCTTGTGATTCTTAACTGATAACCGATAACTGACGACTGAAAACTCTCAAAAAAAGGGACCGGTAAAACCGGTCCCCATTTGATATGTTTAATGAAATTTGGATGCTATGCGGATAATGCCGAAACGGCAGCATCTTCACTGTCGAAGTATTCAAACAGATGGACGAGTTTGTTGATAATAATCAGATTTCTGATATGTTTACCGAGATGGACGATTCCGATACGGCCTTCCTTTTGCACAGAAGAGACGTGTGCCTCCACGAGAACACCGATGCCTGAGCTGTCAATCCATTTGACGTTCTCGAAATTGAGGAGAACGCGCGGTTTATCATGAGACGCTATCTGCGGTATGATTGCTTCCCGTAAGTCTGATGCTGCGGGACCCATTATTTTTCCATTGGGTTCCAAAATTGCGATGCCATCTTGTTGGCGAATTTGGGTTACCATGTTTTTTACCTCTTTTTTTACGGAAATACTTGTGAGTATTATTTTTTTATTATTTGAACGTTCAATTTAAATAATTCGTTGACTTTTATTATAATTATTATAATCTGGTTCTATGAAAAAAGTTCGTTTTATGAATCTACTAACATGATTTCGACCTAATATTTAGGGCATAAAACGGTGTCTGTTGTCTTTTATGGAGAACATGAAAAAATTGTATTACTGAAGGGTTTATCTATTTTCCGTTCATCGTTTGCGAGGTTAGGAAACCTCGTCAGCAAGTATGTGGGTACCGATGCGAGGTTAGGAAACCTCGCCAGCAAGTGTGTGGGTCTATTTTGGGCTTTCGTATAAAAAATAATTTGACACAATCGGGGGATTGTGTGATAATTTCATAAGTTTTATCATCTTTTGCCCCGTGTTTTTGTAAGGCACGCTTCTTATAAAGAAAGGAAATTCTAACTATGGCAGTTACATTTCACCACGTACATCTTCGTTGTGAAGATTTAGAGGGTGCAGTTCAGTATTACGAAGAGATGTTTGACGGAAAAGTCTCAGAGGTTGTTGATGTCCGCGGACTGAAGATTGTCCGAATGGAGATTGGCGGCGAGCGGATCTTCCTCTCACCGAAATTAGGGGATATGGAGGTCGAAGACACCAGCGGTAATCCACGCTGGGGTGTCTACCAACTCGCGTTTACTGTAGAGGACCTCGACGCGGAGGTTGCGAGGCTGCAAGCCAAAGGGGCGGAACTCGAAGACCTGAAACCCAATGGACTCATGATGGCGTTTTTCAAGGGACCCGACAACGTTCAAATTGAACTCATTGAGGCATAAGCGTCAGCGAAGTACGCCCGCGCAGACGGTATCATGAAATTTAGCGAATTCTTCCATACGATCCAGGGAGAAGGGCAGCTGATTGGTGTCCCCTCTGTTTTCTTCCGAACGAGTTATTGCAATCTGAGATGTGTTTGGTGTGATACACCTTACACATCTTGGAAGCCTGAAAATCGGGATATTTCTGTTGCTGAAAGTGTTGCCGCGATCTCGAAATACGGCTGTAAACACGTCGTTATTACCGGTGGAGAGCCCTTTATTCAAGCAAAGGCGTTAGTGGCACTCTGTGAGGAATTGGATAAGCGGGGACACCACATCACGATTGAAACGAACGCCACGTTCTTCGCCTCGGTCGCAGCGCATCTCATTTCCATGAGTCCGAAGTTGCGCAACTCGAATCCTCCAACAGATAACCGATTCTTCAAACGCCACGAGCGTGAACGCATCCGTCCAGACGTGATCCGCAAGTTTTTAGATACATATCCGTGCCAAGTGAAGTTTGTCGTGGATACACCTGAAGATTTAGCGGAAATCCAAGCGTTACAGACGGAAATTGGTATTCCTGCTGAAACAATCCTCTTGATGCCCCAAGGGATGACATCTGCCGTGCTACAGCAGAAACAGGAATGGTTGGTTGCCCTCTGCAAAGAGAACGGCTATCGCTACTCGCCGCGTGTGCACGTGGATATATGGGGAAATAAACGGGGTGTCTAAGTTTATAGTAAACCTTAGAATTAATTAGACACACTAAAGAGGCGAGGTTGAAAACCTCGCCAGCGGGGGTGGAGGTTTTGCTTCTACCGAAATGTCTATTTATTTATAGGTTTTACCATAGTTTTCTGTAGGAGTGAATTCCGATTCCCGACTTCTCATCCCAATCGAAATCGAAATGGGGACAGAAATGAAATACGATCTTTTGCTGAAAGGTGGGACTGTCATTGATGCTGCGCAAGGCTTGAATGTGGCGCGCGATGTCGCAATTGCTGACGGTGTGATCGCTGCGATTGAACCCGATATCTCTGAAGGTGCAGCGACACAGACTATTTTTGTTAAGGATAAATATGTGACGCCGGGACTCGTTGATATCCACACGCATGTCTATTACGGTGTAACGACGTGGGGTGTCAGAGCCGATGAGGTTTGCACAACAGCCGGCACTACGACCGTTGTTGATGCTGGCAGTCCGAGTTGGGTGACGTTTCCTGGCTTCCGTGAATTCATTGCTGAACCCGCACAGACGAATATTCTCACCTATATCCATATTTCAGGAATCGGGCTGGTCTATGGGCCGATCGGCGAAATGCACGATATCGCGTATGCCAACCCTGGGAAGGTCGCCGAGACTTTACAGACACATCGCGATATGACCGTCGGTGTCAAGGTGCGTCAAGGTCAAGCGCAGGTTGGTGATAACGGCGTTGAACCGCTGAAACTTGCTATTGAAGCCGCCGAACGCGCAGAGACACCTGTCATGTGTCATATCGGTGCCGGTGTGCCGCTCCCTGATATTTTAGGATTGCTGCGTCCGGGAGATGTAATTACGCACTGCTTCCAAGGCAACGGCGACAATATTGTTGACGAAAAGGGCAGGGTGATTCCTGAAGCGTGGAAGGCGCGCGAGGACGGGGTTATCTTTGATGTCGGACACGGTGCCGGCAGTTTCCGTTATGAGATCGCACAACGCGCCATGGAACAGGGTTTCATCTCTGATGTTATCAGTACCGATCTCCATACAGGCAACATCAATGGACCCGTCTATGATTTACCGACGGTGTTGTCGAAGTTGATGCACTTGGGGCTTTCGCTTGAGGAAGTGATTGAGAAGGCGACTTTCAGTGCTGCGAAGGCTATTCAACGGGAGGCGCAGCTTGGTCATTTGAAAGTTGGGACGCTCGCAGATGTCGCAGTCTTTGAGGTACTGGACGGGGAATTTGAATTCTTTGACACACACGGCACGCGGTTTATTGGGAATAAAAAATTGAAAGCGACATTGACGATACGTGAAGGAAAAATCTAAAGCGACACACCGCTGGCGAGGTTTCTAACCTCGTCCCTTGATGTTGTCTCTTTAAATTATAAACACTACTTTAAACAATACAAACATGGCGAGTACGAATAAAAAACTAAGTGGCTGTTATAGAAGGGTTCTGACTTTTTTATTGGCGATTGTGGTCGTTATCTTAATCGCAGGTGGTGTGATTTACCGCCAAGTCGGTGGTCCTGAAGGCGCACGCTATTGGATGGCAGGGCGTGCCTTGAACGGTGTAGAAAAACATCTGAAATCGAAAAATCGTCCCGATGGTATTTCAGAAGATCAGGTAATCGCAGTCTTTGCGACTGTACGCGAGGCAGCCCAGAAACGACGGGTCAGCCTTATACCGCTTTACGAGGTGCTGAAATCGTATCAGACGGAGTTTCATACGACAAAGCCATCGACACCGGAGGTACAAACATTTCTTATCGAGCTTGAGAAAACAATCATTAAGGATACGATTAAGGAGTGATGTCTAACGGCGTACTATTTACACTTAATGGCGGTCAGTAGTCAGTTATCGGTTGTCGGTTAAGAGGGTTTTTGGTAACAATTTGCCTCAGTTCTACCCAACCTACGTGTATTGTCGGGGCTGCGCTTGTGGCTGCCATTTTTGATTTCCAACCGCTACCTTACTTCCGCGATTATCTCTCGAATTTGGGTTGTATGAATATCGTCGCTTAAGTTGGTGTTAACCAATAGCGTCAGTGCGCTTTGATATCTCGCCTTGGCATCGCCCCACGCTTTGAGGAGCATTCTGCTTTCGGGGGTTTCCGACTGTGCGACAGCGCGTAAGAGTCGGTGAATAATCGAGAGATAAAAGAGGAGATGGTGGCTGTCAACACGTGCCGCTATTTCTGTAGGTGCACAGGTTTCGCGATGGGTCGTAACCCACGCCGCGTAAGTAGTTACCAAGTCTCTGTTCAATAGTGAGACGAAGTTCGCGTCTGCTTGATTTGCCCCGATACTGTTGAAGAATTGGACCAACCGCCGTTCTTGCCAATCCCAACCAACACTTGAAAAGTCGATTAAAAAAGGGATTTTGTCAGAGATTACAATGTTGCGACTCTGGTAGTCGAGGCTATCGAAGGTCGGTGGTGCTGCCTTGAGTCTGTTAGAAAGAGCAGTCCATGCTGTGTCAAGGTGTGCCGTTTGCGATGTCGTCATGGAGTTACCAAGATAGTCAAGGGTTTTTCTGGCTTGTTCAAGTAAAAATCGCAGGGTGCTATCTACATCCGAACGGAAGGCGTAGGGTGTCAGCAGTTCGGTATTTTCAGCGAAAACGGTTTCAATGCGACAGAGTTCTGTAAGTGTCGTATGCAAAATTGGTTTGAGATCGGATAATGTTTTACTTTGCGCCATTGCATCGAGCGTCAATTCCCCGCACCATTCCAACAATAGCGCGTGAAAGTCTTCCGATTTCCAGATAATTTTCGGGACACGACATCCGTTGCGGTGTAATATTGACAGGACGGTGGTTTCAATCTCACAAGGGGTATAACCTGCTTTAGCGATGGGCGTGGTACTGTCGTGTTGTTTGAGTAGGTAGTTTTCGGAACCGAATTTTAGGCGACGGACGTTGTGTTTCTGTTCGCTGCCGTGCTGAATGGGTTCGAGTTTCAGCGTATCTACCTCTGTTTTTAAATGCGTAGCGAGTTGTTCAATAAGATGTTCCATCTTTGCCTCCCTCTTAATTTTATAGCATACAACCCGTGCGCGTTCTACAATTTTCTTGATGTCCCGTTAAGACGTATGTTATAAAAACTTGAAATTGAATTGTTTCTGTGGTAAAATATTTGTATCAATTCTGATGAAAAATGTTCATCAGGAGTTACAGGATAAATACTGGATACGACACACCTCTCGATTTGCACAGCGGGTTCTCTCGTATGAGAGTCTGATGCAGATGTGAAGGAGGTGGACGCGAAAACCCAGCAGGATCGGTGTTGGTCCTGCAAACTTAGGAGGTTTTTTTTGGCAGTTACAATGAAAGAGCTCCTGGAATGTGGAGTTCACTTCGGACATCAAACCCGTCGTTGGAATCCGAAGATGGCAGAGTACATCTTCGCCGAACGGAACGGGATTTATATTATTGATTTGCAAAAGACGTTACGGATGCTCGAAACCGCCGTTGATTTCGTTGAAGAGATCGCAGCGAAGGGGGGTGGCGTGTTGTTCGTCGGAACGAAACGACAATCCCAAGAAGCCGTACGAGGCGAGGCGGTTCGATGTGGTATGTACCACGTGAACCATCGTTGGCTCGGCGGTATGCTGACGAATTTCCAAACTATCCGTCGGAGCGTTAACCGCTTGGATAAACTTGATGCGGATGAAACGAATGGGATTTTTGATCAGATGCCGAAAAAAGAGGTGATACGTTTACGTCGTGAGAAAGGTAAACTCGACAGCAACCTGAGTGGTGTTAGAGAAATGAAAAAACTCCCAGAGGTTGTCATTGTCACAGACACGCGTAAAGAGCATACAGCGATCGCTGAGGCGAACAAGTTGGGCATCCCGATTATCGCTATCGTTGATACGAACTGCGACCCAGATCCGATTGATTTACCAGTGCCAGGTAACGATGACGCTATCCGTTCGATTCGTCTCATTTGCGCAGTGTTAGCCGAGGCAGTAGTTAGGGGCCGCGGTGAGGCACTTGAAGGTGCAGAGGTCGAAGCCGAAGCAGAGCAACCTGAGGCACCTGTGGCACAAGTGGATGCTATACTTGAAGTGGAAAAGCACGAGGAAGAAAGTGTCGCGATTTTGGAAGAATCACAGTTGTCGGCGGAGCCGGAGGCGATTGGTGATAGTGAACAGCGCCAGACGCGCGCCCCACGTCAACGACAGAGAAGAAGAGCACCTCGGCGACAGTCACAGTAGATTTCTATGGAAAGAAGCCGTCAGCCATCAGCGGTCAGCAGGAACACCAAGCAAACACTCTGGTTTATCAGAAAGTTTCTTTGCTGACTGCCGAAGGCTGATAGCAAAAATAAAATAAAAGGAGGATAAATGGCAATTACAGCAAAGCTCGTTAGCGACCTCCGTTCGCGCACCGGGGCAGGGATTATGGACTGCAAAAAGGCGCTAACAGAGACGAATGGAAATATTGACGAAGCAATTCAAAAATTACGGGAGCAAGGCTTGAAAGCTTCCGAAGTTAAAGGCGGCAGAGCGACTGAAGAAGGGTTGATTGTTTCCTATATCCATCCCGGTAGCCGCGTGGGTACATTAGTGGAACTGAATTGCGAAACCGATTTCGTCGCGCGGACGGAGCAATTCCAAGAATTGGGAAAAGAGATTGCGATGCAGGTCGCAGCCGCGAAACCGAAATATGTTAAAGCGGAAGATGTGCCTGCCGAGGATCTTGAAGCGGAGAAAGCGATTCTGAAAGCACAAGCAGAGCAGGAAGGTAAACCTTCACACATCGCTGAACGCATTGTTGAAGGGCGGATCTCTAAATATTATACGGAGGCCTGTCTCCTACAACAACCCTATATCCGTGATACAGACAAGACCATCGAGACCCTCGTAAAGGACGCTATCGCCCAATTGGGTGAGAACATCGTCGTCAAACGTTTTGTACTCTATGTCCTTGGACAATAAAATATAGAATCATTTGGTCTGATGGTTTGTGTATGGGTTACACTTGTGGTTTCGAGGCTACGGTTAGGCTGGATGATCCTTGGTAAAATAGGTAAAAGCACTTTCCCATCGCGACCCCTTGCAGTCGTCAACTATCATGTATCCTTTTTCGGTTTCTGATAGTGCTGCAGCGGTGTTCGCGATGTCTTATAGGGTAGAATCAGATGCAACAACAAATTCTTCAACAGGCTGAGTCCCGGATGAAAAAGACAGTCGACGCGACAGCGACGAAATTGTCACATGTCCAAACAGGGCGTGCTACACCGGCACTCTTAGATCAGGTTAGCGTTACTTACTACGGTAGTAAAAGTCCTCTGAGCCAAGTTGGTACGATTACCACGCCTGAACCGCGGCTGCTCGTCATTCAACCTTGGGATAAAACACTAATTACAGAAATTGAGAAAGCGATTGCCCATTCAGATTTGGGACTCTCAACGAACAACGATGGAAATGTTATTCGGATCCAAGTTCCCGAACTCACACTGGAGCGACGGAACGAGTTAACGAAAGTTGTACGTAAACTTGCCGAAGAGGGGAAGGTCGCAATTCGGAATATTCGCCGCGATGCCAATGATGCTGTTAAAAAAGCCGAAGGCGGCGATAGCGGTGGCGGCGGTAGTAAAAGTCGGGGGCGCGGCGGGGATAAAAGGCGCGGGAAAGCCAGTGCTGACCCCGTTCAGCAGCTTACTGATAAATACATCGACCAGATTGACGAGTTGACGGAGGCGAAAGAATCCGAATTATTAGAAACTTGAGGAATGGTTGTCAGCTGTCAGACATCAGTTGTCAGTTTAGAGGTTTTTGTTAAACTTCACCCCTTCTAACTGTTAACTGTTAACTGAGGACTGTTAACTACTAAAAAATATGTTTTGGCGGAGAGCCTTGAGTGTGGTGGTGCTGGTGCCGTTAATTGTCCTCATTATTTATTGGGGAAATTGGCTCTACCTGCTACTTGTATCTATTGCTGTGGTGATGATGCAGGTCGAGTACTGCCGGTTAGCACAGCACTTCACGGAAAAAATGAATCCAGTGATGCCGGCACTCTTAACAGGGGCATTCTGTTTATTCGCGTATTTTTTGCCGGCATTCACAAAGACGATCTCTGCCTCGACAGTAATATTCAGTTACTTTACGTTCGTCTTTATTTATGTTTTCGCTGAAAGTATTTTCAGAGGGAAGGTCGCCGGTGAGTTACTCGCTGCCACACTGAAATTAACCGGTATTTTCACAATCGGTTGGACCTTAGGCTACCATCTCATATTGCTGCGAAATGCGGAATCGATCGGTAGGGATCTTATTTTTTTCTTGGCTGGAATCGTTTGGTGTAGCGATACCGGTGCTTATCTTGTGGGGAGAGCGTTCGGTAAACACAAACTCGGTACGCCAGTCAGTCCACGAAAAACGATTGAGGGAACGATCGGCGGCTTGGTTGTAGGTACTTTGACGAGTTTTATACTGAGCACAATCCTTCTGAACGGAATACTTTCTTGGGGAGATGCTGTTTTTATTGGATTGTTATTGAGCGTTTTGGGGCAACTCGGTGATCTCAGTGCTTCACTAATGAAGCGAACTGCAGGCGTTAAGGATTCTGGACAGATTATTCCGGGACACGGTGGGTTCATTGATAGATGCGACAGTCTAATTTTTAGCACACCTGTACTCTATTACTATCTGGAATTAACAGGGCATTTTTGATGGTTCTCGGTGCGGGTTGCTACGCAACCCTTTCGGTTTTCGGTTAATGGGTTATCCTTTAACAAATACCTCTTATAACCGACGACTGAAAGCCTGCGCAGCAGGCGAACCGACGACCGAAAACCACAAAACATGAAGCACATCGCCATACTCGGTAGCACGGGTTCTATTGGGAAAAATACACTCAGCATTGTTGACACACATCCTGACGAATTTAAGGTCGTTGGTCTCGCAGCGAACCGGGATGTGGATACCCTTGAACAGCAAATTCGACAGTATCGTCCTGAGTTGGTGGCTTTGAATGAACCCACAGCGGCATCACAACTCCGTGAACGGATCCGAGATCTCAACGGAAACCTACAAGTGCTTGTTGGTACCGAGGGGCTTCAAACTGTGGCTACGATGCCACAAGCGTCCCAAGTCTTGGATGGAATGGGCGGCAGTGCCGGTTTACTACCGACTTTGGCAGCAATTAACGCCGGCAAAGACATCGCTTTTGTTAATAAAGAGGTAATGGTGATGGCTGGACCTCTTGTTAACGCAGCTGTCCAAGCAAACGGCGTTAACTTGATACCGATAGATGGCGAGATGAGCGCTATTTTCCAATGTTTGGAGGGGGCGCGCGATCAGCAAACAGATATCCATCGGCTCCTGATTACCGCATCTGGGGGCCCCTTCCGAGAGGTACCGAAAGAAGCACTTTATTCCGTCACACCACAGCAAGCACTCCAGCACCCGAATTGGAAGATGGGGCAAAAAATAACAATTGACTCAGCGACAATGATGAACAAAGGGCTGGAGGTAATTGAGGCGAAATGGTTGTTTGATATAGAACTCTCGAAGATTGACATCGTTGTCCATCCTGAGAGTATTGTCCATTCTATGGTAGAGTGGACAGATGGTTCCACACTCGCGCACCTGGGACCGACAGATATGCGTATTATGATCCAATACGCTTTAACCTATCCGCAGCGGCTCTCCACACCGGTGCCACGTTTAAATTTGATGGAGGCACGCACACTACACTTTGAACCGGTTGACTTTGAGAAATTTCCGTGTCTCTCACTTGCGTATACGGCTGCAGAAGTCGGTGGCACCCTTCCTGTCGTGCTTAGTAGCGCGGATGAGGTTGTCGTCGAGGCTTTTCTTGAGGCTTGCATCGGATTTATGGATATTCCTGCGATCCTTGCGCGTGTCATGGATGCGCATGTGGTAATCACCGACCCGACCCTTCAGGATATTCTTGAGGTTGACCAGTGGACAAAATCAAAAGCACGTTCAATAATAAAAAAATAAAAAAATGGTTATCGGCTGTCAGTCGGAATTTTTACTTCGTAAAAATTCCTTTCAGTCTTCAGTTGTCTGAGGCATGATTATCGGTTCAAGTTAAACAACCATCTCTTTACTGATAACTGATAACCGAAAGGATTGCGTAGCAATCCGTACTGACAACTAAAATATAAAGAGGGAATAAACATCATGGAATTTTTTGTCGACCTTATTAGTTCAATACTTCCGTACATCAAAACGGCGTTTCTCGCGATTATTCCTCTCGGGTTTATTATTTTTATTCATGAACTTGGTCATTTTTACGCCGCGAAACGGTGCGGTATTAAGGTGAACACTTTCTCGCTCGGTTTCGGTCCAAAGCTTATCGGAATCCAACGCGGTGAAACAGAATATAGGATCTCATTATTACCATTTGGCGGTTATGTTCAAATGGAGGGGGAGAGTCCAACCGAGCAGACCGGCGCAGCGGGTGAATTCGCGAGTGCCTCGATTGGCAACCGAGCGTTTGTCGTCGCTGCGGGTCCTGTTGTGAATCTCTTATTTGGTGTACTGGTATACTGGCTCGTTTTTGCGACTGGAATTAACGCCGATTCTGCTCGGTTAATCGGCGGGTTAACAGGCTTACCGCTCGGTGAGGAGGAAGCAATTCAGATAGGCTGGATCGCCGATGACGGCCCTGGGGCTATTGGTGGCTTAATGCCTGGCGATACAGTTGTCTCGGTCAATGGTGACCCGATTAGCCATTGGGCGATGTTCCAAACACGGATTTTCACCAGTGCGAATAAACCGCTTGAACTCGTCGTCGAACGCGATGGCGAACGCAAAATTCTCTCCGTTACACCTGATGCTGAGCCGAGTGTCAGGGGCGATATAGGTATAATTCGTGTGAGGAGTAGGGTCGGGACGATTGTTGGTCATGTTGAAGAAGGGAGTCTCGCTGCACAAGTGGGTATCCAAGTCGGCGACCAAATAGAGCGTATCAACGGCAATAAACTCCACAATGTCCCGTATTTTGGATACGGTGTGTGGCATGCTTCCGAAGATTGGCGTAATAATAAATATCAGGCACTTTATCAGCGCATTAACGAAAGTCAGGAAGCGTTGACCTTGGGTATCCGCCGGGGTGATGAGACGCTCACGTTTGAACTGCCGGTAGATTGGCATGTGAAAGCGAATATCCAAGAAGGGAGTATTGCCCAGAATGCTGGAATCCAAGATGGAGACGTGCTTGTGACGCTTAACGGCGCGTCGGTAGACAATGCGACCCTCTATTCGGAACTCAAGGCGATGGCAAATCAACCGATCGAAATCGGATTGATCCGAGATGGAAGCCTGAAAAAGGTAACCCTTGCTGCGGAAAGCGCAAGTTCGGAAGTTGATACCGAAGGCGCACTTTTCGGGTTGGCGTGGCAGACGTCCTTGAGTGGGATGGAATTCGCGGCGAAAACAGCACCTCTGCCGAATTATGACCTTTTCACAAGTTTCGGAAAAGGCGTTGAAGCAACGTGGTTGACGTTTACAACTGTTGGTAGAACCTTGCAACAGTTGGTGGGTGGAGAGGTATCACCGAAGCATCTCGCCGGTCCCATCGGTATTGCGAACGCCACCAGTCGTATGTTTGACAGGGTTGGATTGGGCAGCGTTCTGTTTTTCATCGGGTTTATTAGTATCAATCTTTGCATCGTCAATCTGTTGCCGATCCCGATTGCTGATGGTGGGCAGCTTCTGTTTTTTGCGGTTGAGAAAATTCGTGGCAGACCGATGCCTCGGAAAGCACAAGAGATTGTTCAACAGGTCAGCATTGTCCTACTGATTGCGCTTTTCCTGTACATTACTTGGTTTGATGGTATGTCCCTAATTCACGATCTGAGCAATTAGGGGTCAGCAGAATAGCCGTCAGCGGTCAGCAGTCAGCAGTCAGTAAGAGATCTCGTTTGAATCTAACCTCTTGTCCTGATTGCCGACGATTGGTAACCATTTTAGAAGCAACTTCTTGGGGCTGATAACTGACAACTGATAACTATTAAAATGGATAGAGATAACCTCAAAAAAGATTATATAGAACTTGTTGCAAGTGTGAGGGAATACGTGGAAGAACAACTTCAACTCGGTTTCATAGAATCGGAACTAAGCGAGCCTGAACAGGAATCGCCTTATGCGAACATGGATATGCCAGCACTGGCGACTGATGCCGGGGATTGCACGAAGTGTCCGTTACACGAAACGCGGAACAGTGTCGTTTTTGGTGTTGGAAACCTGGAAGCGGATCTTATGTTCATCGGTGAAGCCCCAGGGGCTGATGAGGACCGGCAGGGGGAACCTTTTGTCGGTAGAGCCGGTCAGCTGTTGACGCAAATCATTGAGGCAGGGATGAAACTCAAGCGCGAGGATGTCTATATCGCGAATGTGCTTAAGTGTCGTCCTCCCGGTAACAGGAATCCTGCCCCCGATGAGGTAGCAACTTGTAGCCCTTACTTAGTGCGCCAGATAGAACTCGTTCAGCCGAAAGTGATTATGGCACTCGGAAGTTTTGCTGCACAGATGATGCTGGATACGAAAATCGGTATTACAAAACTTCGCGGAGAATTCCATCCGTGTAATGTAGGAGGCCTACGCGTCCTTCCACATAAGAAGCCACCAATAATTATGCCGACGTATCACCCGGCATACCTGCTCAGGAACCCGAACGCCAAGCGTGAGGTGTGGGAAGATATTAAAAAGGTGCTCGCTTTTTTAGCAGAGAGCTAAAATTGTAGAGGCGTTATCAGTTATGAGGTATAAGGGGTTTTGATACTGCTAACACCTCTTGTAACTGACGACTATTCTAAAATATGCGTTATGCAAACATCGCTTTTCCGTTATCGGTCGATCAAGTATTCACCTACGGTGTACCGCCGCAGCTGGATATGGTTTTGCAACTCGGCACCCGGGTTTTAGCACCTTTTCGGGGGACGCATCAGGAAGGGATCGTCGTTGAACGGTTAGATGAGACCGATCTGGCTCCCAATCTTATCAAGAATATCTCTGACTGCCTTGATGAAACTCCAACCTTTTCTACTGAGTTGCTCGCGCTGACCCAATGGATGGCGGAATACTATGTCTGCTCGTGGGGGATGGCACTCTTTTGTGCGGTACCGGCGGCTGTACGAACACAGAAGGAACAGAAGGTGCGGCTCTTAGTCGAAGCACCTACCCCGCGGGGAAAGGTTCAAAAGGAACTCGTCGCATTTTTGGAAGCGGAGGGTGAACTATCTCTCAATCAGCTTGCCCGACGTGTCGGTATAACTTATCAGAATCTCCGTCCGAAAATTACTGCACTCCGTGAACAAGGTATTGTTGATCTCTGTGTCACCCACAAACCGAAAGCCAATACGCGGTTAACCTCTGTAGCGACTTTAGTTTTACCGACAGCTGATATTGAAGCGGAGGTTGCTCGACTCAAGAATGAAGCGTCGGGAACCGAAGATTCATCGGGTTCTCGGTCGATTAATCGTCGGCACATCGCTGCCGGGAAGCACGCCGAAATTCTGCAGCATTTGCTCGATGCGGGTGTCCCTTTGGCAACGGCTGACCTAACCAAACGGGTAGGTACCAGTATTTCACTGCTCCGCACGCTTGAAAGACGCGGCTTTCTTCATATCACGCGTGCGCAAGCGGTTCGCAACCCCTTGAGTTCTGATGCGGTCCCTGCAACACAACCGCTTCCTTTGAATTCTGCTCAATCGACGGCGTTCTCGGAGATTCAAACTATACTCGCCTCACACACTGCTACCGAATATCCACCTACCTTTCTACTTCACGGCGTAACTGGGAGCGGAAAAACCGAGGTCTACATGCAAGCGATGACAGAGATTCTTGAGAAGGGAAAATCTGTCATTGTATTGGTACCGGAAATATCGCTCACACCTCAGACGGCTTCTCGGTTTGTTGGGCGATTCGGGGAACGGGTCGCGTTGCTACACAGTCGCTTGAGTGATGGCGAACGTTATGATCAGTGGCATCGCATCCAGAAGGGTGAAGCAGATATTGTGATTGGACCGCGTTCTGCTGTCTTTGCCCCCGTGAAACAACTCGGCATGCTGATTATAGACGAAGAACACTCGGATTCCTATAAATCGGATAACATCCCGCGTTATCATGCGCGGGAGGTGGCACAAAAACGAGGAGAACTTGCGAATTGTCCTATTCTGCTCGGCAGTGCGACACCCTCTCTTGAGAGTTTTCATCGCGCGAAAAATGGAAGTTATCGGCTTCTCAGTCTACCCGACCGCGTTCTTGATAGGCGGATGCCCGATGTCCATATTGTTGATATGCGGACTGAATTGAAAAAGGGGAATAGGACGATCTTCTCCGATATCCTCCGAAGTGCTATTGAAGAACGTCTGGTAAGGCGAGAGCAGATTATCCTATTCCTTAACAGACGCGGGCATTCCACTTATGTCTTCTGTCGTAACTGTGGCTATGTTGAACGATGCAACAACTGCTCTATCTCGTTAACCTATCACCGTGAAACGAAGCGTCTCGTTTGTCACCATTGTGGTGATAAACGCCCGACACATCCGAGTTGTCCGCAATGCGGCAGCCCTGCCATTCGCTATTTTGGATTAGGGACGGAGGCAGTTGAGCAAGAGGTGCGGAAAGCGTTTCCAGAGGCACGTGTGAAGCGGTTTGATGCCGATTCAACAGCACGGAAAAACGCACATCAGCAGATTTTAGAAACATTTGAACAGCAGAAGATTGACATTCTGATAGGTACACAGATGGTCTCGAAAGGGTTGGATTTCCCAAATGTCACGCTTGTTGGAGTCATCGCTGCGGATACCAGTTTGAATCTTCCTGATTTTCGGGCGAGCGAACAGACCTTCAGTCTATTGACGCAGGTCGCTGGACGTTCCGGGCGCGCTGAACTTGAAGGGAAGGTCGTCATTCAAACCTATATGCCTGAGCACTACTGTATTTCCGCTGCACAGAAGCACGATTATCTCGGTTTCTATGCCCAAGAGGTCGAAGCACGGGGTGCTTTACGATACCCGCCTTTCTCGCAGGTCGCAACGTTGTTACTGCGTGGCAAGGACGAAAAACAGGTTATAGCCGCTGCGCATGCTGTCCAAGATCAACTCCAAACGTGGCTGGCAGACCTATCCCCCGCTGCTCAAGTTTCTAATGTTACGGAGCCTGCAGTCGAAATCCTTGGTCCTGCACCAGCACCCCTCTCGAAAATCGAAGGGAAATTTCGGTGGCATTTTTTGCTGCGAAGCAATTCCGTTGAAAGAATCAGTCAACTCCTTAAGCAATTAACTGACGAACAACCCGTTGCGATTAAATCGAATGCTATCGAATTTGTGATAGACATTGATCCAACGAGTATCCTATAGACCTATCACCCCTACGGGGTTTTAATCTGAATGAAAAGAAATGTTTAAACATTATTCCTTATAGGATTATCGGAAGCCTGCGCGAAACATTGTCCCGCAAGCTTCTATAGGCTTGCGTCAAGCGCGCAGCCCAGGAGGCCAAAAAAAATTAACAATGGGTAACCGGATATTTGAGAAACTTGCTGATACCGACTTACTTGCACAAAGCCCAATTCTTGTTTTTGCTGCGGATCCCCTTGCATCCGCTGGGATTAAAGGGCTTGGTCAGGTGCAACATCCAAAACCGCACTACCGAACACACGCAGAGTTTTTGCAACTCCAACGCGACCTTGTCGCGGATGGTCAGTTAGACGGGCTCCTGATGACCCCAGCCGATGCGGAAACGCTCGCGCTTGAAGAAAACCTGTTTGAAAACACGCCGATTACGCCAATTGTCCGGGTGAACTCAGAAACGGCTATCTGGAATCCGAGGTTTGGTGTCTATACTTCGCGATTGTCAATGCCATTTCAGACGGTGTTTCCAGAGGATATGCAACGCTATTGTGAGGCGCTCATCGGTCCCGCGCTGGAATGCCGAGTCAACCTTGGGTTGTACTCCATTACACTCAACAACGATCCGATCGCTGACGAACGCATGTTGCAAGCGTATGTGCAGTTCGCTCACATTGTCGGTGAAATCGAAGGATTCGATCATCTCTTAGAGGTATTTTTACCGAATATAAAGCTGCCGGGAATGGATGAAGAGAAACGGGGCATGTACGTCGCCGATTCTATTGTCCGAACGATGAGTTATCTCCGAAAACACCAACGTCCTCGCTTTATCAAAACAGCGTATACGACCGCTGAAGTTTGGAGCGAGTTGTGTCAGTTCGATACGACTTTGGTGATTGGTGCGTTGGGCGGTCCGCGTCAGAATGCGCGTAGCACCTTTGCACTCGCGCACAATGTCGTTAGCAATGGTGGACGCGCTGCACTGTTTGGGCGCACCATCTTCGGTGAAGATGAACCGATAGGCTTTGTGCAGTGCCTGCGGCGTGTGCTTGATGGTGAGGATGATCCGCAGAATGCCCATGCAGCGTATCAGAAATTGTTACGCGGTTCCCGGACGGGTTAGCAACAATCCGTGTCTCAATTCTCTCTCCATCTACCATTGCAAAGTTATCGAGTGAAACCCAACGATCCCCGGTGACACTTACAAGCATCTCGGCTCGGCGTAAGAAGTTGGGTTTCGCTATATGCTTGGTATTGCATAATGGTATTCGACATTGAGATATGTTTGTGTTGTGGATATTGCCTATTTCGGTTCCGCTCTACCCAACCTACGGCACTCTATGCTTCTGGTAACTGAGGGCTAAAAACTAATGACGAATAAACCGCGTGTCCTCTTGCTCCTACCAACGCGGACATACCGAGCGACGGATTTCCTTGAAGCTGCCCTGAAGTTGAATGTGGAGGTCGTCGTTGCATCGGAGGAAGCCGCGACGACAGCAGACGAATCACCTCGACACACACTCGTGTTGGACTTTCGGGCGCCGAGTGTTGCAACACAGACGATTGTTGAATTTGCCGAAACCTATCCGATTGCGGCGATCGTCGGTGTTGATGATGATACAACGCTGCTTGCCACGGCAGCGTCAGCAGCGTTAGGGCTTCCAAACAACCCCGTTGATTCCGCGAAAGCGACACGCGATAAGTACCTCTTGCGACACACATTGGCGACAAACGGCGTGTCGGTACCTGCCTATCAACGTTTTTCCATCCATGACAACCCCGCTGAAATAGCGGAGAAACTGGGTAGAGACACACAAGTTAGTTTTCCATGTGTTATTAAACCGCTTTCCCTTTCTGCAAGTCGGGGGGTTATCCGGGCAGACACACCCGCCGAATTTATTGAAGCCTTTCAGCGGACAGTGAAACTCCTTCATACCTTACAAGAATCCGATGCCCCACCTGCACAATATCTGCTTGTTGAGGATTATATTCCGGGTATAGAGGTGGCACTGGAGGGTATTCTGTTAGACGGTGTGCTTAAGGTGCTTGCGTTGTTCGATAAACCCGATCCGCTCGAAGGTCCCTTTTTCGAGGAGACGCTCTATGTAACACCTTCCCGTTTGTCAGAGGCTACCCAAGGGGAATTGCATCGGGCAACTGCTGAGGCTGCTGATGCGCTGGGGTTAAGGCACGGACCGATCCACGCTGAATTGCGCTATAACGACCAAGGCGCGCACCTTATTGAGATTGCGGCGCGGACGATTGGAGGACTCTGTGCCCGGACGCTGCGGTTCGGAACCGGAATGTCGCTTGAAGAACTCGTCATCCGACATGCGATTGGGCAACCTGTGGACGAATTACAACGTGAGCAGCGGGCAGCGGGTGTGATGATGATCCCCGTACCGAAGCCGGGTATCTTGGGTGAGGTGCGCGGTAAGACGGCAGCGCATTGCGTAGACGGAATTGTGGAGGTCAACATCACAATCCCTATCGGTGGAGAGGTTGTTCCGCTGCCAGAGGGTGCTCGGTATCTCGGCTTCATCTTCGCGCGTGCTGATACACCAGAAGTAGTGGAAGCCGCATTGCGTAAGGCGCATCAACAATTGGAATTTGTGATTTTGGCGTAGAAGTGCCTGTTTACAACTACGTAGGGGTAGGTCTTATACCTACCCTTATGTAGTGAAATATAGATTTTGTAGGGGTAGGTCTTGTACCTACCCTTATGTAGCTACCGGTGCAGAGAGATGGGTGAAATCCAACGCTCTGGCGTGAGGTTCCCGAGAATGTTCGGGTATAAAGTTGGGTTTCGCTATGACTTTGATGTTATATAGCCGTGTATAGTGCTGGGATATTTTGACGTTTCGATATCGTCCTCCTTGGTTTCGCTCTACCCAACCTACAGGACTCTGTTTGGAATAAGGATATGCTTGCTAAAAAACTCCATACTATGATTTTCATCGCCGTTGCTCTGTTCCTACAGCCTCCCGATGCAGAGGCGGATAAACCTCTTTTTACGGAGGTAACCACTGCGCTCGGTTTCACAGCAGCGGAAACACCTTGGCAGGCGGGAACGTATGCGCTGCCAGAGGTTATCGGGAGTGGTGTGGCACTGTTTGATTACGATAACGATGAAGCCTTGGATATTCTACATGTTCGGTTTCCACCGCCTGGCAGGGAAGATGCTCCTGCACCGAATCGGCTTTTTCGGCAACAATCCGATGGAACGTTTGTTGACGTTACGGAAGCCGCTGGCATTGGACACGAAGGCTACGGACAAGGTGTCGCAATCGGTGATGCGGACAATGATGGTGATGCGGATGTCTATGTGACGAACTATGGCACGGATGTTTTCTACCGAAATAACGGTGATGGGACGTTTGTTTTACAGGAGGCAGGCCTCTCAAACGAAGCGTGGGGAACATCTGCAACCTTTGGGGATTATGATAGGGACGGATACCTCGATCTCTATGTGACAAATTATGTTCAATTCGATCCAGAAGCGGCGTGTCGAGGAAAGCATGGTGCCCCGGATTACTGCAATCCACAAGTCTTTGAACCGACGGCAGATCGGTTGTTCCGAAACAATGGCGATGGCACTTTTACAGATGTAACGCAACAGGCGGGAATTGCCACGATACCGGGCAGAGGTCTCGGTGTTGTGTGTCTCGATCTGACGGGTGATGGTTGGGCGGATTTTTATGTCGCCAACGATGGAGAAGCCAACCAACTCTGGGTAAACCAGACGGATGGCACTTTTGCTGAGGAAGCCATATTGCACGGTCTCGCCTTTAACGCTTATGGACAACCTGAGGGTAGCATGGGGATCGCTGTAGGTGATGTTAACGATGATACGCGCCCGGATCTATTTATAACACACTTGTCCGGTGAAACAAATACGCTTTATACTTCTTCTAATTACGCTGTATTTCTTGATATGACGGAGATGGCAAGGTTTGCCGGACGAGATCTGCCCTTTACCGGGTTTGGGTGCGGTTTTATAGACTTCGATAATGATACCGATCTGGACATCGCACTCGTCAACGGTCGGGTGAAGCGTGGGCCTGTCCTTGGAGGTGCGAACACAGGTGAATTTTGGAACTTCTACGCCGAACCGAATCTTCTCTTTGAAAATAGCGGTCAGCCGTCAGTTGTGAGCCGTCCGCAAGGGAACGCCCGTGTACCAAAAGACCTCTTGACTGACAACCGATCGCTGATTGCTGATAGCCAATTCAGTGATGTGCGTTCGCTTGCCCCGGATTTCACGGAACGCGTGGAGGTGAGTCGCGGTATGGCTTTCGGTGATATAGACAAGGATGGCGATATTGATATAGTCGTGAGCGGTCTCGACAATCGGCTCCGTCTCTTCCGAAACGATGCGCCCCCACCACAGCATCGCTATCTTTCCGTGCAGGCAATCACCCACGGTCGCGATGCCCTTGGCGCACAAGTAACACTTCGGACTGCCTCGCGTACATTGACAGGGTACGTGCTGTCGGGGACGAGTTATCTCAGCGGCTCTGAACCGAGCGTGCATTTCGGATTAGGCACAATCGATGCAATTCAGGCGATTGAGGTGCATTGGCAAGATGGAAGCCGTGAAAAGTTTTCTGGGACGACACCCAATCAGCGTGTGAAGGTTTATCAAGGGAAGGGGGTACCGTTTTGAACCAATTGTCCTTTTATATGATTGGTGTCTCTCTTTTAATGCTAATCAATACCTGGGTATCTGCGGATAGCGGCATTGCTATTCCCGAGCCTGCCGACCTCGCTCTGGTTGAAGAAACGCTGCTGTTGAAGGCAATCGAGACTGCCCAAGCAGCAGTTCGGCGTTCCCCGGATGATGCGGATGTATGGGGACAACTCGGACATGTCTACCTCAGTCACGGCTGGGAGATTCCAGCGATCCCGTGTTATCGTCAAGCGAGCATTCTCGCACCTGATGAATTCAAGTGGCTCTATTTTCTTGGGCGTTTGACGAAGCAGCGTCAGCCGGAAGCGGCGGTAAAACACCTCACCCGTGCACTTACCTTGGATTCTGCATCTGCACCTGCGCATCTCTATCTCGCTTCTGCGCTCCGTATTTTGGGGAGGTTTGATGAAGCGCGACGACATTTGGCGCGCGCAAAACACCTACAACCGAACAATCCTTTTTCTGAACTCTGGCTCGGTGAAATCGCACTTGCGAGGCAACAGGTGAAACTTGCGCAGACGCATCTGGAAACTGCCCTCCGTTTGAACCCGGAGCAAAGTGAAGCGCACGCGCTGATGGCACAGGTCGCGATTGCACTTGGGGATAGGCAAGCGGCAAAACAGCACGCGCAGGCAGCACGTCTTCCAAGTCAATACGGTGAATTAGCAGATCCGTTGTGGTGGGATGTACTTCGAGCTGGTGTTACTGCTCCGCTGTATGCGGAACGCGGTAGACGTTATATGTCGGAAGGGGATTATGCGAGTGCTGTTGCTGAATTTGAAACGCTTATCTCAGACGCACAAAAAGATATAAAGGTCTGGTTCGACTATAGTGTTTCGCTCCTCTATACGGCGCGGCACCGCGAAGCCTTAGCAGCATTAGAACACATCCTGTCGCTACTCGACAAGGATGTAGAGGTTCAGAAGCAGAGAAGTGCAGATGAGATCGCCTACTTGAAAGCGCAGGCATATAACTATATGGGACAGATTTATTATGAAACCGGGCAGACCGCTGCAGCGATCCGTGCCTGCCGAATGGCACTTCAGTTTAAAAAAAATAAAACGGATAACGCATCTCAAGGGCAGTTGAACCCGTCGGATTACGACACTTTTTTCTCAAATGTACACGCCAATCTTGCGGTAGTGTATGAAAACACGGGACAGCTTGGAGCGGCAATTCGGCACTATCAGGAAGCACTTGAACTCGTGCCATCTCAACTGTCGGCGCATCGCGATCTTGCCGATGCCTATTGGAAAAAACGGAATTATACAGCAGCCGAACCGCACTACGAACAGGTTGTCACCCATGACGCAACGGATGTTCAAGCGATTTATAGACTCGGTTTAATTTCTCTGATGAAGGAGAACTATCTTGAAGCCGTCTCACTGTTTAAGAAGGTTATCGCAATTGAGGCGACGCACGTTCGCGCCTACGGTGCGTTAGGTGTGGCTTATGAGGAACTTGGAAATATTCCAGAGGCGATTGGTATCTTTGAACGGGTTTTAGAATTAGAACCCGGGAATAAGGTTGCGTTAGACAAACTCAGGGAACTGCATCAATTGAAGTAGGGGTGTCCGTACGTGTGAGGCGTGGGATATGAACTGGGAGGCGACCCGTAGACGCACTGTGGAATTTAGGATAACCCAGCACGCCTACGAGTGTTGAAAAAAGTACAGTTGTTACTTGAAATGGTGCGTTGACTTAATATGCCCCCAAGTTGTACCGAGTTTACCATCGGGGTCAACTGCCAAGTATTGCTGAAATCCTTTATCCATCAGTTCCTGAACGTCTTCCTGTTCGAGTGCCGAGTGGAAGATAGCGACTTCGTCCATCGCCCCCGGAAAGAAGTTGCCGTTTGGATCCCAGACACCGCATCCACCGATATTGACGTTAAAGGCAGAGGTGCCGTGATTTGCCCAGCCGCCTTTCTTCTCGACAAATTCGCCATCAATATAAACGTGAACGTATTCTGTCGTAGCGACACACCCGACGTGGTGCCATTTACCATCACCATGTTTGTGTTTCCAAGGATTAGGTGTTCCGCCAGCCGTGGGTGTCCAGAGGTTGATAGTATTGGCATCAATAAAACCGAATTCTGGAGAGTCGTTCTGTCCAACGAGTCCCGTCCGATTTGCAGGAGCATCCGTGGTTTGTACCCAAGTGAGAATCGTAAACTCTTCAAGGTTATCAAGGAGTTTCTGCCCGGTTTTTACACAACTGGCTTTTCCATCAAATTCGAGTGCCTGGCCGAATTTGCCCTCTACCCATGCCGGGGATTTTTCTAAGTCTGCATCGTTTCCTGCAGCGGAGAGGTCCTTCGCGACACCGCCTTTGCCTTCATCGAACAACCAGATACCGACTGCTGTATCAAGATCAATTTCGGCGGTGCTGATATGAACAACAATCAGACTGAAACACATCACGCCGAGGGTTAATAACGCTTTTTTCATCGTTTCTTCCTTTCTATGTTTACTGAGAGCGTGCTGAAAGTGCACCTACAGTGTTGAAATTTATTTTACATTATGATTATGATAAAATGCATAGCAAAAAATTGCAACAAAAAACCTGATTTAGACGAAAGTTTTATGTTTAGCACAATGTAACTTGTCTAAATCAGGTTTAGGGATATTGTTTAGGATCCCTACCTACTATAATAACAGTAAGGAAATTCTTAGCGTTTAGTAGCTATCTTTCAGGTGTCCCCAGATTGTTGGGAGTTTGTTAGCGGGTTCAACGGCGAGTGCTTGCGCGTTGAGGAGTTTGGCGTCGCCAATTGCGGAGTGGTCGCAGCCTGCGCCATCGCCACCGTCGCCCATGATGATTTCGAGTTCCTTGGCGTTTGCCGAGATGTCAAATTCCACTTTGACAGCGTCAACGTTCTTCCCGCCGTCGGTGCCTTGGAGTACATCAGATTTAAAGACCTGTTTTCCATCGACGCTAAAGATGAAGTCGCCGCTGCCGCCGTGCCCACATTCTGCTGGATCTTTCTCGTCTGACATGCCAACGTATCCTTCAAATTTGAGGTAATTATCGCCACTTAAATCGTATATCATAGTTGCAACCGAATGTGATCCGATACCCCGTTCAAAGTAGATACCGCCGATGACGATTTCGTTGCGGGTTCCGCCGCCTTCGCCGATGGTTGCATTGTCTGTATCAATGGGACCTCCCCAACCCGTCCACTCGGCTTCTGGGTTTTTTGGGTTAAGTCCACAATTATTCGGTTTAGGGGTACTCCCGCCAATGTAGGCAAGGTAGGTGACACCTTTTCGGTCATCTTCTTCAACGACCTCATCATAATCGTTCTGGACGGCATCTCCTTCTTTTCCGACTTCTTTAACGGGTTTCGCGCCATCACCATCAAGGTTTTCGCAGTCGGCTTTACCGGCATGGACACTGAAAGCGAGACCGACGGTAAGCATGATAACCGTGGCGAAAATGTTAAGAATTTTCAATTTTTTTAATCTCCATCTGTTTTTCGCACAAAGATCCTCGAGCGAGGTTTTAGTATTTGTGCGGCGTAGAAAAAACGCAGTTGGCTGCGTATCGGTTACACCGTCGGAGGATGCAGGATTGCTTCGTCCATCCGGTGATATTTGTAACGTTCTTCAGGGGCGAACACGATTTCCAATTCGCGCTGAGCGTTCTGTGGAGAGTCTGATGCGTGCACAATGTTATGTGTTATATTGACTGAGAAATCGCCCCGGATGGTTCCGGGTTGTGATTTTTGTGGATCGGTCTCTCCGTTAAGGATACGGACTAATTCTATGGCGCCGCGTCCTTCAATAGCTAATGCGACAATAGGGGCGGATGTCATGAATTCGATAAGTACATCGTAATAAGGTTTTCCCTGATGAATGGCGTAGAGTTCTTCTACCGTGTCGCGCCGGAATTGCTGCAATTTCAGCCCAACGATCTTGAGTCCTTTGCGTTCGTAGCGAGCGATGACTTCACCGATAAGCCCGCGCTGAACACCATCGGGTTTGATGAGAACCAGTGTCTGCTCTGTTTCCATAGTCCCTCCATTTTAACCTTTGCGCGTCTACACAGGATACCTATGCTAACGCTTTGGGATACAAGCATTTGGCGCTTGACATCAAATCACTTTAAGTATACCATAGGTTGCGTGGTATTTGCCAATTTATTTTCCCGAAATTGATTCAATAGAGGTGACCATGTACGATAAACTTGGAGAAGCGGTTCTAAAGACAAAAGAGCGGATGGAAGTCGGTGTGATTACTGCCCCGGATGTACCGCATGCCGAAGCGGTGAAACAATTCCTTGGGCATAAGCCGGGCAACTATAAATGGCATATTGAGCGGTGCGTCACGGAGGTGCTTGATGCGTTAGAAACCCGTTTCTATGTCGGCAAACTTGATGGAGATATGATTACCAATATCATGACCGTTGAGTATGAGGGTGTCGGTATTTTGGGACACGTCTTTACACTTCCAGAACAGCGTCGGAAAGGTGCGTGTAAAGGTGTGATGGGTTATCAGATGGAGGATTTCCGACAGCGGTCGGGAGGCGCGCTTTATCTCGGTACAGGCTACAATAGTCCTCCGTATTATATCTATCATAGTTTCGGGTTTGAGAGTGTGTTTCCTGAATCCGGTTTCATGAAGTATCATGTGAACGCCGATTTTGAGGAACGCTATTTCGCACCCGGGTCTGCATCTCCGAAATCTATTGAATGGCACGATTGGCCCAAAGTCACGGCGTTATCCGGCATTGTCGGGTGGGACACACTGCGGAGTCTTAAATGGGCGGTTTACGGTCCCACGAATATGGAAGGCGGTTTTCTCAGTTTCAAACACGATTTGGAAATAGAAGATGTCTACAATGATGCGAAGTTGCTGATTTCGTCGGCGGGTGCGATCGTCGGTTGGGCGACTGTGAGCCGCGATACGCGTTGGCAACCCGCGACTGCGGTATTGGATCTCTTCTTTCACCCGAATTTTGCGGACGCTGTTCCGGGTTTGCTTTCAGCGATAAATTTCCCCGATGCCAAGGTTCAATGTTACGTTGACAATGGGGCTAAAAAGAAGGCAGAAGTTTTAGAAACCGCGGGGTTTATGTGTGAAGGGCAACTCAAAAACCAGTTTGCATACAGCGGGCAGCAGTACGACGTTCTGGTGTTTGCGCGGGGATAGACATATCTCGGTTACTGCATCGGGCGCGTCTGCATGACTCTAAGAAGCCTTCAACTTCCACTTGCCTCTAAAGCCCTTCGGAAATCCTCTACGTTTTCTGCCAAGATTGCAGCACGATGTAACTGCTCAAGATGTTGTAAGTCATCTATTGCTTCCAATGCTGGCTTGAAAGTGTGGGCCGTGTCAGGCTGTAATCGAAGTGCCAGTACTTCAAAGATGTGCTTGCGAGTACTTTCTATAGCACTTTGTTGGCGTGCTTGCTCGGTCCAGTATTCAATAATAGAAGGCTGCTGCATGGTTTCCTCCAAAATTTGGCAAGGGTGAAGCGAAACTGTCAGAATCAGGATTCACAGGATTTTAGGATTTTCAGGAGAAGAGTGGGTTAGTCAAGTGGATCCAGTTCCCAAATGTTATACCTAAGCCCAACGGGGGTTTTTGCTTGGCGGGGTTTCTTCCAAGAAACCCCGCCAGTAGAGTAAAGAAGGAAATTACTTCCGAATCAGCATCTTTCCGGTGGCGGTGAAGTCGCCTGTGGTGAACGTATAGAAATAGAGTCCACTGGCGACCTTCTCGCCGAGTGCGTTCCTACCGTCCCAATACGCTGCCCGGGCGCGGCTCTGATAGAATCCCGCAGGTCGGTGGCCCAACGCCAATTGCCGCACCATAACCCCTCTTACATCGTAGATGGTCAGTGTAACATCCGCCGCTTGTGCTAACTGATACGGAATCCACGTTTCTGGGTTGAACGGGTTGGGGTAGTTCGGAAAGAGTGCGGTTTCATTGGGAAGCATCGGTGATGACGGTGCTGCTTGGGCACTGCTGGGATCCGCAGTAATGTCAATATCTATGGAGATCCCTGGGTTTTTCTCTTTGAGCCTACGGAGTGGGGCGTAATCTGAAATCGGATTTTCGCTGAGCTCTAACATTGTGAGTGCCGTCAAGTTTTCAAGTGGATTGACATTGATGATTTTATTCTCGCTGAGCCGTAATTCCCTGAGTGTGGTCAAGTCTCTGAGAGCGGTGATATCACGGATTTGATTTTCTGAGAGTGATAGCTTGGTGAGCCGAGTCAATCCCACAAGCGGACGTGGATCGCTGATTTGGTTCTGACTGAGCCGTAGTTCCGAGAGTCCGATCAAATTTGTGAGCGGGTTGATGTTGTTGATACGGTTCTGAGCGAGCGATAACTCGGTGAGTCGTGTCAACCATGTGAGAGGTCTGATGTTGGTAATGTAATTTTCATCAAGAACAATGCGCCTGAGGGTTGTCAAATTTGTGAGGGGTGTGATATCGGTGATTAGATTCCGCGGCATGTCCAATTCTATTAGACGTATCGCGTATTCTAAACCTGTGAGGTCTCTTATTTTGAGGTTCGGCGCGCTTACATGCGTCAATCCTTGCATTTTCTGCTGGGTAAGGGTATCGCCTTCTTCCAATTCGAGTGCGGTGCGCACCACTGCCCGTAAGTTCGTATCCGGTATTGAAACTTCCGGGGATAAATCGATAGAGGTGTCCGCTTCCGGTGTGTCAGCATCAATCACAGAGACGGAGAAGGTTTGCTTCGCTATCAGATGACCGCTCCGGGCTTCTATAGTCACGAGCCACCACCCTTTACTGACGGGTGCCAGTGACAATTCTGGACCCGACAAGCGCAAAGCCACAGCACCCGTTCCACGCAAACTCGCTGTCCAACGTTCAGCGCGTCCCACAAAATTACCCGATACATCCAGGACCACCGGTGCACTGCCTACCCTCAGATACTGCGCAGCAATCGTGCCAACGGGTATCAACAGGTGCTGTCCACTCCCTTGTGCCTCCACTGTGACTCTGAACGCAGAAGAACAGTTGTTTGATGTATTAGATTCGGACGCAACCTCGTCTATACATGCGCCGTAATAATACACCCCCGTCAAAGCGGGTGAGGGGAGAAGTGCCCACGTCGTTATGCTTCTGCCTGTGCCAATCTGTCCCACATTCACGACGCGGAGTTCGGTATCCGTCTCAGAAATCGTCGCGTCTAAGGAACGGTAGAACCGAATTGTGCTTGCTGCTGTGGTACTGGTCCCCTGATTCGCAATTGTGATGTGCAACCGTACACCGCCGCCCACTGTTATCGTAGGGCTCTCAACACGTGCTGATCGAATTACTAAATCGGGACCTTGTGTTTTGGTTGAATCTGTCCCTTCGGCTGGTGTTGTTAAAGTGGGAGTTTGCGTTTCTACTCTAATGGCGATCGCCTGGGAGCAGTTGTTGGTTGTATCTGCATCTCCCGCGACGGCATCCACACACACAATGTAGTAGTGGGTTCCCGATGTCTCAGGTGCGGTGAGGGTTTCCGACAGTTCGGCTCTTCGACGGTTTGGATGTGCACCTTTACCGGACAGTGAAGGCACAGAATCACTGGCGACTTCTGTATCCTCTAACGAAAGGTTTTCGTCCGCTGATAGGTAATAGCGGAGGGTTGTCTCGCTCGAAGCCACTCGTCCTCGGTTCCAGACGCGGGTCTCGATTTGAAAGGTGCCACCTGCTTTTACATCGGTTTTGCTAATCTGAGGCGTATCGAATATCATCAGATCTGCCCCCTTAACCGTGATAGCGGTACCGACGGAACAATTATTCGTTGTATCGTTCTCGTTTGCCACGCCGTCTATGCAGATACCGTAATAGTAGGTGCTGGGTGTATCGGGAGCAGTAAATTGCATCCCCGGTTCTCTGGTTCCATCGACAGGTATCGAAGATAAAACGGATGTTGCAATCTCTGTATCCTCGCTGGAAATTGTTTCATCCGAAGAAAGGTAGTAACGAACTGTTGTATTCCGCGAGGCAACCTTCCCTTGATTTCGGATGACGGCATCCAACCTGAACATATCACCCGGGTTGAGCGCGGTTCTATTCACACGAATCGAGTCAACTACCAGATCTGAAGTTTCAACACCTATTTCCGGGTCGTTCGCGAAAACGGAAAGCGTCAAGAAAAAACACGCCAAATTAAGAACAATTTTGAGGTTAATCTTCCAATGTTGTGGTATAGCGGCGTAGCGTCTCATGGGAGGAGTCTCCTTTGGGAAGTGTAGAGATGTCCTAATGGAGTAATTTTAACGTAATTTAGCGCATTGATGCAAATTAAAACCGAGATATTTTATTATGGTAAACCCCGTAGGGGTGACATCTGTGTAGAATAGTTATCAGTTATCAGTTATCAGTCGTCAGTTAAGAGTGTTTTGGCTGAGCGTTTCTTCGGATTTCCCGAGTAAGCTCGCCAGCGAAGGTGAGAAATTATAGGGAAGAAGTCGGGAATCGGAATTCCCTCCTACAGAAGAAGGATGGTCAGCAGGGAACTTCCATCGGTATGACATGGGAAACGTGCCACGCTGCGGAAGGGTGCTTGTGTTTATAGGGTGTGCACTTATTTTGAGGATTTACTATAACATTCACACTTTCCGCACACGACTACTTTCGAACGGCGATTTTTCCGACCTTTTGTTTGCGGACATCGCCTTTACGAGCGGTGAATTTGTAGAGATAGACGCCATTCGCAAGCGGTGCGCTATCGGCATCGTAGCCGTCGTAGTGGAATTCGTTGTAAGAGACGGAGGCGTCAAGCGTATCAATGGCGAGGATACGACGACCTGTAATCGTATAGATTTTCAGGCTTACCTCGTCCGCTGTTTCCGTGAGGTAGTAAGCGAAATGCGTGCCGCTGCCCGGCACAAATGGGTTTGGGAAGTTGGCGATGTTCTTAATTTCAAATTCACCGGCGACAGTTCCGGTACGATCTGTATCTGATACATTGCCGTTTGCATCCTGTGCCTGTAATCGAATGCGATGTTCACCCGGTTCTAAGACGGGAGTATAGGTGATCAGGAGTAGATTGTTGTTGGTAGGCGATGCGGCAATCACATATTCTTCTCGCGGTACGTTCTCGCCGTTTTGGGTGAGGACGATATGTTCTGGACGTGAATCGATACCGTTTGCATCCTCAATGCGCGCCGAGATCGTCGGCGTATCGGAGATATAATCACCGTCGACGAAGCCTTGATGGTCAAAGGTTAACGCAAGTTCGGGTGGACTTGTATCGTTATGAGAAAGTAGGGCGAAGGTTCCCGGCAGTTTAATTTCTGCAGAGACGGTGTCTCCACTCGATTTTCCTTCACCGACCTGAATCCAGTTTCCGGTGTCGGTGTCGCGCCGATAGATATGAGCATCGCTGTTTCCAGTTTTTAGGAAGGTCGCGTTTACTGTTAATTCGGTTTGATCAGCCAAATCGAATTGATAGGCGAGGGGTTCCGATACCGGAGTTCCCGCTGTAATGTCGGGTTGATTCGTGATGGTAACGGGTTCTTCGGCATAAGTCAATACGGTGTTCGTTTGCAAACTACCCGACGGAACGGTGATACGGAAAATACCGTCCGGGCTTTGAATCGGCTGATTGGGATTACTGGGTGTAAGGACAATACGGTTGCCCGAAAACTGTCGCGATGCCCAGTTATTTCTTTCTCGATTTTCAATGATACTCCCATTTGGGAGTTCGTCGGATGGTGGATCTACGTAGATCGTGACCAGATATTCTCCCGGGGGCGGTTGCCATGGGACGCTTACGAGGGCTTGACTGCCGGGTAGCACTTCTGGAAGTATTTGGAGGTCCCCGATTGGTGTCGCATTCTCGAGTTCTTTGCGTATTGATGCGACACTGAAGCTTGCACTGGGAATGTCAGCTTCACCACGCAACGCTTTTACAAAGAACTGGACGGGTACGTTTCGTGCGGTTTGGTTCTCTCGGTTTCGGATTTGCGCTGAAAGCGTAAATGGCGGTGTGCTACTCCATGTAATGGTTTGATCCAGGAGGGTGAGGTCAATCTCAAGTTCATCATATCCCACCTCATACGTAACGACCTCTGTTTGATATGTCCGTCCGCTTTTGACTTTGACCGTTAAGTAATAATCGATAAGTTGAGTTTCGTCATATCCAGGGATAGGGCGTTCACTTCTATAAGTGGTGCCGGTGTGCGGTACAACGGGGATCGGGAAGAAATTGTTACCATCTAAACTCCAAAACAGAATCATTTCGTCGATAGCATTTTTATTGACGGTTTCTGCGTAAAGGTGTGCAGGTCGGTTCGGTGGAACGGGAAAGGGCGCGATGCGAACATTCCTAACGTACAGAGATAAGATGTCATAAGTCGTGTGACCAATGGCATCTTCATCGGCGTTCCATGCGTAAATCTGGACGGCACCGACATCAAATTCAGGATTCGTCGGTACTCGTATTTCTGTGCTGACTTTGCCATTGATGACGGAAACGATTTCCTGTTGCGGTGCTGTGCCTTTCGAGATTGCGGTTTCGGTTGTCGGGACAATTGTAATTTCGGCATCACCCGTAAAGTTCTGATCGGGTAACGTTCCAGAAACTGAGAAAAGGGCATTCCGTTGGGGTACGTTTCGGCTTTGGTCGGTACTGATGTTTGTTGTGACTTGTATCTTGTTGCTCGGTATTTTCAAGTCTGTTGCTGGATCACCGAAAAGTGTGAAAACTTCAGCGAGGTCCAGGAAGCTCGGGGCATTGATAAGGAACTGGGTCTTTGCCTGTGCAAGGATGGCACCGAGGTTGTGCGTCTGCTGATTGAAGATAACATCAAAAATTTCGGCATTCAGGAAATAATCGCCATCGAGCAATCCGATACTGGTTGCGCCGATAACGGCAACGGCACCGCCATTTTCAGATCGAAGGAGTTCTTCAGCAAGACTGTTTTTATCGCCGTCAAACGAACCGGTGTAGCAGGTCATGCTGATGACTAACGGGAGCTGTGAGATGTTGGTTAAGTTCTGTTCAGGATCTTTAAAGTCGAGCATTCGGCTGGAGGCCCATCTACCCCCCCCGCCGTGTCCGATATAGTTAATGATGCTGGCACCATCATTAAAGCCATCGATAACCCGTCTACCGATAGGCGTGAGGGTATTTTCGTTCGTTAAAGTTAGTTCCTGTGCAGGCGGTGCGTAGATACGTTCGGTTTGATATGTTCCGGTCAGTTGGTAGCTGGAAATGAGTTGATTGGTTTGCCAATGAAATCTTAAATTTGAACCCGCGAGCATGAGAAGCCGTTTGTGCCAGGGACCGATGGGAGAAGTTGTTTCGTAGTTGATAGTGCGTTCAATGAATATACGGAGATCCACGCGATTGTTGGCTGGCATTCTACCGATGAGCATATCTGGAAAACTATCTTCCCCTCGAAACGTAACAAATTGGTGATCCGATGCCCCTGCCCCGTGTCCTGGGATTTGCACTTGCATCGTTGGCACGAAATTAAGTTTATTTTTTATATCGTTATTTGTATCGCCTACGAGAAAGACATAAGTTGGTGCAGGTGGGTGCCAGTTGTGATAAGCGTAACTCAGAAATTCACGGATAGCCTTGGGGTTGAGGATACCGTGATTAAATTCGTCATAAATATTTTGGACATCTACGACTTTAGTGCGTAGTCCTTGTTGATTCCGCCGAAAATCAGCGAGCCGTTGGACATCTCGGATGAAATGGTTATGTGTAATGATGATGTAGTCTGCGCCGTTGTGGGTGCTGCGCAGATCGGATGGTGCATCTACCGAAATTTTCGGTTTTCGGAATTGGTTACGCGTCAGCGCAATATATTGGACTGTCGGATCGTTCACGTCCTTAGGACGGATTTGGGTTGAACGGAAGGGAATCTTGTAAGTACCGGGCAGTTTATCGTCAGCGAGCGGAGATAAACCTACGTAACGCGTACCATCAATACCGTAAATTTCGACATCAGGGGTAGAAAAGTTCTTTAAATCGACCTCAAAGTTTGGATTTATAGCACCTGTTTCGTCCAGCAGGGGTGTGATTGCAAACCGGAGTATATCCGCTTCTGCGTGAAAATCTCGCCAATAATCAATTTCGATCCAGTTCAGTAGGAAGATATCGATGGGTGCCTCGGAACTGACAGGGTTTGTAATCCGAATTGTGTTTTTTCCTTTATCAAGGAAGGATTGAGATATGTCCTGGTTCTGGAGTTGGTATGCGGTTTCGCCGTTCCAGCGTGCCTTTCCAATGGAGAGTTTGTCGTTTAGCCAAATATCGCAATCGTGTGGTGTGTTGGATCTACCGTGCAAACCGACGCGTATCGTCGCGGGGCGCCCGGTATCTGTAACGCCTGAGAGGTTGAAAGTAAACGGTTTTGATGCGGGCGCGCTCAGTTGTGCCCAGAACCAGCTGTCATCTGGGAGCGGTGGCAGCTCGGTCAAGGTGAACTGACGGAGTTGTAATCCTTGACTAAATTCTGTATAGGTCTGACCCTCTGTAAGATTTACATTTTTGAAGCGTCTGAATTGCTGGTCTTTCTCGAAATGTACACGTGTAAGAAAATGCAGGTGATGTTGTGTGTTACTTGTATCGGGAAGTGGCGTTTTCGTTCCCATCCGGAGTCCTAATCCGCTATTCCAGGTGAGCCAATAGATATTCTCATCGGAATAAGGGTCGATATAGCTGGTTTCGCCGCGTTGACGTTCACCATAAAAAATAATCTCGTCTGTTGGATCGAATCTTTTATCTTCTTCGCCACGGACGAAAATCGGTACCTGTTTTTCTTTGTTTGTCAATTTCAGAGTTTCTGGAATGATAGCGTCTAATCTGATGCCGACAGCGGCGAGATCCTGTCCCGTAATACTGTACATGCCAGATTCTGTGATACTGATTCTATAACGCGGTCCTATGGGTGAAAGGCTCGGTGCTGCGGGTGCCCGAGCGATAGGAGCGCGCCACTGATCGGCACTCGCTGGATTGACGAGCATATCGGTAAGGATTGTGTCATACACAGCGGATTCGGTATGCAAACCTCCCGGCATAGCAGATAACACAGTCGGTTGGGCGGGGGCACCAAAGCTGTTGAAGCGTACCTCTACCACGAGTCGGTGATAGAGTCTGACTTCACGGCGAATGGGATTGTACTGGACAGGATTGAGTTGAATGGGGAGGACGCGGTTCTCGCGGACCCAACCCGATTTTCCGAATGCTGCCAGGCGTTCTGGATAAAAACTATCTTTTTGAATCCGTGAAGAAGGTACACTCTCTTCCATTTTGTGCGTGCTAAAATTCTTTTCAACGATCCTCAACTGGAAATCTACGTTGGCGGGAACACCGATAAACGTGGATTGCATCGGAAGGCGCGACATACCGAATTCAGTGGTGAAGTTGCATCCGGGGAAGGATATGCTTGGTGTTTCAAGGTCGAAAGTTTGTGCGTTACGCCCTAATTGAGCGGTAATCTCCGTTTCAACACTGCTGTCGTGGAATAAGAAATCGGATTTCGGGATAACGAGTTGAATTGTGACACCTTGCGAGGTACTACTCACCAATTCAATTTCTCTTCGGGTCTGTGTGATTTGACTTGTGGCGGTGCGGAAATGTTGTTTGTTTGCGGTAATTGGTGCTGCCGCTGCGATTCCGGGTGCGCGTGCGGAGTTCAGGGTAGGTCCAGAAGATGTTTTTAAGCAGAGAAAGAGTAGTATGAATAGGAGTGGTAACCACTTATATGCGATGGTGCGCCATGCTATCGGACGAATTTGCATTAAAGAATAAACTCCAAAGTGTCTGTTTTGCTAAAGCAGGACTTACGCAATTGTAGTCGTCGCATGTTCTGTGAGATGGGAACTCTCGCAAAAATACATACGTTCTTCAGCCACAAACTATAAAGTTTGTGCTACAAAGAGGTACAAACTATAAAGTCAGATGCTCAAATGAGCAGACTGCGTAAGTCTTATAGTAAATCCCGCAATTAACTATACACTCACGGGAAGGCGAGGTGTTTTTGATAGGGTGTTTCCTCTAGAAACCTCGCCAGCGGCGGAAGGGTGCTTTGTTTCTCAAGTGTGCACTTATTTTTAGAATTTACTATAATAATTATGATTACGTGAGCCTTTTTGGGTGTTTGTTGTGTATTGTTCCGTTTTTCTTTAAAAAATGTGAGGAATGGCTTTCGGCGGTCAGCCGTCGGAAACTGCCAGTAAAACGGTTTTCGTTTCGCAAAAACCACCTGTCACTGACGGCTGACGGCTATCTGGAGATCGCACTTACATCTATACTAATTTTCAGCGAGATGATAAACCTCAATTTCTCGGATTTGTGCGGATGCAGGTTGCATGACGCGGTAGTGTGGGTAGTACTGCCCCATAAGCGTTGTCTTGCGGTCAACAACTTTGTCTCCGGGTTCCGCTATTATTTTGTTTACAATAATATCGTCGACGGTTCGAGTAACGGTAACACGGAGCATTTTCGTCTCAAAGTTCAATCTATCGAAGACGAATTGGGGTTGTGCTCGGTCATCACCGATATTGCGTCGTTGAATGATTGTATCAAAAGTTTCCCATTTGCCGGTTTCAGCGTTCAAATAGTCCATCTGGAACCGGAAAAGATTGCCGTTGTGAATGATAATTTTTCGGACAGGATGGATTTCAGCGAATCTGATGATGAAATACCGTTCATTCTGCGGTGGAAGTGTTGCGAGTGTGTCGAGATTTCCATCATTTACTCCGGGATGGTTTGCTTCGGTGCCGTAGGCGGCACTGGCTATATTTGCACTGTACTGTGTCGATAACACCTGCGCGACTCTACACGCATTAAGGTGTAAACAGATGATTGTGAGGCAGCAGATAGTTAGCGTAGTCCGTTTCATTTTTGTTCCTCCTGCAGTGTTATATCGACCCGATCGACAATACCCATGACGAGTTCCCGAATAGGGGCATCTTCGATGCCGAATACTTCTTGTGCAACGCCGGGGCCCGCGCCGACAATCACCGTGTCTCCTTCACCTGCACCGACGTAATCAACGGCAATCGTTGGGGTGCGAACGAGTTCTGATTTGATGCTTAATGGTTGAATAAGCAGCAGTGTGCGATTTTCGTATGCAGGATGTTTAACGATAGAAACCACTTTTCCGATTACTTTAGCGATGTACATTTTTTATGACTCCGTTTCAGATGTGCTTGGTGAGTCAACCAACGAAATTGAATCGACGATGCCAACGATGGCAACATCGACGGGCATCCGCTTTCCGGGGCTGACGCTCACGGCATCGCCACCCGTAACGAAGTAAACCGTTTCACCAACACCGGCGTCGTGTAGTGTATCCACGGCGACAAGCGGTTCAGAGATAGGGTTGTGTTTTTCGTCTAAAGGTTGCACAATGAGGAGCCGTGTGCCTGTTAAGCTCGGGTCTTTTCGAGTTGCAACGACGGTTCCAATAACTTTTCCTAAATCCATATTTTATAATGGTTGTCAGTGGTCAGTGGTCAGGTATCAGTTAAGAGGTTCTCGTTTAACAAGGGAAACACCCAAGTAAAAACACCTTCTTGTAACTGATAACTGATAACTGATAACCGATAACTATTCCTTATGAAACGAGATTGTACTCAACGAGTTTAGTATGGAGCGTATTCCGGTTAATGCCGAGGATGTCTGACGCTTTACTCCGATTTCCTTTGGTGTGTTCAAGCACGATTTTAAAGAGGGGTTTCTCAAAAATCGCTCGGATTTCAGCATAAAGTGCCTCTGGTGGCGTTTCGGATTCCATATAGTGTTGAACATGTGCTTGGAGCAAATTATAAATTTGTGCGTCAAGGTTTCCCGGCTCACTGCTGGGGCTCGATTTCTCGAGTATCGGATCGAAATGTTCAGGCAATAACATTTGTCCTGAACACATCACCAACGCTCGCTTGATGGCATTTTCTAATTCGCGTACGTTACCCTGCCACTCATAAGCGGTGAGGCGTTTAGCGACTTCTGCGGAGATACCGATTTCGGGAAGTTGGTATTCTTCAACGAACCGACGTACGAACAAATCTATGAGTTCCGGTATGTCCTCTTTTCGTTCTCGAAGCGGTGGCAAAGAAATAGGAATGACGTTGAAGCGATAATAGAGGTCCTCCCTGAAGGTTTTCTGCTCAATCGCGGTTTCGAGGCGTCGATTGGTTGCAGCGATGATCCTGACATCGACAGCATGGGTCTCGGTCCCACCCATCGGTTCAACTTCGCGTTCTTGGAGGACCCGCAACAACTTCGTCTGAACCTCAATCGGTAATTCTCCGATCTCATCAAGAAAAATGGTCCCGCTGTCTGCTTGTTGAAATTTCCCCTTTCGGGCGGTGTGTGCGTCGGTATATGCGCCTTTGACGTGTCCAAAGAGCGCGCTTTCGATAAGACTTGATGGCATGGCACCACAATCAACAACGACAAAGGGGTTATGGGCTCGACGGCTGTTTTGGTGGATTAATTGGGCGACGAGTTCTTTGCCGGTTCCGCTTTCACCTAAAACGAGAACAGTTTCGTCACTGACAGCGGCACGTCCGATCTTATGATAGACCTCTTGCATTGCCGGACTCTGACCGACCATTCGACCCTGTCCGTCGACATCAATGGAGGTTGTTGAGATTTTGATGTTCTTCGTTTGATTGCTGGCAGCCGCAGCCCGCGACACGAGCTCAAGCAATTGCCGTTGGTCGATCGGTTTTGTGAGGTATCCGTAGGCACGCTGCTTTGCGGCGTCAATGGCAGTCTGTGTTGTTCCGTGGGCGGTGATTATAATGATTGAGGCGGTGTTGTTGTAACTGTGAATGTCCTCGATGAGTTCAATTCCGTTGGCATCACCTAACCAGATATCGAGTAGAACAACATCAATGTTCGTATTCTTGATACAGGCAAGGGTCTCCGCTCCATTCCGGGCTTTTAGTGTTTCATAGCCTGCCTTCTGAAGGGTAGCGGCAAGTATTTGTCGAAGGCTGTCGTCATCGTCAGCGATAAGCACAAGATTTGACATATTTTTAATTATTAAGTCTGGTCACCGTTCCACTTCGTTTCACGGTGGTTCATGGTTAATTCCATACCCAGCCAGTGCGATGGATATATCTTCAATGAACAGGAAGGGTCATGACAAACGCAGTGCCGATTTCGAGGTCTGCATCGACTTCAATGCTACCACGGTGTTCAGCGAGAATTTTTTGACTAATATAAAGTCCTAACCCGGTCCCTTTCTGTTTAGTCGTGTAGAAAGGATCGAATAGCATCGGTATATCTGCAGGCGGAATTCCGGGTCCGTCATCCTGAACGCGTACATGCACGGCTTCCGTTTCTGAGACGTATTCTGTCTGAATTGTCAAGGTTCCTTCTGTGTCCATGGCTTCAATAGCGTTGTAGAATAGGTTAAGAATGACCTGTGTGATGCCGTCTTCGTTTACATTGACTTCTGGACAGTTGCTGTATTGCGTGATTACCGTGGTTGCTCGAAGTTCCAACTCCGGTCGGCAGATCGTGAGGCTGTTATCAAGGAGTTGATGGATATTGCTCTGTTTTGCGACTTCCATTGTCGGTTTGCTGAAAGCGAGTAATTGTTCAATGAATCGGTTCAGCCTGTCCACCTCTTTTATAATGATCCCCGTATATTCATTAATCTCATTTTGAGAGAGTTGTACGTTTTTGGAGTAGGTTTCGATTTCCGAACCGAACTCTATGTCTCTGTGTTGCAGCAGTTGTGTACCGAGCCGGATACTGCCCAAAGGGTTTCGGACCTCATGTGCTATGGTTCGGACTAACCGACCGAGTGTCGCCATCCGTTCAGATTCAACGAGTGCGTCAATTGTCTGTTGAATTTTGACGCGCTGTGCGATAATGGAAGCGATAATTGTCAAGAGTCGCTGGTCATCCTCTGCGGAAAACTCATCTGAGGCTTTGTCTATTGTCAGTGTACCAATGACATTTTCTTCCACAATAATGGGGATACACCAGAAAGCAATCGCATCTTTGGATTCGACACGTTCCGGCTCGAAGAGTTTAACGTAGCTGCGCGGACTTCGGATTTGCGGAACACCGATCGCTTTTCCTGATGTGAGGACCTGTTTCTGAATGTCTTCCATCTGATCGTCTGTGCCACGTTTCATCTCTGCCGGTGTAAGCCCTAAAATAGTCTCTGCAGAAGTGACGACTTTTCCGTTTTCATAGAGATGTAAAGCACCGCGGTAGATACCGAGTCGCTTGGATAAAATTTCAATGATACGCTGAAAGAGTCCTTCCAGATCAAGGTTGGTGTTCGCGGATTGACTCACCTCAAAGAGTGTAGAGATGTCTCTAACCTGTTTTTCTAAATTTGCGTTAACGCTGTTTATTTCTTCTATTTGTTCGACTCTACTGCGTCTTTGGGTTTGAAAGTGCCGAATAATGTGGATAACGCCATATACGACGAACGGATAGAGGAGTGCTATGATAATGCTTTCAGTATGTGTTGGATACCGGAAGACGTAAATCCAGTTGGCTACGGTCGTGATACCGAATAGGATGTTCTGCCCGCGCTGTTTTGTATAGAGGGCTGAGAGCACTATCACCCCGTAGTAGCAGTGGCTCACCGCCGGATAGTATTCCGATATCTGAAACAGATGCGTACTGATGTTGATGAAAAGCACAAAAAGTGCGAGGAAGAATGTTAACATTCTTTTAAGGCTGTCAGCCATCAGTTGTCGGCTTTCAGCGGGTAACCTTTCGGTTTTCTGAAACTCTCAAATTTATTGGCTTGCTTCGCAATGAGAAGAGTCGGTTATCAACCTTGACTCGCAATTAGAACAAAGGCAATTTCTGACTGATGGCTGACCGCTGACTGCTGAAGGCTATTCTTTCAGAAAGTTATTGAGCATCTTTAGCCCGACGCGCCCGCTCTTTTCGAGGTGAAACTGGGTCGCGATGAGATTATCGTGGGCGATCGCACTACAGAATTCAAGTCCGTACTTCGTCCTTCCGATCACGATGTCCTCTGTTTCTGGTTCAGGGTAGTAGGAATTGACGAAATAGAAATGTGCCGGATTCGGGACATCTGTAAAGATTGTGTGCGACTTTGTCTGATATACTTCGTTCCAACCGATTTGTGGGACTTTTAATGTTTCTGTTGGCTTCTGTGAATCTATCGTCGGAAATTTTTTTACGCGTCCGGGTAAGAGGTTTAAGCACTCAGCGTCCTCTTCTTCACTGTGTTCAAAGAGGATCTGGATGCCGATGCAGATACCGAGCATGGGTTTGCCGGTGCGATAAAAATCTGTGAGAACCTGGTTCAGTCCGCGTTTCTGTAGCGTTTGCATGGTGGCTTTTGCGGCACCGACACCGGGAAAAATAACGCGTTCAGCGGTAAGGATCGTTTCGGCAGTGGATGTAATTTCGCTTTTATAACCGAGGTGTGTCAAAGCACGCGCAACACTCGTAAGATTCCCCGCTTCGTAGTCTATAATTGCAATCATTTTTTTTATAGTTTTCAGTTTTCAGTTATCAGAGAATAGCCATCAGTCGTCAGCAGTCAGCAAGAAAACGTTGTGGTGATTACAAACGATTGTCCCGACTACACGCGCTACTGATAGCCGATAGCCGACAGTCGATAACTAATAACTCATGTGATGATTTTTTCAACGGTTTTGTAGAGGTTCGCCATTTCAATTCCTGCGATAGCGGCTTCAAAGCCTTTGTTTCCTGCCTTGATGCCGGCGCGTTCAAGTGCCTGTTCTATCGTATCTGTCGTGATGATGCCGTAGATGACAGGGATACTGGTGTTGGACGATATGTTGGCGATTCCCTTCGCGCTTTCGGCTGCGACGTAATCAAAGTGTGGCGTTGCCCCGCGGATGACTGCGCCGAGGCAGAGGACGGCATTGTAACGTCCGCTTTCCGCGAGGCGTTTAGCGATTCCCGGGATCTCGAAGGCACCCGGTGTCCAGAAAATATCGACCTTGTCCAAATCGACACCGTGCCGTTTTAGGGCATCTTGTGCACCCGCGAGGAGTTTTTCGGTAACGAAGCTATTAAATCGGCTGACGACGATACCGAATGTGAGATCTTCGCCGAGGAGGTGTCCTTCATAAACGTTTGGCATTTTTATTAGTTTTCAGTTTTCAGCCATCAGTTGTCAGTTAAAGAGGCAGCTTGGATAACTATAGTGGATCATAAAAATAAATGGACATCTTTGTAGCATAGGAAACCGTTAGTTTCCTGTGCCAGCGTGAGACGTAACCTCACAATTTATTCTATGGTCCGAATGCCCAAGTAATTATTGACGTTACTATAGATATCTCTTGTAACTGAAAACTGTTAACTGTTAACTCTCCTATTCTTTATTCCTCATGTAAGAGAAGGTGGCCGAGTTTGGAACGTTTTGTTTCTAAGTATCGGCGGTTAAAGGAATTCGGTTTGGTTTGCAATGGAATGCGCTCGACGATCTCAAGCCCGTGTCCAGACAATCCTGTGACTTTTTGCGGGTTGTTTGTCATCAACCGCATCTTTTGAACGCCTAGGTCGGCTAATATTTGTGCCCCAATCCCGTAATCTCGCAAATCTGCGGGAAACCCAAGATGTTCATTCGCTTCGACGGTGTCTAACCCATCGTTATCTTGTAGCTGGTACGCCCGCAATTTCCCTTTGAGTCCCATTCCTCTCCCCTCTTGTCGCATATAGACGAGTACCCCTCTGCCTTCCTTCTCAATGGTTTTGAGTGCGATTTCGAGTTGTTCACCGCAATCGCATCTGAGGGATCCAAAGACATCGCCGGTGAGGCATTGCGAATGCACGCGGACTAAGATCGGGGAGGTGTCCGTAAGGTCGCCTTTTGTGAGAGCGATGTGCGTTTTATCTCCTTCAACGGTTTCACCGGCTGTATCGGTACTTTCGTAGGCGTAGAGTTTGAATTTACCGTGTGCGGTTGGTATATCGGCGGTTGCGACGCGCCGAATGAGTGTTTCTGTCTCACGACGGTATGCAATAAGGTCGGCAATCGTGATGATTTTGAGTTGGTGTTGTGCGGCAAACTCCATGAGTTCAGGAACGCGTGCCATGCTGCCGTCTTCGTTGAGTATTTCACAGAGGACCCCCGCGGGATATAGCCCTGCCATGCGCGCTAAATCGACGGTGGCTTCGGTATGTCCTGCGCGTCGGAGGACTCCTCCCGGTTTTGCTTCTAAAGGGAAGATGTGTCCCGGGCGGACGAAATCTGAGGGTACCGCGTTAGCATCAACGAATTTCTTGATGGTGTAGGCGCGTTCTTGTGCGGAGATGCCGGTTGTTACCTCTTTGGCATCGATGGTGACGGTGAAAGCGGTTTGCATTTGCGCCGTGTTGGATGCCACCATGGGATCGAGTTCAAGTTCGGCGAGGCGTTCTGAACAGGTAGGCAGACATATCAGTCCCCTGCCGTATTTCGCCATGAAGTTAATCGTCTCTGCTGTGATCTTTTCAGCTGCCATGATAAGGTCGCCTTCGTTCTCGCGATCGGGTTCATCGACGACGATAATCATTTCCCCGTTTTGGATTGCAGAGAGTGCTTCAGGAATAGTGTCAAAATTATTTGGCATTTTTTTATGGCTTTCAGCTGTCGGCTATCAGGGGAATAGCCATCAGCCATCAGGGCGGTTTTTCTACGAAAAACCTTTCGGCAGTCCGTCAGAGAAGAAGGTTTTTTGTAACGCTTGCGTCTTTGCTGACCGTTGACCGCTGATTGCTAATTTTCTGATTACAGGCTGCTGACGACTATTCAATATAGCCGTGTTTCGCTAAGAAACTCAAATTGAGCGTCTCGGAAGAGGATTGCTTGATCCAGTCCTTCTTTTCAGTATTTTTAAGCAGTGTTTCGAGATAACGTGCCACGATGTCTACTTCAAGGTTAACCTTAGCACCGTCGCGTTTTGTTCCTAAGGTTGTAACATCCTTCGTATGCGGAATTAGCGTGATTTCAAAGGCATCTGTGAGTAGATTTGATACGGTTAAACTCACACCGTCAACTGTGATAGATCCCTTATATGCAATGTAGGATTTGACGGTACTACTCATTGTTATCTGCACCACGGAGGCATCGCCTTCGTTTTTCCATGAGCGGATCGTCGCGACCTCATCGACGTGTCCCAATACGAGATGCCCTCCTAATCTATCACTGAGTCGGAGTGAACGCTCTAAATTAACACGTTCTCCTACCTTCCGTTCACCCAAGGTGGTGCGGCGTAAGGTCTCAGCGGATGCATCCACAGTGAATGTACCAGAGGTGAGCAAACGGATTGTAAGGCAAGCCCCGTCAACGGCAATGCTGTCGCCGACTTTGGCATCACTGAGTATATCATTTGCCTGAATTTCAAGCGTTGCCTCTTGAGATTTAACTTGAATGCTGTTAATCGTTCCGAGTTCTTCGACGATCCCGGTGAACATATTATAGATACCCCTCGATTAGAAGGTCGTATTCGGGCATAGGCGTGACGTGAATTCGCTTTAAATTTACTGCCTCGACTAAACTGTGGATGCCTACACCGCCGATCGGTCCAGGGGCATTCTGTCCGCCGATGAGTTTAGGTGCGATGAAGCACATAACTTTGTCTACGATCCCCGATGCGAGTGCTGCGGCATTGATTTCGCTACCACCTTCTATCAAGACGCTTGTTATTTCACGTTTGCCTAATATTTCCATCAAACTCTGGAAGCAGACTTTACGATCCAGGATTGGCACGGTTATCACTTCCGCCCCCGCATTTTTGAGGGCATCTATGTTTTCTGAGGGTGCCTCTGACGTTACTGCCACGATAACGCCTGCCTCGCTTTCAGGGTTGAAAACCTGTGCATCCGTGTGGGTTCTCCCGTGTGAATCTAACACAATTCGGGTTGGGTCTTGTCCTTCTCTGTTCTGAAGCCGTGTCGTTAGTGCAGGATTATCGCGTGCGACTGTGCCTCTACCGACGAGAATTGCATCTACGGTGTCCCGAACCTGATGTCCGCGCTGCCGTGATGCTTCGGATGTAATCCACTGGGATTCCCCAGAAGCGGTGGCAATTTTCCCATCGAGGCTCATCGCAATTTTGAGGATTCCAAACGGCTTACCGGTTTGAATGTATTTCCGATGCACCTCGTTTAGGTTTTCTGCTTCTTGTCTACAGATGCCTACATGGACGTTTATGCCCGCATTTTGGAGTTGTTGAACCCCTTTACCAGCGACCCTCGGATTCGGATCGACATCCGCAATGTAGACCTGAGCGATACCTGCACGAATGAGTGCCTCTGTGCAAGGCGGTGTCCGTCCCCAATGGCAACACGGCTCAAGGTTCGTGTAGAGCGTCGCGCCTTTGGCATTTTCACCGGTGGCGTTCAGCGCGTGGATTTCGGCGTGTGGTGTTCCGGCTTTCTGGTGATACCCTTCGCCGATAACCCTCCCGTCTTTTACAATAACTGCGCCAACCAGAGGGTTGGGACTCGTGCGCCCTTTTGCCCGTTGTGCTAAAACCAGGGCGCGTTGCATAAAAGTTATGTGTGTTTCGTCCATAGCGATGCGCTATCTATATCCAAACTCTAATTTCTTTAAATTATATCACATTTCGGCGAGAAATCAAAATTCATTTTTCAAGTGCTACAATCTCGTTCAAGGATTCGATGAGCTCTGTCTGGTTTACAAGATCGAATTGGTGTGTTCCGATGTACATATATCGAATCGTCCCTGTTTTATCGATGATAAAGGTCGCAGGACGTGCAATGTTGTAAGCCTCTAAGCTGAGCCAGTGGTAGACACCGTAGTTTTTAATGACGTTCCGTGTTTTGTCTACGAGTAATGGAAATGTAATGCCGTTTTTGTCGGCATAACCTCGGAGTTCGCGGGGCCACTGTCCTGCGATGGCGAGCGGTGTTGCTGTATGTTCTGTGTACGCTTTGATGTTTTCTTGCACTGCCGACAACTGACGGCGGCTGTTCGGTCACCATGTCCCTCGAAAAAAGGTTAGGATGACGTGTTGCGTGCCGCGATACGTTTCAAGTGATACGTCTCCGCGTTGGTGCGATGGGAGCGTGAATAGCGGTGCGGTATCGCCGATGTTGAGAACTTTGTTTTTACGTGGCATGGGGATATTGTATGGGAAGTTACGGTTGGTGTCAAGTCGAATAGTTATCAGTTGTCAGTTGTCGGTTAAGAGTCGGGAATCGGAGTTCCCTCCTACAAGGGAATAGCCATCAGCCATCAGCCATCAGCGGTCGGCAGTCAGAGGGATGGCTATCAGCGGTTGGCGGTCGGCAAAGAGGGTCAGGAATCGGAGTTTCCTCCTACAGGTGAGACCGAAAACCGCACCATAGGTGTCAATTTAGTGGATTTTGACAGCATCTTGTAGGTGTTGTCATAAACATGCCACCCTTACAGGGTTCAAGAGTCGGCGGAGACGTTTTTCTATAAACATGCCGTTCCTACGGAACTCAAGAGCCGTTTAATGAAATTACTGCTGCCTTTTCAAATTACCCCATTTCTGGAGCAATTTGCCATTCGCTGAGAGATGTCCCCGCATACGAACCGTTACTGACCTCTGGCGGGTCCCGCCTAATGAAACATCTTCGAGCCGGTAATAGTATGCAACATTCGGTTTTGCTGTCGTATCCGTCCAGGTATAGGTGTGCCGCTCCGCTGTCGTGCCAGCACCGAGTATTAGCGTTGGGTTGACTTTCACATACGAACCTTTTCTTTTTTGACTCCGCAGGATATTGAAACCCGCATTATTCAACTCCGATGCCGTCTTCCATTCGACGATTACACCTGTATCTGTCCGAACCGCACGGAAATGCGACAACGTTACGGGAGCCGGACCGCCGCTTCTATGCCCAGGTGTGCTTATATCCGTCTTATGTCCGTAATACGTATTTATCGGTAGTAGCATATCCGCGGCGCGAACCCAACTTGCTGCCGCCGTGCCATCCAGGGCAACCTGCTCTTCATAACCACGAATCAACGATGTTCGCACACCATCTTCTGTGCGACCTGACGGCAACTCCCATTTCGGTGTATCTCTGCCGCGTTCACCGTCAAGGTTGCCTGCGACATCTACTAACGTCCCGTCCGGAGAATACAACCGGAGACCGAACCCGTGCCAACCTAACACCTTGTTTTCATGTAAACCGAGTTTACGGACATCACCATGGTGCTCGTAAAGGTCGTAAAGCTGATCTTCTGGCAGATTTCCTGCGTTCCGGCGATCTCGCGTGACCAGCAGCACGGCTTGGTTGGTTGCGATCTCCAACGCCTCTAACGCAAAAACGGAATACCTATGTCGGGCATTACTATCGCGTGCTTCAATTGCCAACTTCCATCCCTTTAGATTCAATGGCATCGCAGCATGGGGGGTATTGTTGTACAACTCTATCCACTGCGATTGGGAGAAGAGTCCGCCATTTGTGGCGAACATCACTTCGCTAATGGTGATTCTTCCGACAAGCCCGGTATCTGCGACGGTGTCGTTGGGATATCCGGGAGTGCCGAGACTCTTTTCAACGGGAGCATCGGGTTTATAGCCAATTCCAGATTGATGTCCACTGGAGGTCCACGCTGTTTGTGTGTAGCCGCGTGCTTTAACAGCGATACGCCTCCAGGCTTTTCCCTGTGTCAATAGGGCTTCTGTGCCGACAAACGGTTTCTCTGTGTACCTGAGGGGCCAGACCTGTGTATTATAGTACGTGGAACCTCGAAAGTAATTCCCCGCGAGATCCTCAAATGCCTCAGGCTTACCGTTTTTATCTGTCGCACTGCGTAAAATCAGCAAGTAAGGTGTATCCGGCAGCCGCATTTCAGGAGCGACAAGATATTGCGGCGGTACATCAAGGTCGCTCGCCGGGTCGGTAATGTCCTGTCCGAATGCGAGTTGTGTCTCACTCGGATCCGTATTGACAATTAATAGGATACCGCCTGCGGGGAGGGTGTAGTCCGAGAAAGCGACGATGTCTTCATCTTTACCAGCGTCTTCTGCCTTGTTCACCTGCCTAATATCGGAGGGGGTGACGATAGAAATTTCCCAATCTTTCAGCGAGACGGGTTCATCGCTGATGTTTTTGAGTTCGATCCAATCGTTTATGTTGTCTTCGGCGTTACGAATTTCATTAAAGATAATGCGGTCTTGGGAAATAGGTGAGGGCGGTAGCGTACTCCGTTTTTTGCCATTGGGGATGTTGATACCCACGCCCGGTATCACAAAGGTTGGTGTTGGCACTACGCCGCCTGGTATCACGAAGGTTGGTGTTAGCACTACCTCCGGAGAAACTTGGATTGGGCAAAACTCATATTCATACGCGGATATTGTCCCATCAACGACTCCAGGATTATTTTCATTGAACACTTGATCTATCCGGAAAGTTATTAATTTCGTCAGGGCTGAGAGTGGACTGATGTCACTGATTTCATTGTAACAAATACTTAACCTATTTAGGTTTGTCAATCCTGAGAGTGGGCTCAGATCACTGATTTGGTTATTATCAAGATATAACCCATTTAGGTTTGTCAATCCTGAAAGTGGACGCAGATCGCTAATTTGGTTGTTATTCAGAAGTAACCACTGTAGGCTGGTCAATCCTGAGAGTGGAGCCAGATCACTGATTTGGTTGTTATCAAGAGATAACAGATATAGGTTTGTCAATCCTGAGAGTTTGCTCAGGTCACTAATCTGATTGTTATGAAGATATAACCATATTAGGCTTGTCAATCCTGAGAGTGGGCTCAGATCACTGATTCGATTCTGCCAAAGAAGTAACGTCTGTAGGTTTGTCAATCCTGAAAGTTTGCTCAGGTCACTGATTTGATTGTTATCGAGATATAGCGCGATTAGGTTTGTCAACCCTGAAAGTGGACTCAGATCACTAATCTGATTCTCCGAAAGATATAACACCGTTAGGCTTGTCAACCCTGAAAGTGGACTCAGATCACTGATTCGATTGTTACTCAGAGATAACGTCGTTAGATCCTCTAACCCTGACAGTGTGCTGAGATTACTAATTTGATTATCATGTAGGGCTAATCCTGTGAGTCCGGTTGCGTGTTCCAAGCCGGTGAGGTCGGTTATTCGGGCACCGTTAGCATTTAGTATTGGTAATTCTGCCAGAGCCGTTTGCGTGATGGGATCCGTCGCACTGATGCCTAATTCCGTGCGCACCACGGCGGCTAAATTGGTATCTGGGAAATCTACATTCTGTGCAGCGGTTTCAGATAACCAACCGCTAACGTTAATCAAGAGACTCAGCACAGATGAAATAGCACACACTCTGTAAATACGTTTCAAAATTTAACTCCTTAGGAATTAACTCCGGGGCGTATTACACGCAAGCATTCGGGGTGTTAGAACCATCATATCTGTGTTCGATTTCAAGTCGGCTCAGGCGAAAAGTGAGAATAAAATAATAACTTAATCGTATTGAATTATCAATTTAATTGTTTTTGGTTTTATTTATATGATTTAGTAAGCTTTGAACAATTTTCAGTAAGTTAGTTTAAACGTGAGTGAAACCCAACGCATCTATAGAATCTCTGTATGCGTTCCCAAAATGCGGTGTATCCCTTCTGAACACATAGCACTCCGCTGGAGTGCGGGAGGTTGTATGC
>CAZGAW010000018.1:0-53376 GCA_964523645.1 uncultured bacterium | reverse complement strand
ATCAATGTATAATGCAAATCCTTTCCGCCAACCTGGACAGTGGTACCGTGGGAATACACATAGCCATAGCACGGAATCCGACGGGCAGCTGCCGATGTCGGAGCGGTTCGCAGCTTACCGTGAGGCAGGTTACGATTTCCTTGTGCTAACGGATCACCGTATAGTTAACGATGTGAGTGCTTATAGCACGTCAGACTTTCTGGCAATACCAGGCAGCGAAGTGCATCCTGATAACCCCTACGGCGGGGCGACGTATCATTTTGTCGCTATTAATATTCATGAGACGTTGAATTGTGCGAAGATGCACCCGAACGCAGTATTGGATGAAATTAAAGCACAAGGTGGCGAAGCCGTTTTATGTCATCCGTATTGGTCGGGACACACGATTACAGATTATCTGCCGTTGCGGAATTATTTCGCGATTGAGGTCTACAATGACGGCTGTATGGACATCGGTAAAGCGTTTTCGGAACAAGCATGGGACGATTTGTTGGATAGGGGTGGACCTGTCCTTGGCATCGCCTCAGATGATTCACACGGCACCGATTACGACTGCTTTCATGGTTGGATTATGGTAAAGGCAACAGACCTGACGATTGAGAGTATCATGGAAGCGCTTCGGACAGGCGCGTTCTATTCTACACTCGGCCCCGAAATTGAGGATATGGCGTTAGATGGCGGAGAAGTAACGGTTAAGTGTTCACCCGCCCAATCAATTGTTTTTAAAGCGGAGTGCAGTCGCGGTAGGCGGATCCTCCCACCGGAAGGCGAACTCTTAACCGAAGCGACATACAGCGTTCCAAATGGTGCGAAATACGTTCGGGTTGAAGTGACAGACGAAACCGGCAAAAAAGCCTGGTCGAACCCGTTCTTCTTCTAAGGCAATATGTCTTGGTGTTCTCTCTGGTGCTGTGATGCGAAACATTCTGGTGTGCCAGACGGGTGGCTGGATCGGCGATATGGTGCTGCTAACGCCCGCGTTGCGCGCCCTTAAGCATGCCTACCCTGAATCCCGTTTGGCGCTGCTATTACGTCCACGCGTCGCAGATTTAATGGAAACGCACCCTTATGTTGATACGTGCATTGTTGATGAGAAAACGGGAGGACACTACCGCTCAATCACAAGATTAGTGCGTCTCATACGAAATAAGACTTTTGATCTTGCTGTTGTGCTGCATCCGACCTCATTTCGAAACGCTTTGCTGCCGTTTCTCGCGCGAGTGCCGGTTCGTATCGGTACAAACGTCAGTGGACGTGGAATGTTGCTGACTGCAGCCTGCGGGGACGATACAAACGTCCATGAGGTGCATCGGTATCTACGGGTGCTGCGGTTGTTGGATATTGATCCTGTTTCGGATGCTTTAGCGTTTTGGCATACGGATGCTGATCAACAGTTCATTGAAAATCTGTTATGTGCGGAAGGTGTTTCGCTTGACGATCGGCTTATCGTAGTCAACTTGGGTACAACGTGGACGACAAAACAGTGGAATGTCGCAAATTTTGCCGAGGTCCTCCGACACATCGCCTGTCTTGCACCGAAAACAAAGGTTATCATAACAGGTTCGCCCGAGGAGCAGGCACTTACAGAGGCATTACCGACTTCACTGCCGACGGTTAATCTCGTCGGAAAAACGTCAATTCTGCAGCTCGGCGCGTTGTTAGAAAGATGTGCGGTCTGTTTAACCTGTGATAGCGGGCCTATGCACATCGCTGCAGCTGTTGGTACACCGACGATATCCCTCTTCGGGCCAACGGATCCTATACGTCATCGTCCTTATGGCATGGGGCATACGGTCATTGAGAAATCCGTCTCGTGTCGTCCGTGCTATAAGCGAACGTGTCATCGAAAAGACCTACCACACCTTTGTATGAAGGAAATCAAAACCCCCGAAGTCGTAGAAGCAGTAGAGATGAAGTTGCATCAGTAGGGTCGTAACGAGTTTATAGTAATCCTATACACCAGTGTTTGAGGAGAACCGATGCCTATGCTCATTTTAGATAATTTTGAAATTATACGAAATCATATCAAAAATATTAAGCGAGTGATTGTCGGCACTGTCGGTATCGCAATTGTTTTGCTTATACTCAGTATTGGCATGAGCGACGCGGATATAGAAACCGACGTGAGTATAGGAGAAGATATATCGCGATGGTCGCTGCCAAAAGCGGCGAAAGCGCGTCTGGGAAAAGGCGGGATTAATGTGCTCGCGTTTTCACCCGATCAGACGGTGCTGGTTAGGGCGTTTGGATTCGATATAGAGTTATGGGATTTGGCGACGGAGGTCAAACTGACGACACTCAAGGGGCATACGTCAATAGTGAATAGGCTGATATTTTCGCCGGATGGCAAAACGCTCGTGAGTGCAGGACGTGATGGCACGATCCTGTTGTGGGATTGGGATGTTGCCCGCGCCGGGTCAGAGGTAACGGTTGATTAATATCCTGTTGGAAAACAATTATTTTTTTAAACAAATTGTGATTAGAGTGAATCCTAAAAATAAAAGGAAAAGCGAATGAAGGACATCCGCGCATTAGTATTTGATTTCGGCGGAACTTTAGATGGAAACGGCACCCATTGGTTGGAGCGAACATATCAGTTTATCCATGAACGACACCCAGAAATCACGCGTGAAGCGTTCGACGCAGCGGATAGGGCGACAATAACGGAATTCGCATTCGGTGATTCTTCTATTGAGTGGTCTTACCAAGAGGCAGTTAGCACCGTGGCATCGCGTTTGCAAAAGCAGGATGCTTCTGCTAAGTGGTCTTACCAAGACGGTTCAATGCTGCCAGTCGGGGCAGTTGCGTCTGAATATGCGGCAAGTTGCACACTACGAGAGACCGCTGAAGCGATTGCAGTGGGGATTTACCAACGATTAGGATTGACTGAGAAGATGAAAGACGAGTACGTTGAGTGGTTCTGCGAAGGTGCTGCTAAAAGCCTTGCCGAGAATCGGAGATGGCTCGAAACGCTTCAAGGTACCTATCAACTCGCCGTAATTAGCAATAACTTTGGGAACACCAGCGGTTGGTGCGATGAATATGGGTTATCACCGTTGCTTGAAGCGATTATAGATTCTACGGTTTTGGGGATAGCGAAACCCGACCCTCGTATATTTGAAGCAGCTCTGTCAAAATTGGAGGTTGCGCCGAGTCAAGCCATTTACGTTGGGGATAGTTACAGTGCAGATATGGTTGGCGGTAAGAATGCCGGCTTATGGACTGCATGGCTTGTTGGGGATCATACGAGAGCCTGTCCAGATCCATCTATGATAGATGTTCAACTTTCTCATCTGCACGAATTGACCGATTTTCTGGATGGAGCCTAAATTTTTGAGAAGGGGATGGGCAGATCTTTCGTTCTGCCCATCAGATTGAGGTTGTAGATATATAGACGTTGCTACATTTCTCGGTGGAGACCGATGACCTTACCGAGTATCATCACGTCCTTAAGATCGAAAAAGCTTGGTTCAATGGTCGGGTTTTCCGGTTGCAACCGAACTTTGTCACCATCAATGAAGAAGCGTTTCACTGTTGCTTCGTCTTCAACCAATGCGACGACAATATCACCTGGATCCGCATTTGATTGCCTTCTAACGATGACGAAATCGCCATCGAGGATTCCAACGCCGATCATGCTCGATCCAATAATCCGAAGTGCGAAACACTCGTAATCGTTAAGCATACGTGTCGGCATTGGGAGGGTGCCTTCAATATTCTGTGAAGCGAGAAGCGGTTCACCTGCTGCGACGCGCCCGAAGATCGGGATCTCTTCGACATCCCGTTGCACTTCCGCTAAAGCCAGATTTGCATTTTGACCCTCCAGCCACTTACTAGTTGCAAGCTTCGGGTCAGCTTCTTTCAAGATGGAGATTGCGCGTGGTTTACCATCTTCCCGTTTGATATACTGTTTTTTCTCAAGCGCATTGAGGTGGTCATGTGCAGCCTTCTCAGAAAAACCGAATTCGCGACCTATTTCGCGGATCGTCGGTGGGTAACCTTCCTTGATACGCGTCTGAATGTAGGTGAAAATCTCGCGTTGTCTACCTGTCAAACTCTTTGCCATGAGTTTGTCTCCTATAGTAATATTAGTTTACATTTATATATTATGCTATATTCAGTTTAAAATTGCAAGGAAAAAATTAATGTTTTATGTATGCGTGTTGAATTTACCGTATTATTAGAAAATTGAAACCGAATAATGCTCTTAACGTCTTAATTCTAAAATTGTAAGGAAAATTGGGAAATGCAACGTTTAAGTTTTTTTACACGTTTTTTCGCTAAGGACCCTCTTGTGATTAGAAAGCATTTACATACCTCTCGCGCTTTTCTTCTTATGTTCTTGATAACTGTTTTGGTTGGCGTGCCTCTGGATGTAGGTTTAGGGAAGGAGAAAGCTGAGAAGGTTGAAATTGATGCCATCGTCAAGGACTTTAGACTCCGGGATCCTGATGGCACCGTTCACGCTTTATATAAACTCAGTAAAGAGAAGCCTGCCACAGTTGTTCTGTTTCTTGCGACACAATGCCCAATAGCAACGGATTATGCAGAACGAATTGTGGCATTGGTCAAGGCTTATGAAGAGAAGGGCGTGCAATTTGTCGGTATTAATTCAAATAAGCAAGAGAAGGTCGAAGAGATTCCAGCGTACAGTGAGAAACACGGCTTTGAATTTCTTATGCTAAAAGATCCAGAAAACAAAATTGCGGATTATTTCGGCGCGAGAAGAACACCGGAGGTCTTCCTGCTTGATGCGGAACGTATACTCCGCTACACTGGCGCGATTGACAACAACGCAAAGGAACCAACAAAACACTATCTCCAAGATGCTTTGGATTTGGTAATCGCTGGAAAAGAGGTTCCAAAGCCATCGAAAAAAACAAGGGCAGTTGGATGTACGATTAAACGGGTTCGGAAAACGGACGTGGATAGAACACCATAAATTTCAACTGTTAGTCTTAGCCTCATTATTGAGCAACATACGAGGAATAAACCAAATGCTTCGGTTCTTATACCACAGTTTTCAGGCGGTGTTAACCCTATTTTGGAGCGCAGGCATTGTCGTATTTATAGCGGTTTTTGTTGCTATCGGATTTGCGGGCGGTATGCTACTCGCTTGTTGGGAAGATGTTCGAGATATCGACCTATATCGACTTGAATACGATGCTGATGTCCAAACATGGCGGCAGCACCTCGAGGTTTACTCTGCTGTCTGTGAGGTGCAAGAGACAGATAAAATCGCGTTTTTGCTCGATAAATTGGAACGCTTGGAATACAAGAAGGTTGATAAAATCATTCCGAGATTGAGTGCACCGGGAGAATACGCCGAAAATTTGAGGGTAAATCCGCAAACAAAGCAGAAGAACGGAACGCTACGCATCCATTTACGGGATTTTGAATATCCGAACCTTGATGTAGAGGGCGGGAACGTTCATATCTCGGTTAAGGACGGGAAAATTGCTGCCATCCGAAATGATGATAATTCTGTACGCCAGAATTTCTACCTTGAACCCGAAAAGATTGGTGAGTTTGCGGATGATGAAGGTTCCACGCGTCGCCTGATTCCGCTACTGCAAATGCCTGATAAGCTCACAGGCGCATTCACCGCAATTGAAGACAGACGATTTTCTGAACATTGGGGAATTGATATTATACGCCTCGTTGGGGCATTTAAAAATAAAATAGTGCACGGCAGTCGATTGGCGGGTACAAGTACATTAACGCAACAGTTGGCACGAAATATCTATCTCTTCGATCAGCGGTCGGACAGAAGCGTTATTCGGAAGGCGAGAGAGATACTGCTTGCGGTCAGAATTGAGAAGGCTTTCTCTAAAGATGAAATTCTCGAACGCTATTTGAACCACGTTGATTTAGGGCGATCGCTTTACGGTGCGAAAACATATCACGGCGTTCAGCAAGCAGCACTCGGCTATTTTGGGAAGGAGGTTTCGGAACTCAACGAGCATGAGAGCGCACTGCTCGCAGCACTTCCGAAAGGTCCCCACGCGTTTTCGCCGTTTTTTAACCCAGATAACGCTCGAAATCGACGGAATATAGTTCTCGACCAAATGTACGAGCAGAACTATATCTCTACTGAATCTGAGTGGCGCGCCAATCGAGATGCACCACTCCTTCCACAAGACCTACACCGACGAAGCACGAAAACTGTCTTCAAAGAAGCTGGACACTTTCTCGATTACGTCCATAAACAACTCAGTGCGCTCCCGAACGCAGTCAAAGAGAATTTGTATAGTGGCGGATTAAAAGTCTATACGACGATAGATATGTCTATGCAAGGCGTTGCGGAGAAAGCCGTTGCAGATCACCTACGGTTGATGGATAGAAAATATGGTCCGAGGTATTTACCGAATTACGATACGAATAAACGGAATCCGCACGGTATTCACCCGATTAAGGATTACTTGCAGGCGGCACTTATTGCTTATGAACCAAAGACCGGACACATTAAAGCCATGGTCGGCGGCAGAGATTACAACATTACAGCGGATGAGATTAATTTCTATAACCGTGCTGTTGGAAGTGCCAAACGTCAACCCGGTTCCGCTTTTAAACCGATCGTCTTTGCTGCCCTCTTAGAAGAACCTTCAATTGTAACACCTGCAACGGTTATTGTTGATGAGGCGTGGGGGATGGTTCCTTTTCCGGGACAGTGGTGGGCACCTGACAACTATACCGGACGGTTTAGGGGACCCGTCATCATGCGAGACATTCTCACGAGTTCTATTAATGTACCGACGGCGCGAGCCGTACTGGAAACGCCGATAGAAGAAAACGGGATATGGCAGGGCATAAATCGTACCGTGGATTTAACGAAAAGGATGGGTGTTAAAAGCCCGATGGATCCAAAACCCGCGCTCTCGTTAGGCGCGTCTGGTATGACAGTCCTTGAATTAACCTCCGCATACGGGGTTTTCGCAAATGGTGGCATCCAGACGAAACCAGTGCACATTCAGTATATTTTGAACTCAGATGGAAAGGTTATTTATTCCGCAGATACTGCTCAAGTTGAACGCCGCCGCGTGCTGGATGAAAGAGTGGCATACCAGATTACCTCCTGTTTGGAAAATGTGATGACATCTGGGACCGGCAGGCGTGCTATTAATATGGGGCTTACCCGACCTGCAGCCGGTAAAACGGGGACTACCAATGACAATGTGGACGCTTGGTTTGTCGGTTATACGGCGGATCTGATTGTCGGCGTTTGGGTCGGATTTGATAAAAATCGGATGGATCGGCGGGACTACAATCAGCAAGGGGCGTGGGCAGCGCTGCCAATCTGGGCAGAATTCATGGTTGATGCAGCCCGCGGTCCCGAAAGACCGTTTCCTGTTCCCAAAGGAATCGTCTTCCGAGAGATTGATAAAAAGAGCGGACTTCTCAAAAAGGCGGGTAGGTGTCCAGAAGAGAACATTAGCAACGAGCCGTTTATCGAAGGACAGGAGCCTGGCAGCCTTTGCACACTCCATTAGATAGTGCTAAGTGGATTTTGTTTTTCTGAAGGATTTTTAGAGATCATCGGTCGGATAGCCGAAACAACTGCTGGTGGTGATTACATCTACCGTGGCGAACCTCAACACTATGAGGAAGTTTCCTCAAGCCTGTGGCGTGAATGCCGGAAAGAGATTAGGACGGAGGAATTTGATATAGAAACCATTGAAAAGAAAATGTTGGAGGTATCTAAAAATTACACTATAGATTATAACAAGGCAATAGAATTAAGACCTGACCTTGTCCATCCCTATAACAATCGTGGGAATGTTTACAATAAAAAGGTGAGTTTGAACGTGCCATTAAAGATTATGACGCAGCGACAGAACGTAACACGGATTTAGCAGAGCCATACTACAATCGTGGGCTGGTGTTTGTACGCTTGCAAGAATGGGAAAAAGCCGAAGAAGATCTTACGGCTGCCAGAGACAAGCAAGAAAATATCATCATTGAACAGTTTCGTAAGGAGTACGAAAACGTTGCCGATTTTGAGCAGAAACATGAGATTAAACTACCGGAAGACATCGCTGCCATGCTAACTTCCCTATAAGAATATCAGTCAAGTGATTTATTACCGGTTTGCAAAATGTTACACTTTCCGCCAAATTATTTTTTTCGCACAGAAAAATCGAGAATAAAAAACGCGCTTAAACCCGCACACGCATTGGCTTCTCAGGCAATTTTAGCAAGTTACCCAAAACACGAAAAAAGTTACCGAACCGTAACTTTTTTATCAAATCACTAAAAATAAATTAACATTTGTTATTCATAAGAACTATGGCAAACCTGAAAAATAAACAGACATTTTACCCCGGGCCCGGTAGGTGCGATTTCTAACCGCCCGGGTTCTGAATGTCTAATTAATTCTAAAGTTTACCATAATTGAAAACCGAGTCTGAAGTTTCAGAGTAAGTATTTCAGATACCTTCTATCAAAACCGTTCAAAACCCAGTCATCATCCACGTTCGCAACCTTTTTCAAATCTACCCTTTTTCAGATTTTACTCTGAATACTCTGAAATCCGCCACATTTTCTTATCCTTATGTCTGAGTCGTGTCACCGTGAGCGCGCCCTGATTGACTGCTGATAGCTGAATGCTTCTGAACAAAAAATCTTGAAAAAAACACTCAAATATGAGATAATGTATCTTGAAATCAAAACACTCTATTCTCAAAGGAGAAAACACGCAAGATGCCACTGAACAGGAAAATACGTTATGGCATGGTAGGTGGCGGACCGGATGCGTTCATCGGTGCCGTCCATCGTAAAGCCGCAGCACTTGACGGCGAAATCGACCTCGTTGCTGGTGCATTCTCATCATCACCCGAAAAATCGCGCCAACAAGGTGCTGAACTTTTTCTTGACCCAAACCGGGTCTACGGGTCTTACAAGGAGATGGCAGAGAAAGAGAGCCAACTGCCAGAAGGCGAACGTATCGACTTCGTCTCAATCGTGACACCGAACCACGTCCATTTCGATGTCGCCAAAACCTTTATTGAAGCAGGATTTCACGTCGTCTGTGATAAGCCGATGACAACAACGCTTGCCGATGCTGAAACGTTATGCAGTCTCGTCAAAGAACACGATGTCGTTTTCGCGCTCACACACAACTACACGGGCTACCCGATGGTGAAGCAGGCACGTGAACTTATAAAAGAAGGAAAGCTCGGGACACTTCGCAAAATCGTCGTAGAATATCCGCAAGGCTGGCTCGCCACATTTTTAGAGGATGAAGGCGCGAAACAAGCCGTCTGGCGTACCGATCCGAAACAAGCCGGTGCTTCCTCATGTATCGGGGACATCGGTTCGCATGCCGAGAACTTGGCACACTACATCACAGACCTCGAAATCGAAGAACTCTGTGCGGATATGACTACTTTTGTAGAGGGCCGCTTGTTAGAAGACGACGGAAATCTACTGGTGCACTATGAAAACGGTGTCCGTGGTGTGCTTTATGCCTCACAAATCTCGGTAGGTGAAGAGAACAATCTGCGTATCCGGGTGTACGGCACCGACGCGTCGCTGGAATGGCATCAGGAGAACCCGAACTATCTCTACGTTCGCTTCCCCGATGGTCCCGAACAGGTTTACAAACGCGGGAACGATTATCTGTCAGAGGTCGTCCAACACAACTCACGGATACCTTTCGGACACCCTGAAGCGTTTATTGAAGCATTCGCGAATATTTACGTGAACGCTGCACGGACAATCGCAGCGAAAATCGCGGGCGAAGCTCCTACTGAATTCGATACAGATTTTCCTACCGTCCAAGACGGTGCTCGGGGCGTACATTTCATCAATGCCGCTGTAGAGAGTGGCAAACAGCGTGCATGGATTGACGCGAGTTATACACCTCCAGCATAATAGTTGTCAGGACGCATTGCTGCGCAATGCTTTCAGTTGTCAGGTGTCGGTTAAGAGCCTATTTGTGGCAGACACAATTTATGCAACTGCCAAAAGCATTAACCGAAGACCGATAACCTAAAGACTGATAACCCAAAAAGGAGAGATACTATGGCAAGACCTGTAACACTCTTTACAGGCCAATGGGCAGATTTAACATTAGAAGAAATAGCAGAAAAAGCGAGTGGATGGGGCTATGACGGTTTAGAGCTCGCCTGCTGGGGCGACCATTTTGAAGTGGATAAAGCACTTGCAGACGATAGCTACTGCCAAGGTAGACACGATCTACTCGCGAAATATGGACTCAAAGTCTGGTCAATCAGTAACCACCTCGTTGGACAGGCGGTCTGCGACAATATCGACAGTCGGCATCAAGGAATTGTCTCAGAAGCCATCTGGGGTGACGGCGATCCCGCAGGCGTTCAAGAACGCGCCGCTGAAGAGATGAAGAACACGGCTCGCGCTGCCGCAAAACTGGGCGTAAGCGTCGTCAACGGTTTCACCGGCAGCTCGATATGGCATCTGCTTTACTCTTTTCCGCCAAACGATCCCGGACAAATTGATGCCGGTTTTGAAGATTTCGCCAACCGTTGGAATCCGATTTTTGATGTCTTTGATGAGGTCGGTGTCAAGTTCGGACTTGAAGTCCACCCTACCGAAATTGCTTTTGACATCGTTACTGCAGAACGCGCCATCGAGGCGGTCAATGGTAGAGAAGCGTTCGGATTCAACTACGATCCAAGCCATCTCGGCTATCAAGGCGTTGATTACATTGCCTTCCTTGAACGGCTAAGCGACAGGATTTATCACGTCCACATGAAGGATGTCTGGTGGTCTGACACACCGAGGTTAGCCGGTGTATTTGGTGGACACTTGAACTTTGGCGATGCCCAAAGATACTGGGATTTCCGATCCATTGGTCGTGGTAGCATTAACTTTGAAGAGATTATTCGAGCCTTGAATCACATGGAATACGATGGTCCGCTCTCTATTGAATGGGAAGACAGCGGTATGGATCGAGAACACGGTGCCCGTGAGTCTTGTGCCGCCGTCAAGGGGTATGACTTTGAACCCTCTGCAGTCGCATTTGATGCTGCTTTTGAAGAATAAGAAATTCAAATACTGTTTCGGCGGGTCTCTGTACCCGCCGACCCAATAGGAACATACAGATGGCAAAAGGCGCGGTTCGCTCTTCTGAATCACGGGTTTTTTACGATCAACGCACTGGCACACAGATTCGACAAGTGACGACTGCGTCTGCGTTGCACCACCATCCTTTTTTCATCATACCGGCGTATGATGACGCAATGCGGCGGTTGATATTCGTCTCGCACCGAACGGGCACGGCACAGATATTCGCAGAAGAACGAAACACAGGTGAACTTCGACAACTCACAGATAGACCCGATATCGCGGAATGGTCGGTGCATCCTTCACGCGATGGAAAAGCAGTCTTCTTTACTGCAGGCACGAGCGGATGGAAAGTAGATTTGGAGACGCTTGAGGAGCGAGAACTCGTTAATTTTGCCGCAACGACGATGAAAGATGATGGCATGGTAGCCGCCGCAATGGGCACAACCGCCTTAAGTCACGATAATCGATGGTGGGCTGTCAGATTCAACATCGGTAAGGAATCCGCACTTGCGATTATAGACACAGACACCGGTAAGCACGATATCATCTTGCAGAGAGACAGTATCGGACACCTTCAATTCTGTCCCGATGACGCTAACCTGCTCTACTATGCGGGGCCCCTGACCGATCGGGTGTGGGTCATCCATCGCGACGGAAGCGGAAATCGTCGTCTCTATGCTCAGAACATCGAAAAGAATGAATGGATTACACATGAAACGTGGATACCCGGGACGCGTGAACTCGCTTTTGTTGACTGGCCCCGTGGCGTGAGATGCGTCAATGTGGATACCGGAATCGTTCGGCAAGTGACAACATTTAACGCATGGCATGCGATTAGCAATCCGACTGGAACCCGTATGGTTGCAGATACTAATTTCCCGGACATCGGTATCCAAATTTTTGACCCACGCGACGGTATCGGCAAACCGCAGACGTTATGCTACCCCAATGCCTCGTCTATTGGTGTGCATTGGAATGGAGCGTTTCCGTATGCTGCGGGTCCAATTTACGTTTACGCGCCTCAGCATACACATCCACACCCGTCTTTCAGTCCGGATGGCAGGCATGTTGTATTTACATCCGACCGGAGTGGATACGCCCAAATCTACGAAGCAACACTCTGCAATAGATAAAGATAAGCATTTATAGGCACGACTTGCGTCCAAACATTAAATTAAAAAATATAAAAATATGTAGGAGCGAACCCTAAATCAAACCTCTTACAAAGTCCGCATAGGCAAAGTTTGCGAGACTGATAACCGATAGCCCTCTTGCTGACTGCTGACTGCTGACTACTGATAGCCATACAAAAGGAGAAAAAAATGCCAGTTGTCATACCGCGCCTCGTTGTTGAGGTGTTCCAACATACAAACTTCCGAGGCAGAATGGGGTATGTTGTAGAGCCTGTCGAATTTACAAGGGACATCGGATTTCAAGACAATATCTCCTCTGTTCGTGTCTACAAGGGTCCAAACTTCTCATCGAATCCGAACTATAAAGTTATCCTTTACCAGCATCGTAACTACCGCGGTAAAAAGTTGGCACTCGGGCCCGGATTTTATCCGAACCTGCACGATACTGCTTACAACTTCGCGGACAGAATTTCATCAATTAGCTTCGGTTCCACACTCGAAGTCGTCGGGCCGGAGTGGGGGACTATCCCCCTGATTGTGGATTGCTATGAACACGTCGAATTCCGCGGCAGAAAAATCACGATCCTGCGAGATATTGCGAATCTACGGGATGCACAAGGTGGAAGTTGGTTTGAAGACCGAATTTCATCAATTCGTATCTTCAAAGGTCCAGATTTTCCATCCGACGGCGCGGAAGTCGTCTTCTATGAACACCCCGATTTTGAGGGGGCACCCCTACCCATCCGTATGGAACCGTCTGAATATAAAAAGGAGCTCCCGAACCTCCATTTGCTTCCACAAAACTTCGGAGATTCTATCTCTGCTGTAAAGATTGAAGGGTGGGCATCTTCTGGCGAGTTCACAGAGATGGTATTTGAAGATGAGTTCATCGGGAACCGTATGCGTCCAGAATGGCGATGGGATGATCCGAAAGGCGGCGGTTCCTGGGCAGAACGTCAAGGCTACTTGGAAATGCGGACTGAACCCGGACAAGACCTTTGGCACGGTCCAGACGGTAGAAGTGGTGATATGAGTGCACCACGTCTCCTCATGGAAGTCGCTGGAGACTTCGCTATTGAAACCCGCATGCGTATCTCGGCAGATTTGAGAGAACACGGAGGCTTACTGATATGGAAAAATCCAAACAGATTCCTCCGTCTCGAGAAAACATCGGGACCACACGCCTTCAGAGGTGATGTTCGGTTTGAACGCCACGTAGGACGCTCATTTAACCTACGCGGACGCAGCAGTGGACTCAGAAACGTCCGAGAACTATTCCTGCGCTTGGAGCGTAGGGGCAACCAATTCTCATCTTTCGCCAGTCATGACGGTATCCAATGGAGAAGTTGTGGGCAAACCAACGTGGGTATGGGAAATTCGGTACACGTTGGAGTACACGCTCTCTGTCCAGGGAATATTCCACCGACCTTAACCCGTTTCGACTTCTTCCGAGTATTTAAGCGGAAGAGTGAAGTCGCCGAATACCGTCCCATCGTTAGTGAACGACCCGGTCAGATATCCGATGAGGAGCGTGAACGTCGAATCGCTGACCGGCGAGAACGTGCTATGCGCGACATGTTTTAATGGCTTTCGGCTGTCGGTTATCAGCTGTCAGTTAAGACGGATTGAATGTTCAAATTCCTTTTTTTTGCTGACTACTGATGGCTGACCGCTATTCTGAAGGAGGGAATCAATCATGCGTCTGAAAAATAGTGTTTATCCTCAGAGCAGACAATTTGTATTTGTGAAAAACTCACGATTCTACACATTAACCTTTCTCCTTCTCGCGTTCCTTGCATGGAACGCGCAGCCCGCCGACGCGATTATCGGTGCGGTTGAAGACGGTTTAATCGCTTACTGGTCCTTTGACAAAGACACAGTAAAAATAAAAAAAGAGGCAGTCGATATTTTGTCAGGACTCGCGGCGGCTGTCCATGGAGACCCCGAACTCGCGCCCGCCTCTGATTGTAAAGTCGGCGAGTGCATTCTTTTTGATGGCAGCGTTGACCGCTTCCTTGTTGAAGATTCAGATCCCCCCAAAATTGATCGTGATTGGGAGGAAATCACCTTGGAATGTTGGGTCTATATCAACGCCTTGGATGACAGTTGGAATCGGATTATCTCACTTGACGATATGCCCGCGAATACCGCGGTCGCCAGCCTCTACTACGACGATGACGATAACCAGCACGGTTTCTTCGTCAGAGCTGGCGGTAAATCAACTGTGGCAGCGCAAGACAATGTCCTGGAAGACATTCCGACTGAGGAGTGGCTGCACCTCGCGGGGACCTACGATGGCGCAATGGTTCACTACTATGTGAACGGAAAACAAGCGAAAAAATACGCTATGAAAGGCGGTAAAATCTCTAAAGGCGGGCTTCTTCTTGGTATCGGTGATCGATCAGACGGCTGTGATTGCGATACTATTCAGGGCTACATTGACGAATTCCGAATTTACGATCGCGTCCTGAGTGCTGCAGAGGTCGAAAACAACATGAAAGCGACAGGGCTTGATGTCAGTCCTTCTGCAAGTCACTTAAGCGTTACATGGGGACACATCAAAGCAAGACGGAGATAGTTCTCTAATTTACCTTACGGTTAAATAAATTGGAATTGACAATTGATGTTCCCTGCTTAATCCTTCGGCTTTAAAAAAGTCTGTATAGGATAATTGGGAACTTGCGCGAAACAAAGTGGGGCGGAGCCCAAGAGGTCATAAGTCAAAAGAATGGAAACGATTGGGATTGGTATTATCGGATGTGACGATATGGGTAGAAACCTCGCCACTAATGCGCATGCTATTAAAGGTTTAGAGGTAGTTTACGTCAGCGATGAGCAGGAAGTGTTGGCAGAAAAACTCGGCACAGAGCTCGGTACGCCCTATACATCGAATTATCATGAATTGCTTGCCGATGACAGGGTTCAGGTGGTGTTAATCACTACGTCCCCGACTATGAGGCAGATCGCAGCTGATGCCGCAGCAACCGGTAAATACAACTTTTACGGTATGGATCGAAACATACCCGCAGAAGAAATTCGACACATGCTCATCGAACACTTACTCCCGCCGGGGGCATTTCATCATCAACGGAGCGAAAAATAATGGAAACCATTGGAATTGGCGTTATCGGCTGTGGTGGCATGGGCAGAAGTCTCGCTACGAGCGCACATGCTGTTGAAGGGATAGAAGTTATCTGCGTCAGCGATTTACAAGAAACGTTGGCAGAAAAACTGGCTACAGATCTCAATGCCTCCTACGTATTAGATTACCACGATTTACTTGCCGATGATCGGATTCAAGCGGTGCTGATCGCGTCGCCGGGGTTTATGCATTCACCGATGGCTGTTGATGCTGCCAACGCCGGCAAACACGTCTTTTCTGAAAAACCGATGTCACCAACATTGGAGGGATGCGATGCCATGCTCGCCGCTGCTGAGGAAAACGGCATCAAACTCACTATCGGCTTAGTGTGTCGTTATCACGCGACGCACTCCGCGGTTCGCGAGATTGTGCAAAGTGGTGAGCTTGGCGCGCCCGCCTGCATGATGGTGCACCGGATCGGTGGACCTTGGCGTGGTGGTGGGAGTTATGTTCCATGGCGATTAGAACGCGCAAAATCGGGTGGGAGTCTCATGGAAATCAACGCGCACGAAATCGACTTTATGCGCTGGACCTGTGGCGATGTAACTGCTGTTTATGCTGCTGGTGGTCAGTACGTACAAAAAGAGACCGACTACCCGGATGTCGTACTTGCTTCGTTACAGTTTGCGAACGGCGCAGTCGGATTGCTCCACTCCAGTCATATCTCCGCTATTGGTGGATATGGCGGACGCGTTGATTGTGAGGGCGGGTCCATCTATTTCCCACAAACTTGGGGTGGCGATGCGACTATCCAGATAAAACCTTTTGAGGGTGAAGGGCGACAGATTAAAATTTCGGACATTGAAGTGCCGCCACCCGTTCAAGAGGAGATTCGCGTCTTCGTGGATGCAATCCGCAACGATACAACGCCTCCAATCACAGGATTAGACGGTCGGGCAGCAGTCGAAATCGCACTCGCAGCATACCAATCCGTTGAGAGTGGGCAACCCGTTCCATTACCTTTATAGTCATCGACTATCGGTCATCCGTAAAGAAACGAACCGTAAGGAAAAGTAAAAGTTTGTAAGCCCAAGCGACGCGCCGGGCTGGATATACGTTTAGGGAAATTTTCATCAAACCCACCTAAACGAACCACAAGGAAAGTTAAAAACATGAAAATTTCAGTTTGGGATGGTGGACTTTCAGATAGTTATCTTAAACAGGTTACGCAACTCGGTGCAGATTGCATCGACTTCGGAGGTGGCAATGCCTTTCCTGGCGTTGATGAACAGGGGTATCCTGACTTGGATGAAGTTCTGAAAATCAAGAAACGGATCCGTTTTTGGGGACTTGACATCAATCGCGTGACGCTTCCGAATATCACTGAAAAGTTTATGAAGGGGCAACCGGATGGTGAAAAGGAATTGGAAAACACCTGTAACGCCTTACGGGTTTTCGCTGAAGCGGGTGTGCCTATTGCTCGTCAACGGTTCTGGGGTGATACCTTCGACTATCTCATGACGCGCTATCCGTCCGTTCATAGAGGCGGGTATACTTCGCGTGGCGAAAGCCGTGCCGCGACGAAAAATCCGCCCGACACACCGACAATGGAAGTACTCGACGAATGGTGGAAACGTTTTACTGAGGTTTATGGAGCACTCGTCCCTATTGCCGATGAATACGACATCAAACTTGCTATCCATCCGTCAGACGTGCCGAACCCTGATACGCCACTTGGCAGCCTCGGTTTTCATCGCGTTATTGATGCTTTCCCCAGCAGGAATGTCGGTTACCTTTACTGTTGTGGCACTCGTGCGGAAGCCGGCGGTAGCGCAATTGTCCTTGACGAAATCAACAACTACGGACGCAAAAACCGTATCTTCATGGTGCATTTACGGAACGTCCGCGGCAGCCTTGCAACAGCAGGCGCGTTTGAGGAAGTCCTTCTCGACGATGGTGATATGAACGCTTTTAAAATCGTCCGCGAACTCCAAAAGGTCGGATTTGACGGATGCATCAACGCCGATCACATCCCCAAATTAGAAGGCAATGTTGGGTTAGCCTACTCCGTCGGCTATATCAAGGCACTCTTCGCCGCACTGGCGGCATAATCTACAAAAAACATCGGTTTCTTTACCTTTCATTAGAAAATTGGGAGAGGAAAAAATATGAAACGCGACCTAATTTATGTGGTATTAGGAACGATGTTATTGATAGGGTCTTTCACGTTTGTCAGCAACGGGTGGACGGGTGAACGTGATGTCCTCTCTTTTGTTTCTACAACGGATGAAGACCGTCCTATCATACTTATGAATACCCAAGGAGAGGTCCTCCAAAAGTTGAGGACAAAACCAGAACATCTGCTCGACTTCACTTGGTCTCCTGATAGACGCTCAATTGCCTATGAAGCGTGTCAAAACACGATCTGCCAGATTCATCTGATGGAGATAAGCACGAATATGAGAAGGCATGCACACCGTCAGTTGACTTTCAATGGTGATAAAAATGAGTGGCCCGCGTGGTCTCCGAATGGGAAATGGATCGCATTCACCTCTGATCGTGCAGGGGACAGGAACATCTACAAAATGGATGTAGATGGCGAAAATGTGATACGACTGACGAAAGAAAGAAAGTGTTACGAACCCGTTTGGTCTCCGGATAGCCGATGGATCGCCTTTGTTTCTCATCATGATGCTACCCTTTTTGTAATGGATGCTGAAGGGAAAAACGTCCGGCATCTCGGGAAGCGCGGTGAGGTCCTCTTTAAATGCACGTGGTCGCCGGATGGCAAGCAGATCGCTTTCATCTCAGCGGATATTGAAGACGGAATAGTGTACACTATTGACGTAATTGACGTAGATGGACAAAACATGCGCCAACTCACGAAGTCGGAGGAAGGAACAGTTATCCGAGAACTTGCATGGTCGTCGAGTGGCAAATGGATCGCCTATATTCTGACACAGCCAAAAGGTCACATAGCACAGCTTTTTGCGAATGGGGTCGTTAGGATCGTAGATACAGCAGAAGGCGGGCAAAGCGAAGCGATTGAAGCGACGAAAGGAATAGGTGCTCGGTATCTGAGTTGGGTCCCAACAGGACTTCTCTCCGTATCACCGAGTGCAGAAAAGCAGATAACCCTCTGGAGCAAACTCAAGCAAACTAATAAATAGCGAATGCTTTTCTGTAATGGGACTTCCCCGGTATGCATGATTTTTTGTCCATTGATAATTTCAGTCTTGGCACTTATAAGGCACTTCTATTTCATCATTGTTTCACCGAAAACCCTCTCAACAATAACAACGTGTATATGTACACCGTAGCCTCCGTTACCTCTCAAAACCAGAACGAGTGGGACACTATTATTCGGCAATGTCCAGATAGTACTGCCTTCCAAAGCATCGAATGGCGAGATGCATTAGCAAACGCATTCAGCCAACTCACTCCAACTTACCTACTCATCAAACAAGATGATTCAGTGATAGGTGGGATCCCTGCCTTCATTTTTCAACCCATACCGGGTATCCGGCTCTGGCACTCAATGCCGTGGAATCTGTTTGGTGGTATACACCTGATCGAATCAGGGCAAGTCAACCCTGAAACACTGATAACATCTGTTGAAGCTGCAGGCGTGGAAAAAGGATGGTGTGAAATCCGTTGGACGCTGACCCCCATGTATACCGCAACCTACGGCGATCTTTTCGCTGAAATGGGCTACGAACGGACAGACCACTTCACACATTTTCTGAAAACGGACGGAGATGTTGAATCCCTCTGGCACGCCTATAACAAACGGGTGCGAGGCGCGGTCAGAAAGGCTGAGAAATCGGGTGTGACAGTCACGGATACGTACAACGAGCAGGATTTATCTGCCTTTTACGACATGTATCTCATGACAGTAAAGCGGTTAGGTGGCACACCGAAACCGCTGGCACTTATGCAGACGCTCCTACAACGGAAAATCGCCAAACTCGCTATTGCGACATATCAGGACACAATTATTGCGGGACTGCTCTATCTACGTTTCAATAAGACTGTAACGTTGTGGTGTGAAGCCTCTGTGCCAGCGTTCCTGAAATACCGTCCGAACAACGCAATTTTCCACCATATCATTGAACAGGCGTGCCATAATCAGTACGAATGGGTGGATTTCGGAGCATCTCCACCCGAAAACGCAGGGTTAATTGCGCACAAGGAACAGTATCGCGCTGTGCGGACAGACTTCGCCAGTTACACAAAGGTTGCTTCGCCACTGAAAAGAGCGTTGTGGACAAAAAGTGAGGGCGCACTTCGTCAAATTTATACATGGATGCAGTCGTAGGAATAGCAGTCAGGAGTCAGGTCGCTTCGCTTTCAGCAGTCAGTAAAGAGATATTTGTTTTACCAAATACCTCCTTATCATCCCCAACCACTGATAGCCATTCCCTTCCGAAGTGAGTGGCTAAAAACCAATGGTTGATAGTTAACTGCCAATTTGAAAAACAGGGAGATCAATGGAAACGACTCGTAAACCCAATTTAATCTTCGTTTTCGGCGACCAACATCGTCAGTGTGATGTCGGATGCGCAGGCAACCCGCAAGTCCAAACGCCTGCGATGGATCAACTCGCACAGGAAGGGATGTTCTTTCCGAATACCTTCACCAACGTTCCGATATGCGTGCCAGCGCGCGGCTGTCTGATGACAGGTAAATATCCTTTGAACCATAAAGCGGTTTCCAACGATCTGCCACTCCCGTTGTCCGAAACAGGTATTGCGGAGGTCTTTAAGGATGCTGGATACGCAACCGGCTACATCGGTAAATGGCATCTCGGTGGTATGCCGAGAGATAAGTTTATCACGCCTGAGATGCGCTTCGGCTTTGACGATTGGATCGGATGGAATTGTCACCACAACTATTTTAATGCTCCGTATCACGACTCGGACGGAAACCAATTCCAGATTGACGGCTACGAACCAGAATTCCAGACCGATAAGGCGATTGAATACTGCCGAGAGCATGCCGATGAACCGTTCTGTCTCTATATGAGTTGGGGACCGCCGCACAACCCTTATGAACACGTGCCGGAACGTTACAAGGAGATATATCCACCGGATCAGATTCAGTTACGTCCGAACGCTGTAGATACACCCGCAACACGGGAGGATCTCTCCGGCTACTACGCGCATATCACGGCTCTGGATGAAAATCTCGGACGTTTGATGGCTGCGCTCGACGACATCGGTATCGCTGACGATACGATTCTTGTCTATACATCTGACCACGGCGATATGCTCGGCAGTCACGGACACGTCAGAAAAGAACGTCCCTGGGAAGAATCTGCTCGTATTCCGTTCATGATTCGCTGGCCCCGTAAAATTCCAGCAGGCATCACGCGTGATACCTTATTAAGCCTCGTTGACTTTATGCCGTCAATGCTCTCCTTATGCGACTTACCCATTCCAGAGGGTGTGGAAGGGATTGATCTCTCAGAAGCGATGCTCGGTCAAACGATTGATGAACCCGAGTCTGTCCTGCTTGAAGTCCCCCTGCACGGAAGTGAAGGATTTAATTTCGGTATTCGCGAGTGGCGCGGGGTTCGCACGCATCGCTATACCTATGCACGCCATCACGACGGAACAGGGTGGCTGCTTTACGATAACGATAACGACCCGTATCAGTTGAACAACCTCATTGACGACGAAGATTCACAAGACCTACGTGCAGAATTAGAAGCGGAACTCCAGCAATGGCTAATCCGTACAAATGACCCATGCCTACCCGGATTGGAACACATCCGACAACTCGGTTTATCAGAGTTGTGGAATATCAGTGAACAGCGGTTCGGTGGCAGAAATCCCCGTTGGGCATAATTTTCTAATTATGTTTCACCACACAACGGACATAGGAGTTATCAACCTATGACTGATGAAGAAAAATTTCGGTTTGACTTAACCGGGTTCCTCGTTCGTCCGGCGATCCTTGAGCGCGACGAAGTAGATGCAATCGTTGATCAGATCGACAGGATACATCATAACAAAGAATCTTTACCGCCGGAGCACCGTGCCGTTCCAGGGGGACCCGCGAGTGTCCTGATAGATCATCCTAAAGTTCTGGAGGTTCTACATGAAATTATCGGACCCGAGATCCGCTTAGAGCACGCCTACTCTGTCTGGCGTGAAAAAGGGCAGCGGCACGGTGAACTCCACGGTGGTGGACCGCGACAAGGTGATCCGATCTTCGGGTATCGTGTCAATAACGAACGGATCCACGCGGGAATGGTGCGTGTCGTTTTTGAACTGACAGATATTTCCAAAAAGGATGGTGGGACGCACTTTATCGTCGGTAGTCACAAATCCAATTTCCCGATGCATCCTGACCACATGTCCTTAGAGGAAGGGAAGCGGAGTCCGTTTCTGATGACCTACGATTGTCCCGCTGGCAGTGCAATCTTCTTCACGGAAAATCTGTGTCACGCCGGTCCCGTGTGGCAGCGGGAGACACCGCGTGTAGCAGTGCTAAACGCTTATGCGCATCTCGCGACACATTGGCACCGGCTACCGATTCCACCTGAAGTGATGTCCGCTTTACCGCGTGAAAAGCAGGCGTACTTCCGTGAGCCGTGGATTGCGGATTTCCGAACACGTCCGGCAACGAGAAATACAATTGAGCGGTTCCTTAACAACGACGAACCCCCTGTTAATACCGATCACAAGCCGTAATTTATAGTAAAATCCGAAAATATGTAGACAGTTTTTCAGTAAAGGGAACCCTCACCGCCGCTGGCGAGGATTGTATCCTCGCCTTCCCATAATGTTGAAATAATTGTGAATTTTACCATAAAATGAACGGCGACCAGATTTTATAGGTAAAAATATGAAGAAACGGGTACTCATTATCGGTTGGGATTGCGCGGCACCTGAACTCGTCTTTGAGGCATTCAAGGACGACATGCCCAATACGCGTCGTTTGATGGAAGAAGGCATCTATGGCGAATTGGAAAGCACCATTCCACCGATCACCGTGCCAGCATGGATGTGCATGATGAGCAGCCGTGATCCCGGTGAAATTGGGGTTTACGGGTTCCGTAACCGTAAGGATTACTCCTATGATGCTTTAAGCATCGCTAACTCGCATGCCGTGAAAGTGCCCACACTTTGGGACCTGCTGGGGCAGGCAGAAAAGAAATCGGTCATTTTAGGCGTACCGCTTACCTATCCTGCAAAGCCGTTTCCGGGGTGGATGGTTACCAGTTTTCTCACGCCCACCCGCGATTCCCAATGGACCTTCCCTCGACGACTGACAAGGGAAATCAATCAAGTCGCAAGCGACTACATGATTGATATACCCAATTTTCGGACGGATCGACGCGCCGAATTGGAGCAACAGCTCCTCAAAATGACGGCTGAACGTTTCAAACTCGCGCGCCATCTGCTTGAAACAAAGGACTGGGATTTCTTTACGATGGTTGAGATGGGGTCTGATCGTCTCCATCATGCTTTCTGGCGATTTTGGGATAAAACACACCGTGCGTATGAACCGAATTCGCCTTTCTCGGAGACGATGCGGAACTATTATCGCATACTTGATGCTGAACTCGGAGAAACGTTAGCGTGTGTAGATGAGAACACTACTGTCATGGTTGTCTCTGACCACGGTGCGAAACGGATGGATGGCGGTATCTGTGTCAATGAATGGCTTCAACAACACGGGTATCTGACACTCAAAACCGAACCACAAGGCATTACACGGTGGACACCGGATATGGTAGACTGGGAAAACACAAAGGCGTGGGGCGAGGGCGGATATTATGCGCGAATCTTTATAAACGTTGAAGGTAGAGAACCCAATGGCATCGTTGGTGCACAAGATTACGAAAACGTCCGAGATGAATTGAAAGCACAACTTGCAGCAATCGTTGATGAAGAAGGGAATAACATCGGCACACGGGTCTTTAAACCCGAAAAGGTTTATCGGGAATGCCGCAACATTGCTCCCGATCTCATCGTCTACTTCGGCAACCTGTTTTGGCGTTCAGTCGGGAGTGTTGGATACAACAGCATTTATACCTACGAAAACGACACCGGTCCTGACGACTGCAACCATGCCGAGATGGGCATTTTTATTCTCAAATCTGCGTCCTGTTCTTCTATAGGAAACGTCCCCGCCAAAAGTATATACGACATCGCACCAACAGTATTGGACGAATTCGGCATTGACATCCCGGAAGCCATGCAAGGGCAACCGATTTAGGCAAGGAACGTTCAGCGTTTTAGGGAAAATAAGAAATTGATTTTCATCGGGTGATAGGATAGCATAATGTGTTAAGAATCGTCCAGATGAGGCGAAAAAATGAAAACTTTTGAGACTCGAGGCCCTGTATATCCCGATCGGAACTACGTCGTCCAACGCACGACTGAACTTGCTGATTTTGTCAATCGTGTTAAACAAGGACGTTATATCGTTGTTTTCGCACCGCGCCAGACAGGCAAAACCACTTTTTTCCGATGGGCACTGGATGCGCTGTCAGATGAAAACTCGACCTACTTTCCGATTCAACTCAATTTTGAGGAATACAAAAACGTCTCTATTGTCGATTTCTACGAGGACCTCTACGAAAATATCCGAGAGGAAATCGAGACGGTCTTCCAAAAGCGCGGGGGTCTCTTTTCTGAGGTGCTCAGTCAATTTCTGGAAAGCACACAGATAACCAACCATCTTTCAATGCGCAGGTTTTTTAGTCGGCTTTCAAGTTTGCTAAAGGATCAACGTTTTGTTATTGTCATTGACGAATTTGATGGCATCCCGCAAGCTGCCGTGAGCGATTTTCTTCACTCCCTGCGTCGTATCTATCTGTCAGGGGTAGATTCACGCTGCCCTTATAGCCTTGGTATCGTCGGTGTTAAGAACATTACGCAACTCAACTATGATCGCTCTGTCTCGCCTTTCAACATCCAAGATGAGTTCGCGCTGCCCAACTTCACCCTTGAACAGGTCGGCGAACTTCTGACACAATACACAGAAGAAGTCGGACAACCCTTCACTCCCGAAACCATTGCGGCCATTCACAAACAGACTGCTGGACAACCTGTGCTTGTCAACCGATTCGCGCAAATCCTTACCGAGGAATCGAACATTCCGAAAAGTGAACCGATTACAATCGAACACTTTTCGGAAGCACACGTGCGGCTCCTTCGCGAACGGAACACGAACATTCAACATCTTGTAACGAATATCCGTAGGGATCAGCGATTTGAGGCACTTTTGATGAAAATCGCCTCTTACGAGGACGGTGTAGAGTTTAATCTTTACAATGATCTTATCAGTGAACTCGCCACTTATGGTGTAATCGCTGCAGGGGACGACAGTATGTGTGAAATTGTCAATCCAATTTATCACTATTGCATCATGAGAGCATTCAAGCCGATTGTGAATGGGTTAGAACAAGAATATTTGCCAGAAGATGCTCGCGCGGGATTTCAAGATTATCTCACACCGGATGGACGGATTCAGCGGGCAGCACTCATTGATAACTTCCGAGATTTTATCGTACGCGCAGGCTTCAAAATTTTACAAGTACCAGATACACCACAAGAATACATCGGTCAGCACCTCCTCTTCGCCTATCTGAACCAGTTTGTTCAGATAGTGGGTGGAACTATGTACCTTGAGGTACAAACAGGACGCGGTAGAATGGATCTTTTGATTCTCTACAAAAACGATAAATACATCGTTGAAACGAAAATCTGGGGTGGAGACCCCCGTTATCAGGCAGGCAAAAAGCAGCTCGCAGCGTATCTGAAATCCGAGAAGGCTGTGGAAGGTTACTACGTTGTATTCGATCACCGGAAGAACCCGGAGCCACGAGTAGAGACAGAAATTATAGGCGGTTTTACGATTCGCAGTTATGTCATCCCTATAATCCAAGAACTTCCTTCACAGATGGAATAAGAAAACTTGGCGTTAAAGCGCAGCGTGTTTAGCTGAATTTGTCCGCTTTAAGATAACCGATCAGATATAGACAGTCAGATGACAGCGTTCACGATCGCCTCTGCGACAACTTCCGCAGCAAGGATACCGACAGTATTTACATTGCTCGCAGGGTGCGACCCTGTGGCAAGGGAAAAAAGCGTATCTCCATCGGACATCGTATGCGAGGGACGAATCGCTCGCGCCATCCCATCATGCGCCATCTCTGCGACTCGGTGAACCTCTGCCGGGGAAAGTGTCGCATTTGTCGCCACAACACCGATAGTCGTATTGGTTCCTTGAACTAAATTGGCATCCAAGAGTCGCTCGGTGATGTCTACGAAATTGCCATCTTGTTTTCCACCCGCAATAATTTCACCCGTCTCTGGATGCACAACATTTCCAAGCGCATTGACAACCACAATTGCTGCCACAATCAATCCGGAATCAAGCCGTATACACGCCGAACCTACACCCCCCGATGATGCCTTTACTCCTGGTGCTTTACCGACCGTTGCACCCGTGCCCGCACCAATGGCACCCCCCGCTACAGGGTCACCTGACGCATTCAGGCATGCCTGATATCCCATCTCACGGTCGGGGCGGACGTTTGCATCGCCAACTCCGAGATCGAAAATAACAGCAGCGGGAACAATCGGTACACGCAGTGCACCTACGGGAAAACCGACATTCTTTTCCTCAAGATATTGGACGACACCGCCTGCAGCATCCAATCCAAAGGCACTTCCACCTGTCAGGAGTACGGCGTGTGCTTTTTGGACTAAACGTCCCGGACGGAGGGCTTCCGTCTCGCGTGTCCCAGGCGCAGCACCGCGCACGTCAACACCCGTCGTTGCCCCCGCTGGACAGAGGATGACGGTACATCCTGTCCGAGCCGTTAGGTTTGTGGCATGCCCTACCTTGATTCCGTCTATTGCTGTCAGTGTCTGATTCATTGATTCCATCGCTTACACGGTGTTTTGGATCTCTGGAGATTACTATAGCGAATTCTAACTATATCTGCAACAAAAATGCCGCAAATACCACGATAGGAATGAAGCCAAAGCGGTTGACTAAAAAAGGACACACTGCTAAAATCAAAACCACCTCAATACTGAAGTATGTAGCAAGGAGGACGTAGACATGGCAAAGTTAGCAATCAATGGTGGTGAACCCGTCGTCAAAGGGAGTTTAGGGAAAAGTTGGCCGATTTTTGATGAAACCGAAGAGCATGCACTTTTGGAGACATTACGGAGTGGTGCGTGGAACCGACGTGAGAAAGTCGATGAAGTTGGAGAAAAGTTTGCGGCGTTCCAAGATGCCAAATACGGGATTCCGCTTGCAAACGGGACTGTGGCACTACAATGCGCGTTGAAGGCAGCGGGGGTCACCGCGGGTGATGAAGTCATCGTTCCAGCCCTCACATTTGTGGCAACGGGAACATCGGCTGTCTGTGTCAACGCCGTGCCGGTTATTGTTGATGTTGATCCGCTCACCTACAACATCGCGCCCGATGCGATTGAGAAAGCGATCACACCACGAACGCGGGCAATTGTTCCAGTACATAACGGCGGCTACCCTGCAGATATGGACGCGATTATGGAGATCGCCGAAAGACACAATCTCAAGGTGATTGAGGATTGTGCTCATGCGCACGGTTCACAATGGCGAGGAAAAGGGATGGGTTCAATTGGGCATCTCGGAGCATTCAGTTTCCAGATGGGGAAAACGCTTACCTGCGGTGAAGGCGGAATGGTGATAACAAATGATGAAGCACTGGCAGGAAAGGCAGGTAGTTTCGCACAGTTGAATATGCGGATGACCAATTTCCAAGCAACACTTTTGTTAAGCCAACTGGAAAGGTTTGAGGAACAGGTCGAGACGCGCGAACGAAATATCGCATACCTCTCTAAAGGCATGGAAGCGATAGACGGACTGCATCCGATTCCACGCGACGGGCGTGTCACGCGATGGTGTTTCTACTATTGGGATTTCCGGTTCGTCTCCGAAGAGTTCGGTGGTATATCACGCGGAAGGTTCATGGAAGCACTCCGCGCAGAGGGTGTCTCATGCGGTGTTGGTGCGCACGGTGAACCTATCTATAACGAAGGTCCGTTTGGTAACCCTGAACTGTTTGATCAACTCGGATTACCCCGCAAATATCTCGGAGACCAAGCGATTGACTACAACACACTCAATTGCCCAAACGCAGAACGCGTCTATCGAGAAGAGGTCTGCAGTTTCGGACATTCCATGTTTTTAGGCGGGACAGACGATATGCAACAGATTTTAGATGCGTTTCAGAAGATTCGGGCAAACGTCCATGAACTGTAACTTACGGTAGCCATTCCAAAACGCCCAGGAACTATCGCGATACAGTTCGCGCTACATAGCGTATAACGACCGCCGCTGGCGAGGTTTCTAACCTCGCCCTTTATTATAATCTCTGGTAGACATTTTCCAGATACCTAAGAGCGCGAGGAGCGATAGATTTGGGAAGAGAAGTGGCGCGAACAGAGGCGCGCCATAGAGGAACTTCTCTATCTGTGTGGTTGCCGGGGTTTGCAGATCTACCGTCAGGTGGAAGAAGAACCCTGCAATACCAACGGTGAAGTTGATCCCCATAACAATGACACAGAATTTAAAGAAAACAGGTTGATGAGGAACAAAAAATAGCGTTGCCAGACATCCGACAGCGATAGCACTTGTAAAGACGGGCAACCACTCAGACGGGTTGAAAAACCCGTTTTGTGCATGGTCAAAAACGGAGAGGATAAAATTTCCGCACCACCCGAATCCTGCCATAAACACGACCCACTGCGCCCATTCTAAATCTGTATCGCGGATCATGCCGTTCATAATTAAAAGGAGACCGACACCTGTAAAAGCGAGCGGTGCTACAAACGGTGCTGTGTAGATAAGGTTCTTAAGGGTCAGATCAGCGAAGAATTCGCTGCCGAGATGAAAGAACATGCCAGAGATGCCGATACAGATAGCCCCCCATCCAACGCCGAACCGACACCCGTTCTTCCACCGTCCCTTTTCTTCATTTTTTCCCAAGAGCATTAGTGCGAGTAGGACCGACCCACCTAACGAGAAGTAGAAGGGAATCCATTCCGCGGGATGCGCGAATGCGTTCACGGAATGTGCTAAGAATACATCAAGTGCCAAAAACGCAAGGTTCGCAAGAATAAAAAAGTCAAGCAGTTTGGCAGCCAACCTCTTACGGTTTCGCAGCATCTTCTCTGAGTTCTCGGGCAATTTTTTTCAACTCCGTCATTTTTAGCAGAAGTTCATAATTTCCGTGCCACTGGACGAAATCGGCACCTCCCATGAACGCGCCGTGTTTTGCTGTCCGACCGTAGTAGTGCCATAAATCAAAGTAGAGGAATTCGATGGGTTCATCAAAAGGGGTTTCAGTTAGCAACCCGTCTTCACGCAGCGATTTCATGAGTGCCGCGGCTTCCGTAATTTTACGGTTGGTATCGACAACAACATCTTCAGCCTCCTGATAATAAATCTCTACCTGTGAACTGGCATGGCATTTTAAGCAGGTCTCTTTCATCGCATCTTGACCTTGCTGATAGGTAGGGCGTTTGTCAGAGACAACCGCAAACAGCCAATACGAGAGCCGCGCGGTTGTATCGTGCGTTACATTCAATCCATCTAATCCGCTCAAGTGGCACGTCACACATGTCGGCACTGTCATATCTGCTGTCGTGAGTGCCTTCGGCGGTGCTTTGAGATTCATCTCCGATTTCTGGGCATTGTAAAGGACCCCATGCTTGGATTCATGGTAGATTTCAATCTGTGAATGGTCGGGTCCCATGTGGCACTGCCCACAGGTTTCTGGCTCTCGTGCCAACGCAACTGAACTTGAATGCCGTGCATGGCAGTCTGTGCACGTCCCAATAGAACCGTCAGCGTTTGGCTTACCGATATCGTGGCATCCCAAACATCCGACATTCGTAGCACTCTCACCCTCTGTAATCGCTAAAGGATTCGCAGGACGATCTACAGCACCCTTGTGATATTTTTCAGCGAAAGCGATCTGTTCCGCTGTAAAATCTCTTGCCCCTGATACCGCTGCCCACGCCGGTGCTGCATGCCGACTTCGGAGAAACTGCACATATTCTGTTGTGTGGCACTCACTACAATTTTTCGCCGTAAGCTGCTTCGCGATTGTGAAACTGCGGTGTGCCTGTGTTTCCTGATTTTCTACGGCTTTGTGACAGTCTAAGCAACTTACGCCGTGTTTCGCATGCTCACTCCGTTCAAATTGATGGACAATTGCAGCGGTTTCCCTGCGATGGCACTCCGCGCATTTCCCTGTTGCCCGCACAAAATCAGCACTCGGCTGCTCTACTTCTACTGCGGGGCGTTGCGCATTGAGAATTAGCACAATAGCAATTAGGGCTGTCCCCAGAAATACTGAAATGAAGATAGATTTAAATGACATCATATAAGCACCTTGATTCTAATTAGGCATCTGTGTTCTAATGTGATACTTTACCGCCAATCACAATCAGAAAGGCACTATCTTCGCTGGCATGGACGGAATGAAGGACATCACCTGTGAAAGTAACCCCTTCACCTTGTTCGAGTGTAATTTTATCAGCACTGGATGTGAATATAATTTTTCCACTGAGCGTAATAACGACGGCAGCAGCGGGTGCAGAATGCTCTTCCAGCGTTGTTCCGGCTTTCATAACGACCAGAACAAGGGTTAGCTCATCGCCTCGGGCTAACGCCAGCGAGGCTCGACCTGATGTAGCGAATTCGGCTTCTTCCATGAGATTTTCAGCCATAGACATAAAGGGAAATGCTTTGGTTAATGTCGTATTCAGATCCACGGGTCTGTAAGGTCTTTCATAGGATGTATTCATCGGGTTCTCCACGGTTTGCGCGTCAAAACGGACAGCGGTGGCATTTTATGTTATGTTTAGTGAAATATAAAGTAGCAAAGGTCTGTGACTATTTTATCACAGCACTCCTTCTTTTTCAAACTAATCTGACACACGCCCATACTGCACACGGGGTGTGTAGTGACTATATTTTTAGAATCCTTCTCCAAATTGTGCTTGAAGTTCTGCCAGTATTTTTTCTTTAATATCACCCATCATCTTTTCTAACGCTTGTTTGAGTATATCCCTGCCCATTTGTGTGTCAGGAATACTTTTACCCAATTGTGCTTGAAGTTCGGCGTGAATCCTTTTCTCTATGGTGAGGATTAATTCATCAACCGATTGCTTAAGTTCGCTTCTACTTTCTTGTATCATAAGAAATGTTTCTTCTCCTTGTAAACGTTTTCGTGCCCGATGGAGCTGACTATGAATCGTCTTCACGGGAACACTTAAAAATTCGCTAATCTCTTTGGTCGTCATTTCACCGAGATAGTAGAGCGTCACAACGGTGCGTTCCCGCTCTGGAAGCTTTTCCAGCAGATTTCTGACAATTTCACAACGACGCTCAATAGCTTCTGTTTCGCGCTGTTCTGATACATAATGTGTATAAGAGAGTCTTTCTACTATATCTGTACGTGTATCCTCTAACGATTGCATGGCTGGTTTTTGCTTTCGCTGCCAACTGATGCAAAACCTGTCGGCGATGACATAGAGCCATCCGGCAAATTGATCTGGGTTTCTAAGCGTCGAGAGTTTTTTGTATGCCTGGAGGAAGGTGTCTTGTGCGATTTCTTCCGCATGATGAAAATCGCCGATCTTCCGCCACGCGAGGGCGTGAACGCTTCTATAGTACTTTTCAACTAAGGTGGTGAATGCTGTATCATCTCCTGATAAAATACGGAGAATGAGTTGTGCATCATCTTTTTCCATCAGGATACTCCGTAGTTAATGAATGGTTGATAATAAATTTTAGAATTACCGAAACACTATGAACAAGCGATGCGAGTAACCTCACCAGCACCGGAATATTCTTTCCTCAAATATCCGATCTGAAGAATTTCAGGAACGCCACACTTGTAAACCCAATTGTGAAGAAGCAGAGCAATAACAAATCCAGAGCAGCGTGTTGGAGCGTCTCTGACATATTCAACTCTGTCAACGGAGGCGGAATCGGCGGGGACTTGATCTCTTCCGTTTCGATGAGAGCCGCGTCTGACATTTTGCTGAACATATCTGTATCCAGCACCTCATAATAGCGAGTACCTGTTTGAAAGTAGGTATTTCTTTTTATCTGCCCGGTTTGTGTAGCATCCGTAGCCAGAAATATGAAAGAAGAGGTAGGCGTGATTCGGGAAAAGTTTACGCCGATTTTACCTTGCCGTTTTCTTTCCTGCTGATAACGTCTGTCGAGTTGTGTTGCGAGGTCCCGATATTTTAACCGCGCCGCCGCCTCAAGCGGGCGCATCTTCTCATTCATTTTAGCGACGAACGCTTCATCTAACCTAAAGAAGCCGGTCGTTTCCTTCCCCTGTTTAGATTCCTGTATCATTTTACCCATAATTTTGTTTCTTTCCACTTCGAGCGTAGCACGCAATTCTGCTCGTCTCGCCGCCTTTTCCCTATAGACGCTCTCCGCTGTTGAAGTCGGCGCGACGATTTGCGCAGCGAGAAAACCGACACGCGGTAAGATCAGGACAGCAAACACCCAAACGGTAAAAGCGACGATGAGTGCGGTCTTGGAATTGTCGAAATAAATTGAGACCACCGCCCCGATTGCAAAAAAAATAGCAATGTAGACCAGTGAGATGCTGATGAGATAGAGGACGCGCGGAAAAATGTTAGGTTCAGATAGTGGAAAACCTTGCCAGACGAGCACAAGTAAACCCGTGATTAACGAAACTAAGAACGGAACAATGAACACAAGGTACCCACCGATGAACTTACTCCACAAAAAGATATCGCGCGGAAGGGCGTTAGCAAGAGTTATCCGAAGCGTTCCCGCCTCTTTTTCACCCGTAACGGCATCAAAGGTAAACAAGAGTGCGAGCAGACTAAAGACGGTACTGACTACGAACACAAAATCGAGATGTCCCAAAAGAAAAGCAATCGGCGCGGTAGATAGTGCTGCTTCTCCTCGTTTTATACCGTTGCGCGTCATACCGAGATAACTCGGTAAGGCAGATTCTAAGCCTGTCCCAAACACGCTTAAAGGGGTCGGCTTAAGTATCAATTTGGAAACTTCAAGATTCGGATCTGTCCTCTGTTTCTGTAACCAAGGTTGCTCCGCCGGCTCCTTATTGTTTTCTTCTTTGACAGTCTCTTGATAGTCCACTTGGCGTTGGAGATAACGATGGTAATTGATATGGAGATTGAGCGGAATGAGCAGTACGCACATCAGAAGCAATGCTATAAACCGAGCACTCAGAATATGATGCATCATCTCTTTCCGGATTAGGGTAATTATCATTGTAGTGCCTCCAACTCATAGAACATATCGTGAAATTCAGTAAAAAGCAGGTGTGTTAAGGGTAGAAGTTCCCCAAATCCCAAAATGAAGCAACTTTAGCGTAATATCTCCTCAAATTGTACCACATGGCATAGATTAGACGCATTTGAAGAAAACATGATACCCCTGTTCCGTTAAAGACGCGTTTTTGAACGGAATGCTTGCATAATAGGGAAAAAATCTAATTTTTATAGAATTTGCGAGTCCGACAATCAGGATTGAAAATAACACTTCCGGCAAGTGTTTAGAAAATCGAAGAGACTCCCTAAATCGCTTTTATTAAGGGATATTAAGGGTGAGTGTCGCCCTAAGCGTCTCGTCAATGAGGCGGCTATCTAAAACAAGGTATCGGGTTTCTCGAAACGCTGAACGGGCAGGGTCGGATTGAGACATTTTTACGGTAGGTTTTAGGTTTACTGATGTTGGTGAGTTTGTGGGAACCCCACAACGGAGGTTCCCTACAAGATGCCTACGTACTCAGCAATTTGGATAGTAATCAATCTCGAAGCGTGTTCTCCATGCCTTTACTATTCATAGCCGCGTTTCACTTTTGCCCACACTGTTGGGAGTTTATCCGCTGGATCGACAGCAAACGTGCCAGAGATATTTTGGTTAATCTCGGCTTCCGTCAGTGCTTTGTCATACGCGCGGACGATCGCGAAAGAACCATTAAAGGTTCGACGGCGTTCATCAAAAGAATTAGCACCGATTGAGATGTCGTTTATCGGTAGACTCTTGTCAAATTCAAAACCGGCTTGTTTGCTAACCTCTTTGCCATCTTGATACGCAATAATTGAGTCGTCATTCGTGCCAACGACTGCTATCCAGGTCCAGACCCCTTCCTCAAGTTTGATGTTAAGCGGTTGAACACCTTGCTTAGCACCACCGGCATGGATGGAGGTGTCTAAATTCTGACCGCCGACTATCCAAAGCCGAATTCCCTGTTTGCCCTCTCTTGGACTGTTCTGGAAACCGGCGAAATGATGCTCTTCAACAAAAAAGTCACCGTTCCGTCTACAAAGAAATTCTAAGGTCCAATCCTCAAAAAACAGTGGCGTATTTTTCGCTGGTGGACCGCCAAAGGTTGAAAGGGACTCCGTGGTTGTGTAATGCTTCGCATTCGGCTCATTGACACCGAGTGCTGGGATTTTAATTTCACCCTCTTCGAGTGCCATGGGTTTTTCTGTGGCAAGCAATTCACCGCCTTCGGTACCGAGGTTTTCCCACGCCTGCGGGTGAGCCGGATTGTCAGCGGCATCGAGATAAAGCACAGGATCCTCAACAACATTACCAAATGCAAGAACACTCGCTATCAGGAAAAGTATGGTGGTGTAAATTGAAATATAGGTTTTCATTCAAAGCTTCTCCTAAGATAAATGAAGATTGTGGTAACTCTAATAGATCATTAGATACGTTTCATATATTCGTCATGTTTTCCGATCCAAACCCAGAGGAAGACTCTTGCATCTTCAAGGGCTAAAGCCCTATATTGCTGGGTGATCCGAGCAGACCAATATCTACCGACCTTTTTGAAATTCAGAGATGGGTGTGCCGGATCCTGTTTCAATAGTTCAAATTTCTCATCAGCGAGCCGTTGAACTTCAGGAGGCAGATTTTGATAGTATGTCCAAAAATCTTGGCGTGTTTTATAAATCGGTGCACCTACCAGCACGCAAATCCTCAAGAGCTTCTTTAGCAAGCCGATCCAGTTTTCCTGTTTTCACGTCTTCTTCTAACTGTCTATCCCATGCTTCCCAATCGGCTTCTAAAGTTTCATAAAGCTTATTCTCAAGGGTTTTCAGCAATGCCGCTTTCGTAGGTTCTTCACACTTCACCTTCGGATACTCTTGTATCCACCCGATCCATCCGTTGCCGTTTTTTTCCATTTGGGCAGTATAGATGTCCCCGTAGTCGGGATTCTGGAATTTGAAACTCTGGACTTTTTCCATGTGTACCTCCTCGCATCAGATTTACTCAAATCCATTATACCATATAAATATACCTGCAGTCAATTACCGAGGTAACTTTAGTGAAATGTCCAATGTCTGCGGCAATAAACATTCAGTCTCATTACATGGCTGGTAGGTGAGTTTTAGAGTGACTTGGGTATTCTTCTCAATGTTCGATTTTAGCCTTAGTTTTAGCGGGATCGTGAGATTCCCTTCATAAACGTTCAAGGGTTCGCTACTAAAGTCAAAGCGCGTCGATCTCCCTTTTGGGTATGCTACATCCACAATTTCCATTGGGGTATCTGTATCTACTGTAACAGTCGTCGGAATTAAATTATCTTGACCCGCGGGGTTCGCGTTAATGTGCCAACCTTCTGCAATGTTGAGTTGAAGTATTACATTGAATATTCCGCCCTGTTGCGCTGCAACTTCAGCGGTTGCATTTACGACAGGTGGCGTTACAGTGGCAAGTGCTTCTCCTGAGGTCAAATATCGGTTAAGCGCAAAATGCATATACATAAAGGACGATGGACTTTGTAACATAGACTTCGCAAAACTGTTCAACGTTTTTTCAGCGTAAGGTCGGTAATCCGCTCCAAATGCCAATAGATTTCTGACAGCGACAGCATTGCCAGACGGAATTGCGGAATCGTAAGGTTTCTTTGTACGCACAATAAGGTGCTTCGCATCCGCCTTCGTGTAATAGAAACCCCCGTTTTTGTCGTCCCAAAAAAGTTGAATCATCCTATCCGTCAAAGTCCTTGCTGAATTCAGCCATTTTCCATCGCCTGTCGCCTGATACAATCCGAGCAACCCTTTGACAAAAAAAGCGTAGTCATCAAGATACACATCCTGCTTTATAACACCAGCAGTATAAGTATGGCACAATTCACCATCCGGTTTTCTCAGGGTATCAAGAATAAACTGAGCCGCTTTTGATGCAGCGACAAGGTACTGATCCTCACCAAGTACTTCATAGCCGTAAGCGAGTGCATCTATCATCAGACCGTTCCAATTGACAATAATTTTTGTGTCCAGTAACGGATATTGGCGTTCAAGCCGCGCTTCCAAGAGTCTTCCTCGCTCGGACTCCACACCCTTCAAAGCATCCTCCGCTGCTGCGCCCTTAGGAACGTAGAGAACATTTTTACCCTCAAAATTAGGTCCCTTGTCAACGCCATAAACACCTGCAAAACGAGCAGCACGTTTTTTGCCGAGAATTTTCTCAATCTCATCGGCAGTCCAGACGTAATATTTCCCTTCTTCAGCGTCTGTTTCAGCGTCCAATGCGGAATAGAACCCCCCTTCAGGTGCAGTCATTTCTCGGAAAATGAAACCGAAGATTTCTTCAGCAATGCGTCGGTAGTGAGGTTCTCGTGTGAGCTGATGTGCTTGGAGATAAACTTTTGCCAACTGTGCGTTATCGTAAAGCATCTTTTCAAAGTGGGGTACGAGCCACTTTGCGTCAACAGAATATCGGTGAAAGCCGCCACCTAACTGGTCGTACATCCCACCGTAAGCCATCATGTCTAGCGTATGTGTCACCATCTTTAAGAGCGACTCGTCAGGGGTACGTTCATATTCACTGAGTAGGAATTCGAGATTGGCAGGACTTGGGAATTTCGGGGCGTCCCCAAACCCACCGTAGGCATTGCTATAAGCCTTACGGAGGTAATCCAAAGCAGCGGTCGTCAAAGATCCATCCAATGGTGTCGCAGTAAGTGCTGTGAACCCTCTGCTTGTTGCCATTTCAATCGTGTCTGAAATTTGGTTTGCGGATTCAATGACCTCTGCTTCCCGCGTTACCCACGCTTCATGCACCGCGTCAAGGATCGTTGGGAACCCAGGTCTACCCGGCATATCTGTCGGGGGAAAATAGGTACCCGCATAAAACGGCTTTAAATCCGGTGTGAGAAAGACGGAGTTGGGCCACCCGCCGCGCTGAATCAGCAGCTGCGTCGCTGTCATATAGATTTCATCGAGGTCTGGACGTTCCTCTCTATCAATCTTGATATTAATAAAGTCTCTATTCATCACAGCGGCGATTTCTGGATTTGAGAAGACCTCTCGCTCCATCACGTGGCACCAATAACATGTAGAATAACCGACAGAGAGAAAAATAAGTTTGTTTTCGGTTTTTGCTTTTTCGAGGGCTTCATCATTCCATGGATACCACTCTACGGGGTTATGTGCGTGAAGCAACAGATAAGGGCTGGTTTCATGGATGAGCCGATTTGTCCATTTCCATGAGCCATCAGGATTCTTAAGTGCTGCTTCATCAGCATTTGCTATCCATGCCAGATTGAGAACCAACAAACAAGCGAGAAATTTCTGTATTGTATTTTTCATACGGAAAACCTTTGTTGCCAAACGCAACGCGCGATGAATCGCACTCCTACAAACCTATGTGATATTTTTCGCGTAGCACGGTTATTGTACGAGTGCTTGTTGGGCCACAGCACGTCCGCGTTCCGTTAGGGTTAACTGTGTCTCCGCTTGCGAAACACATTGGTTGTTTAGAGCATATTTTACGACTTGGGTCGCAAACGCGGGGTCCCAGCGGAGATGCTCATGGAGGTGTGCGATCTCTGACTCTGCCTCAGCTTCAGGGAGTCCCTCGTGATTAAAGAGGTGAATCACTAACATCGTTTGGGCAAATTCCCATTTTTGGCGTGTCCGTCTACGTGCAATAGCAATAAGTCCACGGTTCGGAACAACCAGAAAAACCAGTCCGAATACGAGAAGCGTCATCGTCGCAATCGCCCCTGCAATAGAAACATCAAAGAGGTAGGCAAGCCAATACCCACTTACTGCGTTTACACTTCCGATAATCGCACTCAGGGTGAGCATCCGCGAAAGCCTGTTTGTCATGAGATACGCCGTCGCGGGGGGTCCAGCGATGAGCGCAACAACCAATATAGAACCGACAGCGTCGAATGCCCCAACTGTTGTCACGGATACCAGTGTCATCAGCCCGTAGTGGACAAGGGTCGGCGTAAATCCTAACGCGGCCGCTAAACTCGCATCGAAGGTCACTAATTTTAATTCTTTATAAAACAGTAAAATAAAGACGAGGTTCAGCAGTAGAATCGTACCCATCGCATACAGAGAAGCGGGACCCAAATTGTATCCGAAAACTTCTAACCGGTTAAGCGGGGCGTAAGCGAGTTCACCGAGAAGGACAGCATCCATATCCAAGTGAACGTTGCCTGCAAATCTGGAAATTAGGATTACGCCAATGCTGAAAAGGGCAGGAAAGGTCAATCCAATTGCGGCATCTTCTTTTACCAATTGCGTCCGTTGCAGCAATTCGACGAAAACAACGGTCAGTACACCCGTCCCAGCCGCGGCAAGAATTAGAAGGGGCGACGACAGGCTCTCCGTAAAAAAAAAGGCAAGCACAATGCCCGGAAGAATCGCGTGGCTAATCGCGTCGCTCATTAATGTCATTCGCCGTAGCACCAAAAACACGCCGGGCAAAGCACACGCCACCGCTGTAACAATAGCGATAAGTTGGATATCAAGATGACCTTGCATCACTTTTTACTATTCACTCCCACGATGCGGTTGCTTCACAAATCTGCTCGCTGTCATCTTCAGGTTGCGTCTGTTTCGTTGCTGTCGAAACCGTTCCCACAAAAGTCCTCTATTCGGAGCAAACGCGATCGAGACTCCGACCACAAGCGTCGCACATAATACAATCGTCGGCCCTGTTGGAATCCGTGAAGCACTACTGCTAATAATAGTTCCACTCACGCCTGCGAGTGCCCCAAAGCACGCAGCGAGAAACACCATCACGTTGAGTCGATTCGTCCACTGTCGGGCAGCGACTGCGGGTGCGACCAACATCGCACTCATCAATACAGCACCAACCGCTTGCAAACCGAGAACAATCGCGACAACGAGGAGACTCGTCAACAGAATGTCGAGCACGCGGGTTCGGAACCCGAGCGATGCAGCAAAACCCTCATCGAACACTAGTAACTTCAACTCTTTCCAAAGAACGAGCACGATAATGATTGCGACACCGCCGAGGATACCGATCGTCAAGATATCGCTCTCCAGAATTGTGGCAGCTTGTCCAAAAAGGAAGGTATCTAACCCCGCTTGATTTGCGTTGCCGGTGCGTTGAATCAATGTATGCAGCACTAAACCGAACCCAAAAAAAGTAGAGAGTACGATCCCGAGTGCGCTGTCGTATTTGATGCGTGTCAACCTCACGATACTCAAAATAAGCAGCGTTCCGAGCCATCCCGCGATTGCCGCGCCGAGCACCAAAATCAGAGGCGTTTTGCTTCCAGTCAGCAGAAATGCGATTGCAATACCGGGCAAAGCGGCATGTGAGATAGCATCGCCGAGGAGACTTTGCCGGCGCAAAACAGCGTACGTGCCAAGTGCGCCGCTTACAGTACCAAGCAAGGCAGCACCAATGGTAACAATCATGAGCGTATAATCAAAATGGGTTAGGATACTCAAATCTTTAATTTTACCTTGCGGTTCGGTCAGGTAAGTTTGAAAAACAAAGTGTCTCTCCGTAGATCCGCCTGCGCCGATGTTGCAGGCTACGGCTGAGTATCGCCAGAAACCTCTTAACCGATAACTCTTTTCAATTTTACCTTGTGATTCGGTTGCATACATTAAGTGCGACGCGCTTTGGCTTTTTCGATCCTCTATTTCGTCATAAAAGCGACGCGACCGCCATAAGTTGTCCGCAAATTTTCAGGTGTAAACGTATCTTCCACAGGTCCACTGGCAATCCGACGAATGTTCAAGAGCATTACCCAATCGAAATAATCCGTTACGGTTTGTAAATCGTGATGCACGGCAACAACCGTTTTTCCGTTTTCTCGGAGTTCCTGAAGTAGCGTGACAATGGCACGTTCCGTAGTCGCATCAACGCCTTGAAAAGGCTCATCCATCAAGTACACTGTAGCATCTTGAACAAGTGCGCGTGCGAGGAAAACGCGCTGCTGTTGCCCACCGGAGAGTTGGCTTATTTGCCGATCGGTATATGCCTCCATGCCGACCTTCTCCAACGCGTGCATCGCAAGTTCTCGTTCCTGCTTTCCGGGTCGCCGTATCCATCCGAGTGCGCCGTAGCGTCCCATCATGACGACATCCAAGACATTTGTTGGAAAATCCCAGTCAACAGTACCTCGTTGTGGGACATACCCGACAATCCGGCGTTGTGCTTCATAAGGTTTATCGTAAATCAAGACGTTTCCTGCCGCGGGGCGGACTAACCCTAAGATCGCTTTAATCAGCGTTGTTTTGCCTGCACCATTGGGACCCACGATTGCTAAAAGCACGCCTGGCGGTACATCCATATCAACATCCCACAAGACGGGCTGCTCCTGATAGGCAACCGTCAAATCAGTTACTTCAATGGCTTTCGGTTCGGATGCTTGCATGCTTAATTCCCAATAGAACCGGCAGATGCTTCCCCAATGAGTGCCGTTACAATCGTATCAATATTGTGGCGAACCATCCCAATATACGTGCCTTCAGGCGTTCCTTCGTTTCCCATGGCATCTGAGAAAAGTTCGCCCCCAATTTTCACATCAAACCCTTTTGACTTCACGGCGGCTTTCACCGCTTCAAGACTCCTCGGTGAAACAGAAGACTCAACAAAAATTGCGGGAATACGCCGGTCTGCGATAAAGGTCGCCAATTCTTGGACATCAGCGATCCCTGCCTCCGTTGCAGTGCTAATGCCCTGCAGCCCGCGCACCTCAAATCCATAAGCCACCCCGAAATAGTTAAAAGCATCGTGTGCTGTTACAAGGACCCGTTGTTCAGATGGCACGCGTTCCGCCTGTGTTTTCACGTACTCGTGGAGTTCGGCGAGTTTCGCGAGGTAACGTTCGGCATTGCTCCAGTAGGTTAAAGTATTATCTGAATCAAATTCACTCAGGGTATCGCGAACCGTTCCGACCGCTTTCATCCAAAGCGTCACATCAAACCATAAGTGCGGGTCATATTGCCCTTCAAATTCCGGTGGCTTTAGTAACAAGCTTCGGTCAACGACATCTGTTACAGCAACAGTCTTAGTATTTCCCGACATTTTGGCGAGGATGTCCGCCATTTTTGATTCAAGATGTAGTCCATTATAGAAAATGAGTTGCGCCGAAGTTAGCCGCTGGACATCGCCTGCGCTCGCCTTATAGAGATGCGGATCTACACCGGGTCCCATCAAACCTGTAACTTCAAGGCGTTCGCCGCCAACGTTTTTAACAATATCGGTAATCATACCGGTCGTTGTGACAACGCGAAGTTTCCCATCCGTGGAAGCATTCGGCGGTGCTTTTGGGTCGCATCCTGTGTAGACAAGTACCGCTATTAAACATAATGAAATATATAGCCTTCGCATGATTTTAATTCCCAAAAAAGAAGTGTTCTAAGAGTTCACCGACGAGGTAGCCAACGCCTGCGACACCAAGCCCGACAACAAACATATCAATACCACTCCGAAATAAACCGCGTCCCGTAAACAGGCTCCGCGCAGCCCCGACAGCAAAGTGTGACATCATTGCGAGTGTGAACGAAATCCAAATGGCAAACAATCCTTCCGTAAAAAGGAACGGAGCGACAGGAATGAAGGCCCCGATAGCCGTCGCGAGTCCTGTAATCCACCCTTCATTGAGTGGTGTAGTATGTGATTCACCGATCTTGAGTTCAGATTGGATTTTCTCCTCTAATGCTCTCTCTGGATCGGCCATGATTTCTTGTGCGAGTTCCCGGGCTTGGTCCTCTGGTATACCGCGCGCTTCATAGATAAGTGCCAGTTCATCTGTTTCAATGTCAGGCATGAGGCGAATTTCCTCTTTCTCAATCTCAATTTCGTGTTCGTAAACTTCTTGTTCACTTTTCGCCGCAAGATACCCTGAAGCTCCCATAGAGAGTGAGTCCGCGACTGTTCCTACGATGCCTGTCACAAGAATCGTGGAGACATCTGAAGTCGCAGCGATGACCCCAGCGACTAATCCGAAGTTCGCTGTTAAGCCGTCGTTGAAGCCGTAAACAATATTGCCCACCATACCACCAGACTCCGTCTTGTGCCACGGTTCATCACTCGTACCTGTAAGTTCCTGTAAACTTTCCGTGTGCGCTGCGGATTCTTTGGCTAAATCAAGAGCGGTATCTTTTACATCCTTCCTTATACTATTCCTATGAAGTATTAAATAGTCTTTGACCTCGCTTGCTTCTTCATTCAACATCTGTCCCAGCGGAAGCTCACTCCCAAACCGGCGCGCATACCACGCCATCAACCTTGCTTTCAAGGTCGGTCGCTGCTCTTTAACCTTTATATTGTATGCAGTAAGTATCTCTCGCCAACGTATTACATGCCGATTTTCGACCCCGGCGAGTCCACTTAATATTTTTTTTCGCTTCGGGTCAGATTCGAGACCTGCGAAAACACTATAAAGGAAACTCGCGTCAATTTCATCTTGCAAATGATGTTTCCATACGTTGATCGTCTTACTATCCGGGCGAACCTGTTTTTGTTGTTCCATTTTTTTTAGACCTTGTCGGTTGTCAGAGAGAATAGTTGTCGGTTCGGTGTTCAGTTTTCGGTTAAAGACGCAAGCGTTAGAGAACGCCTCTTTTCTTAACCGATAACCGACAACTGACAACCATCTTCTCCGATAGGCGACAATTATCCCTCCACATTATTGACAAAAATTTGTTTCGCTACCTCACGCCCAATAACCACCTGCTGTCCTGCAATGTCAATCGTAAAGGGACCTTCAAACGGCGCCACTTCAATGACTCGGAATGCCGTGCCGGGGTAAAGATTGAAACTTCCGAGATGTCGAAGCATCGCTGAATCGGTGTCGCTTACTTCGGCAACAATGCAGGATTGCCCTGCACACAAGTCCGTCATCGGAATATATGCCGTCTTCGTCACAACACCATTTTTATCGGGGATCGGTGAGCCGTGTGGGTCGGCAGTTGGATAGCCGAGAAATTCGTCCATCCTCGCCTCCACATCTTCTGAAATGACATGCTCCAATTTCTCGGCTTCTTCGTGAACACCGTCCCATGGAACACCGAGTGCCTTGAATAGATAAAGTTCCAACAAACGATGATGTCGGATGATTTCGAGTGCAATTGCTTTTCCAGCATCCGTTAGCGTAACGCCACGATAGCGTTGATGCCTCACCAATTTCATCGTCTTGAGTTTCTTAATCATTCCGGTCGCAGACGCAGGCTTCACGTCGAGGTATTCAGCCAAAATTCCAGTCGAAACCTTACCGCCCTTTTCTTGTAACTTGTAGATTGACTTAAGGTAATCTTCAGCTGCATGTGTAAGCATTGTTCTATCCAATCCGCAAAGAGAACAAACAACGCCATTGGTTTCCCTTTGCGGTAAATGTATGGGATTTACACCCACTCAATTTTAGGCACTATGTACCGAAATTGTTAGAAATATCGAGAAATTATTTTAGGCACACCTAAATTATATATTATGCAAAACAAAATGTCAAATTTTAATTATTCCTTGCGGATCCGTGAGGTAGATTAGGACAGGTATCGCTAAAAGTCGTTGAATACCTTCACGGGTTGCCCTGTCTCGATAGATTCCCACGCTGCTACGCCAACGGCAATAGATTTCGCACCGTCAATCACATTCGGTGCAGGTTCCAAATCTTCCTCAATACACTGTTGAAAATGACGCATATATCGGATAACCGTTTGTCCGTGTCCGTAAACGCTTGTATCTATCTCAGGAGGGCATATCACTTCAAAGGGTTCTCTCGTCGCCATTTTATCGAGCATTAACTTGACGTGTCCCTCTTTGTTGTCCGTAAAGTCCCCAATTACCGTCCCTTTACTTCCGAAAACGGAGATCTGCTGCATCGGCATCGGGGGGTGGACGACATCGTAAAGCCCCATCGCTCTGGCAATCTGTCCGCTTTTAAATTTCAGGTTGAGAAAGAAATTGTTCTTTATCGGGTATTCCGGTGTGAGTAAGCCTTTCGTCCCGTAGGCGTGTACCTCATCTACATCACCGAGGAGACAGCGCAATAGGTCAACAGGATGCACAATACCGCCGAACATCAAATCTTGCGGTTCATGGAGTCGCCACGGCGTGAAATCATAAACTTCGCGCATGTCGTGGACATAATAGGCATCCGCCAGCATAATGTCGCCTAAATCACCATCGTCAAGGAACTGTTTCATCGTCAAAAATTGTAAGTCAAACCGCATCGACTGCCCCACAAGGAATTTGACTTTATGCTCACGTACGAGATCCACCAATTGTTGTGCGTCGTCTAACTTCGTCACCATCGGCTTTGTGCAGATGACGTGTTTTCCCGCTTCAATTGCCGCGACGCAATGTTCGGCATGCAGGTGGTCGGGGGAATAGACAGCGATGACGGAAATATCCTCGCGCTGCACCAATTCCCGGTAATCTGTCGTCCAAAAATCCACACCGATTTCGGTAGCGTAGTTCTCAAGTACATCTGCCCGCTTCGCACAGATACCCCGGAGTTCATATTTCAGGTCCGGTACATCTTTTAGCAGTGTTGCAGTTGACCCCATATTCGTGGGGTTCATCCCAATAACGCCCAATCCTATTGTCATTTTGTGTCTCCTCTCTGAATCAGTTGAGTAGCATCATTCTATCACGACTGTCTTTTCTTAGCAAGCAGGAGACTTATTTTCTCAGAACTGGATCAAGTTCCGAAGCTTTTTTGAAATCTGCTTTCGCTTCATTTTTTTGCCCAATCATCTCTTTGGCAACCGCGCGATTGTAGTAGGCTCTGGCAAAATCAGGCTTAAGATCAACGGTTTTATTGAAATCCTTAATCGCTCTATTATAATCAGCAAGAGCTGCCCTTGCGACACCGCGCGTGTGGTAGCAGTAAGGATTCTCTGCTTCAAGTTCGATAGCCGAATCACAATCAATCATCGCTGCTTTGTATAGGCTTCGGGCATCTTCCATATTTCCTCTATCAGATTCAAAATCCGCCACGCAAATTTTTGTATACGCACGAATAATGTAGGCATAAGTATCATGCCGATCATAACTGGTAGCCTCATCAAAGTCTTCAATCGCGGCGTAATAGTACTGCTGTGCTTCCGTGGTATGCCCTTGGTGAGTTTCAGAGATGCCCAAGGAGACCTTCACCGCCCCGCGCTCGGCGTATGAGGGAAATTGTGGGTAGATACCGATGGCTTTATCAAAGTCTTCAATCGCGGCACGATAAGACTGTTGTGCTACCTCGGCGTGATCCGTAATAAATTCAGCGTAACCAAGGAGGGTTTTGGCATATCCGCGCTTGAAATACGCCGGAGTATTCGTCGGGGTAATACTGATGGCTTTATCAAGATCCTGAATTGCTGAACGATAATATTGCTGTGCTACCTCTGGCGCACTTTTGTCAAATTTAGTGCGACCCAAGTGGGCTTTGGCATATCCACGATTCTCATATCTCATGCTTATTCCTGTGAATGTAGGGTTTATCGTAAAAAATTTATCAATTGCCTCTATCGCACCAGCGTAGTCATCAGTGTAGAATTTGCTGGATGCCTGATAGAGATAGAGATAGGCGCGTATTGAATCTCTCTTCTGCCATTTTGCCAAGGGTTCAGCCGTTCCTGACCGGTCAAGTAGTCCTTTGAGTACATTTGCTCCAACGGCATAACCGATAGCACCGCTACCAGCAACAGTAATACCGATAACTTCGCCCTTAGTATTCAGCACAGGACCGCCGCTGTTACCCCCCGGACTGTTCGGTGTTACACGAAGCCACACACCGTTAAGCCGCTCCGGAAGGACGGTGTTCTCCATAATATTAAACCTATCAGCAGGATAGCCTACATAGCCTACACCGAAAACAGTCTCACTACTGCTAACTGCGTCACTATTGCCGAGGACAAGTGGAACGCCGGTGCCAGATATTTGTAGAATGACGAGATCATTTTGGGTATCAAATGCCGTAACACCTCGAATTGTCCAGTTCGCGTTATCGGTCCTCACGTGTAATGACGCAAGATCAGCATCTGCGAGACCATGAATGTTAGTGACAATCTTGTCATTTGCTATGAAAAAGCCACTGCCGATCATCGTTGAATCCCCTTCTCCGTAAACCACAGCGACCGTAGATGCTTTTACTTTTTCCGTATCTAAACCTTCAGCCACACCAAGGGGTAGGCCGGGACCCTCTGGAGTGCCGCGCGGCACAGCATATACTGGATGCAATTCAATACGTTGGGGTGTTTGAGCGCGTTGGGGTGTTTGAACACATGAAAGAATTACTCCCAAAATGAGAATACCCAATGAAAATTTACCGATGTGTTTCACAAGCGTGTTCCTTTCCTCATTTATAGTGAAGTCCAAAAATATCTGGACATTTCTTGGCAGAACGTGCGATGAATCACACGACTACAAACCGGTGTTTGCTAAGACATAAGTGTCCATTTATAGTAAAGCCGGCAATTATCTACACATTGGCGAGGATGTACGTGGGATTGTTATTCATTGAAATGTAAACTTATTTTCTAGCTTTACTATAATTGTTTTCAATGTCATGTTAGTTGCAAATCGCTTCAGTTTTCTTGACAAAATGCGAAAAATGCCATTTGGAAGGTTTACTTCTCTGAAAACCGTTTGCCTTCTCTGCCAATTTGATGTAAAATTACTAAAGCGACTATCCATAGCGGAGGACCAATGACACAAACAGAAACAAAAGACGCTGCTGGCTTTGAAACCCTACAGCGCCCCGAACTAAAAAAAACATACAAATGGGTTTTTGAACTCGGTGCAGCGGGGCTGGTTCTCTTCTATATCTACAGTGCCGGGTTTGGCAGTGCTAATGAACAGTTCCATCTCGGTTTCTATCTCCTCCTGACTTTTTCGCTGATCGGCATCTTTTACCGATGTCGGAAAAGCTCTCCAGCATCCCGTCCCTCATTAATAGATTTCGGCTTGATTGCATTCAGCATCTTTACTATCGGCTACTGGATCGTAGAGTACTTAAACCTCGTCAATCGGGCAGGAAATTATAGTCAACTCGATATTTTTGTAGGCGCAGTGGCGATAGTGATTAGCTTTGAAGTGAGCCGCCGGACAGTCGGTTGGGCACTTCCGATCATCGCTATCATCGGTATTTTATATGCCCTCTTCGGCAGATATATGCCGGATGTTATCGCGCATCGTGGGTTCCCGCTCCGCAGGATTATTGAATACTGCTTTTTCAGCCAAGCCGGTGTTTTCGGTATCATGGCAAATGTGATGGCGACGTACGTGATTCTCTTTATCTTTTTTGGGGCATTTCTGGAGAAATCTGGCGTTGGGCAATTCTTCATCAGCTTACCGATGGCTTTAGCAGGGCGCTCAACAGGGGGTGCAGCGAAAGTTTCGGTCATGACTTCCGGTTTTTTTGGGTCTGTCGCGGGCAGTGCAATCGCAAACACTGTTGCTACTGGAACGTTCACTATACCACTGATGAAACGCACTGGCTTCCGTCCACACATCGCTGGGGCAGTCGAGGCTTCCGCTTCTGTCGGTGGACAATTTTTACCGCCGGTAATGGGAGCAGGCGCGTTTCTAATGGCGGAACGGACAGGTCTGCCATATAGCCAAATCGCCCTCCTATCCATCCTACCAGCAATCCTCTATTTTTTATCCGTCTGGGTGATGGTACATGTTGAAGCGAAAAAGCAGGGAATTGAACCCATACCTGAGGAAGAGATTCCGAAATTCGGAGATCTTCTTAAAAGCGGTTGGTATTACTTATTGCCGTTGCTTACGCTCATAGGGATGTTGGTCGCTGGGTATACCGCTTACAAAGCAGCGTTTTTTGCGATCCTCGCCACGATTGGGGTGAGTTACTTCCGACCCGAAACACGACTCACACCGAAACGTATCTGGGCAGCGATGGTGACGGGGGCAAGGAATTCGCTCGCTATCGGTGGTGCGGTTGGCACTATCGGCATCATCGTTGCCGTCATAGACTTAACAGGCTTAGGTAGGATATTCCCGGATTTAGTATTGTCGGTTGCCGGAGATAGCAAAGTAATCGCAATTATGCTGCTTGCTGCGGCTTCCCTTGTCCTTGGGATGGGAATTCCCGTAACCGCCGCCTATTTGATTACTTCTGAGCTCGCTGTGCCGATTCTGACAACGCCAGAGATGGGGCTATCGGTTATTGCAGCACATCTGATTATTTTCTGGTTGAGCCAAGATTCCAATATCACACCGCCGGTTGCCTTGGGGGCTTACGCAGGTGCTGCTATCGCCCGTGCCGATCCGTGGAAGACAGGATGGGCGTGTTTCAAGTTTTCTAAACTTCTTTACGTGATGCCGCTGCTGTTTGCGTACACACATATCTTGTTCACAGATGGCACAACTGTTGAATATGTGTTGTCTGTGGCCAGTGCTGTCGTCGGTACGGTTATCTTCTCCATCGTAACGATGGGATATTTCGTGCGCAAGACGCATTGGTATGAATGGATACTGCTCGCGCTCGCGGCGTTCCTTGCGTACGTCTATAATATCTGGACGTTCATTTTTGCGATGGCACTTATTGCGGTCGTCTACTTTCTTCAGAAACGCTCAGAATCGTAGGTGCCGGTGCTCAGGGCGTGCTAACAATTTCGTGGAGTCGCTGCAGGATTGCTTCGGCGGCTCGGCGGGATCCTTGTTGGTTGAATTGTTCAGCGGCGTGTCCTGCTCGGAAAGTATTCCCGCGGTAGTAGCGCAGGGCAATCAATCCCACCCACAATGCAGCGTCTACATAATGCCCATCTAATACCGTATCTACGGTAAGGAAGCCGAGTGTACCGTTCAATACAAGCGCATTTAAGCCTCCCGTCCAATCACCGACATAGATCTGCCCAGCACCGGGGAGGATTGTTGACAACCGCCTCGCGACGTTGGTAGACTTCCGCGGCATATTAATAGCGGCATCAAACAGGGCATCCAGCCTTTCATCAGTCGTATAGTTTCGGAGTGATTCGCGTGCCTTTTCCCATCGAAACTGATAGATATATGCAACAGTTTGTAAGAAAAGTGCGCGGCGGTAGAGGCGAGCAGAAGGGGCTTGCATCGTTACTTTAATCAATTCCAACTGGGCGAGATCATAGTTCTGCGAAGCGATCAGTGTTAGGGCGAGCTCGAGTTGGTATTCTGATTTCGCTTCACTATTTGCAGCGAGATATGTTGCAGCCCGGAGCGCGGCGATTGCTTCTGTCCACAACTCCTCTGCCCTATAAGCGAGACCGATATTGTAGTATACCTCGCCAATACGTTCATCGTCTGAATGAAAAAAGAGGAAACGTTTATATTCGGTGATGGCAGCATCGGAGTTGCCCTGCAAGGCGAGATGTCTACCGAGGGACAGTGGAAGTTCTTCCGCATCTGCTGTGAAACCGGTGAAAAGTAAAGAGGCGACGATTAAAAAAACTGTTTTTCGGACGTAAACACTATCAGGAATCATAACGTTCACCACATAGAGATATAGGTTTTCCCAGAGTATACACCTTCACAACCGATATGTCAACTCACTTTATTCAAGAATGAAAACTCTCGATACCAGGTAGCAGTACATAACTCCGAACCTTTTTCAAATTCCTATGTCTAAATGTATATGAACCTAAACATAGCATTTCGCTTTTGAGTGAACATGCTTTCTTTGCCAAGAAAGAGAATCTCCATCATGAAAACAAACACAAATGCGCAATCGGGAACTTTCATCAACACTCGTATGAAAGCACTCTTTGTCGCACAAGAAGATAAACCTGCTACGTTAAAAAAAATCAATCTTGCACGTCTTACACCCTTCCAACGCGGGTTACTCGTTACCGATGGCACGGTTACGCGATTCATTGAAGCGTATACCCTCCTGCCGGTAGAGGTAATCCTACTACAGCAAAAAAAACAGATACTATCCACTGAACGTACGTGGCTTCGACTGCCCGCGGGAGCAGAGGTTATCTCACGGCAAGTGATACTTCAAACCCATTCGCCAGAAGAATCATCACCGATGATCCATACTTATGCCGATTCGTTGATTGTGCCGCAACGGCTGCCACAGTCGCTTTTAGAAGGATTAGAATCCGACAAACAGGGATTAGGGGGGCTTTTGCGGGGCAGTGGTTTAGAGACTCTGCGTGAGCTGCTCTGGTGTGGTCTTGAGATTTTAACCGATCTACCGTCCGCTATCTCACACTTTGAAGGTGAAAAGTTTATTACCCGTGCCTACCGGGTGTTCGCGGATCAAGAACCGCTTATGCTGATTAACGAGAAGTTCCCACTTTAATGGTGGTCGGTTTTCAGTTAAGAGGGTTTGTGTGGCCGCTACAGTAAACTCGACTGCTACAAGCGATTAACTCTCACTGTGAGGCAAACTGACAACTGATAACTACTAAAAACTGAAAGGTTTTTAGCAGAAAAACCGAACTGATAACCGATAACTATTAAGAAAGGAGAATATTTCCTATGAAGTTTCGAGTTTTGAGCATTATGCTCGGAATACTGCTATTAGCCGTATCCTTCTGCTTCGGTCACGGTGACGAAGAGGTCACAGAAGATATTCAGGCGGTAAAGTCAACAGGCTACTGGATCTATAATGATCTCGATAAAGGTTTTGCTGAAGCAGAAAAGACAGGACAACCCTTGCTTATCGTTTTCCGGTGAGTGCCGTGAGAGTCCTGCCAAGGCTTCGACGAACAGGTTGTTCGTCACGATAAAGAAATTAAGGACCTGATGGAGCAGTTCGTGCGCGTTCGTATGGTGCAAGGCAACGGTATGGACCTATCGCTGTTCCAATTCGATTACGACCTCACGTTCGCAGCGTTTTTTATGAATGCCGATAAAACCATATACGGACGGTTCGGCACACGCGCTGAATTTGAAAACGCTGCGAAAGACATCTCAATTGAGGGTTTCAAACAGGCACTTGAAGCCGCTTTAACATTACACGAGGAATACCCAGAAAACAAAGCGGTTTTAGCCGCAAAAACGGGACCTGAACCGGAAAAGAAAACGCCAGAGGCATTCCCAGCGTTGTTGCGTTACGCCTCAACTTTAGATTTTAATAGTAGGATTAACCAACAGTGTATCCACTGCCACCAGATTGGTGAAGCGCAGCGGGAGCTCCATTGGTACGATCGGAAACCAATCCCGGACGAAATTTTATATCCATTTCCAATGCCAGATGTTTTGGGATTGCACTTTTCACCGAAACATCGCGCGAAGATTAGCAAAATCGAGTCAGGCTCCTCCGCCGAAAAAGACGGGTTCCGTCGCGCAGACGAAATCTTAACGCTTGACGGGCAGCCGATTATCTCAATTGCTGATGTGCAATGGGTACTACACCGTTCATCAGAAAACACAACATTGCCTGCAACAGTCGATCGACACGGAAAAAAGATTAATCTCACACTTACGCTCAATCCGGGGTGGCGGAAGGGAAGCGACATCTCTTGGCGCACGACAACAGGTGAATTACGCCTCGTCGCACTCGGTGGAATGGTGCTTCAAGATCTATCTGATGCTGAACGCCAACGTAAGGGTATCGGCGAAGAAAACATGGCATTAAGTGTCGAGCGCGTCAGCCGTGGGGGTCGCCGGTCAAGCGGTCAAACCAATGCACAAGAAGCAGGAATCCGACGCGGCGACATTATCGTCGCTTACGGTGATAGCACCGATCGGTTGACGGAAAGCGGTATTATCGCCTATGTGCTACAGGAAGAACCGCAAGCGAAAACTTTACCCATAAAACTCCTGCGAAACAGAGATCAGGTTGAGGTAGAACTCTCGCTTGAATAACTGAAAATGAAAAGAGGAAGTTCGTGAGTACTCCAACTCACGAACTTCTACAACAGGTTAAATCAAGAGGATTCCATGTTACGCAAAATTTTAATTATATTCACCGTAATGCTTGCATCAAGTCTAATTGCGCTCACACTCAAAATTTTCGATACCCCAACTGTTGAAGCAGAAAAAACAGAAGGGATCGCTGAAATCTCTACAAAACCGTCAATCATAGCCTTAGTGCCCGTTATGAAAAGTTTCCGCGCTTCGCTAAGTAGTAAACTGCTTACCGAAGCCTCTTTTCCACTTGGACATAAGGAATCTTACCGTTGGTCGAACTTCCCCCCAAATGATGACGACCGAGGCGGTATTCGTTTTGGTGAGTTATCCACTGAACAACTGACGATCTTCCATGAAGTTTTGAGCGCGTTTTTGAGTGACGATGGCTATACTAAAGTTTCTCTCATTACGAAAGACGTTGAAACATATCTCAACAAAATCAGACCCAACTTTTGGGATCCAAATCATTATCACATAGCCTTATTTGGAAACCCAGAGACAGATGGTTCGTGGGGTTTCCAGTTAGACGGACATCATTTGGCACTCAACTTTTTGGTGCATGGCGATGAGGTTTTCATCGTTCCCGCCTTCATCGGAAGCGAACCCGCAACCATCAACGGCATTGAGGTACTTCAAGCCGAAAGAGGTAACGCCTTCGCCTTAATAAACAGTCTCGACGCAAGTCAAAAAGAGAAAGCGATTCAAACAGGTCGCCGTAGACTTCAAGTCGGTCCGGGGAGATCGGAAGACCCCTTCCTGAATTACGACTATTCCAAATTTGTTGGTGTCGGTTTGAACGCGTCAGAGATGAACGAAACCCAGAAAAAAAACCTTCGGAATCTGATTAAGACGTATGTCTACAACCTTGAAACCGAGTTCGCGGATGTTTGGATGGCTGACATTGACGCTGGACTCGACGACACTTACTTTGTCTGGATCGGTGGCACGACAACGGACGATCCGATTTACTATCGTATTTTCAATCCCGCGGTTTGGATCGAATTCAACAACGAAGGCGGAGCCGGTGGTGGGCGCAGGGGTAACAATTTGGATCATATTCACACGATTACTCGTGCCCCAAACGGGAACGACTACGGCATTTTCGCCTTGAATCACGGTCCTAAGACGCTCTTAGAACACTACGTCCTCGAGGATCACCACAAAACAACCATAGAGTTATTTGATTACAGTCTCGCCAGTCCGTCAGCCACAAAAAACACGGAGGCACATTAATGTTAGATAAGGTTTTAGCAGAAGTTGAGGAGCAGTGTCGGGCAGAACGAGTCCCAATGCTGGGCCCTGACAAGGCGAAATTACTCGCGAGTTGCGTTGAAGCGGCTAAACCCTCTCTGATAGTAGAGTGTGGAACGGCTATCGGCTATTCTGGTTTATGGATATTACGTGTGCTGAAAGTTTTAGGCGCAGGACGCTTGATAACGGTGGAAATAGAGGATGCCAATGCGCAGCGAGCACGCGCAAATTTTGCAGAGGCAGGCGTAGCAGACCTCGTGGATTCCCGTATCGGGGATGCCGCCGAAGTCCTCAAAACCATCCAAGAACCTGTTGATTTCCTTTTCCTTGATAACAACAAAGATGGCTATTTTGCTTGTTTCCAAGCGATCAAATCGCGCCTAACGAATCCAGCAACACTCGTCGCTGACAACGTTGGTAGGGCAGAGCAAATGGCTGATTACTTAGAGCATGTCCGCTCACACTATGACTCCGAAACACACTGGTTTGAGAGTCGAAGACGACCCGGCAGGCGTGACGGTATGGAGGTTAGCATCTATCGTCGCTGATGCAATAGAACAGCACTGATGGCGGGGTTTATAGCCCGCCTTTTAACGTGAGTTCGATAAAGAGGACTTGTCCCCTAAACTTGCCTTGCAGTGAGAATTTGTGGTATTTCTTAGGGTAATTTGTACGCCACAAACTATAGTAAACCTTAGAATTAATTAGACACACTAAAGAGGCGAGGTTGAA
>CAZGAW010000017.1:0-54593 GCA_964523645.1 uncultured bacterium | reverse complement strand
AATTAAGTGATCCCAGACACGGAATAGCAGCAACAAACATTCCAAGTATTGCCAATAGACCCCACACTAAACTAAGAACTGACAACAATCCCATGATTATCTCCAAACTATGACAAGGCTTTGCAGCGACGAAGTGTCGCAGTCAGATTTTTAAGAAAACGAGTGCTTCGCTTTAAGGTGAACACCGTGACGAGAGTATTGAGTAGAAAAGCAGAATAGATGTAAAGACTTAACGGATTTATGTGATATGCGCCGGTAAAATCGCCGCGTGAGATGGCATAGAATGCGGTGCTCATCCCACAGAAAACACACGGTTTCTGAAATTGCGATTGCCATTGGCATTCAGGGATGAACTGCGCTAACTGGTACTGCGGCACAACAAATGGAAGGGCAAGCACGATAAAAACGCCTGCACTGATAGTGAGCCATGCAAGCAGTCCAGCCAACGTCAATTCGTTTCGCTTATTTCCGAACATGTTATTCCTCTGTCATCAGTGCGGTTAGGAATGCCCATCGCATTTGGGCGAGTACACCGCAAAGCCGCGCCATAACTGTCAATTTAGGGATTTTCACGGTATTTTTGTAGCAGCGTCTCTTCAAATGCCGCCCCTACGGGGCTTAGTCTTGTTGGACACGCGTTTCTACAAAAATGCCGTCCCTACGGGACTCAAGAGACCTCAAATTTATCTAACTTTTTTACCGGATGGTTGAGGACTCCGAGACTCTAAACAAGTTTCAAAACCAAAACAGTTCTCTTTTTTCTAAAATTGACACCTATGGTAGGCCTCAAAACCGCACCTACCTTTTTAAACTGCCGTATCCTCTTCTGTTTTCCTGAGTATGATGTTCCCGCCGACGGAGAAAAGTCGCATGAGGGGACCACCGCCATTAATAGTTCCCTGCAACTGATCGGTCTTGACAGTACCTGCTGTCTCCGTTGCTACCGGAAATTCTGTTGTCACTGAACCACCGAGTACTCTTGCTTCAACGGTCGCAGCAATAGTTGGAACAAGCGAAACATTGAGACTCCCCCCTGTTGTCTCCAAATCCAGTAGTAAGCTTTGACTTGACTGCGTTTCTTGGAGTTGGCAGCGAATAGAGCCGCCACTGGTTTTGGCAAGGACGGGTCCATCGTTTTCTACCTCTATACTTCCGCCAGCCGTCTTCACGTCCGCGCCGCCTTTGCAGTCGCGTAGGGTAACATTGCCGCCGGTGGTTTGCCCGTTAACGGCACCCATAACATCAAGAACCTGAATGTTTCCGCCCGAGGTTTTGGCTTTAACATCGCCACTACCTTCCTCAAGCATAATATTCGCACCACTCGTTTGAAGTACTGCGTCGCCCTTGAATGCTTTGAGGTCTATGTTTCCACCGGAAGTTTTCCCATCAATACGTCCGATTATATTTGCTAAACGGAGGCCTGCCCCTGCTGTTTGAACGTTTACATCTCCGACTATACCGGTAACGGAAACTTCCGCATCAGCGGTCTTCAAATCAAGGACATAGTTTCGAGGAACGACGATGTCAAATTGGACATCCAAACGTTTTTTCATCTTTTTCCACTGTTTTGCGGGACCTCTGAATTTCGCCTCAATTTTGACATCGACGGTTTCGTGTGTTATCTGTACATCAAAATTCTTGAGAACTTCTCCTGCACGGCGATCTGCCTTCAGTTCCGCAGCACGTCGGATGCGGACAGAGAGGTTATCATCCGCTGCGCTCCGCACATCAATCGCCCCGAAATCAGCATCGATCGTTAACCTTCCACCGGGGGCGACTGGGAATACCTCGACAATGTCTTCCAATGTTGTCTCGGTCAAGAAATCTGGCACAGCTTTTCGGATTAGGTCGCCGAACGGTTTATCTGTCAGCTCCTCAGTTAGATTTTCCATGAATCGTTCTCCGAAAAAACTGGAGAACCATCCCTTGAAATCCGTAGTTTCGTCTAATTCTTCGTTGAGGTATGCCGCTAACTGATGGCAAGCGATTCCGATTTGGCTAAATGACGCGTCTGCTTGTAGTTCTTCAAAAAGCCCGTCAGGTATCGCGTTGATGTTGCTGAGCCGTCTGAGGACGTTATTGAATTGGGAGATGCACTGCGTTTCGCCGCCACTGAACGCTCCGGTTAGCGCAGCATCCTCGGCGATCTTTGCAGTGTGTTCCAACATGTGAAAAAGTCCTTTGAGTTCCTGTTGTTTCTGCTGTTCCATAATTTCACCTCTTTATAGTGAAAGATCATCACATATCCGCACTGTAACCCTGTTTTTCCAAAATCGTCTTGAGGAGCTCTTTCGCCTTGTGGAGTCGCCACTTCACAGTTGTCAATGGGAGAGAGAGGAATTCAGCTATCCGTTTTTGTGGCATTTCTGCCCAATAATAAAGTTCAATAACTGCTTGATAGTCGGTAGGTAGTTCTTGAATCGCGTCTCTGATCGCTTGCAGTGTTAATTCGCGTTCCACAATGTCAGCCGGATCTGTGGCGGATGTATCTGTTTGCCTGTTTACATAAGGTTCCATATCTTCCTGGGGCTGGTAACGACTCGCGTTTTTATGGTAGCGCAAAGCACGATTGCGTGTGATTGAATGCAGCCATGCGCCAAAACGGTTCAGATCCGAAAGTTGTGGGAGTGCTTCAAAAGCCCGCAAAAGTGCGTCCTGCACGACATCCTCGGCATCGGTAGGATTGCGAACAATCTGCTGTGCGATCGTCAACATAGCGCGTCGGTAACGGGTAACCAAAACATCAAACGCCTGCGTGTTACCAGCAAGTGCAGCGATGACTAACTCGGCATCATTCGCCTCGATTAATTCTTGATTGTGTGACATTGGCATGCGAGTATTGCCTATAGGCATGAAAATGCTCCCTCTTTGCCTATTAGAGACGTGTCAGAAAAAAAGGATAGCGAAAAGTGCGTTTTTCTGTAAAACGAACGGAGTGAGGGAAAAGGTTAGGGGGTTTAACCGCCTTTCCGAGACATAGGAATATCAAAGGTCCAGCGGTTTTGTTTCTGGATACTACGAGGTAGGTCTATAGAGCATAACCAAACAACCACCAAGTGCAGCACACAAGATGCCTACGATAAACTGCCATCGGACGGCTCCCCAGCCGCCTGCTGGTGGATGCGATAGCGTCGCAACAATGGCATTGACAATCGGAGCACCTGCGAAGACAATGGACATTACGACAGCAGGTCTACCGCCTGCGCCGAAGGCGAGTAGCACCCCAAACGCCCCAATCGAACCGACAAGTCCGGCTATGAACGACCAGGAGACACCCGCGCCTGTAAATTGCCAGTTAGATCCGTTAAGGACGAGCATCAAGGCAGAGCCGATGACAGCTGCCAAAAGATACGCGAGTCCCACAAAAAGGAACGCTTTGTAGCGTCCATGCACAGGGTCCGCCATAGCGACCTGTCCCTGATGTAGAAAGACACCGTAAAGTCCCCAAGACGAGACGGTCATAAAAACAAAAATGAGCCATGTTTTAGCCATAATTTATTCCTTTTTGATTTATTGTGGCAAGAGTGCTCCCAAAGCACTCCAGCAAGTAAAATATTAGCTATACTTTTCAAACACCTTTAAAAGTTGTTCCGCTACGATGGTATCGTTAAACTTCTGATGCACATTGATTTTTCCGATTTCTCCGAGGTGTTCACGTCGATCCGTATCGTTCAGAAGTTCGATGATACCTGCTGCCACCGCTTCAGGCGATTCGGGTTCAACGAGGATCCCGCCTTCAGTCGCCTCAATCATCTCTGGAAACGCGCCGTGCCGAGGTTGAACGACCGGCACACCATTGGCGAGCGACTCTATAATCGAAAGGCCTTTGGATTCACGGTAAACCGTCGGAACGGAAAAAACATGCAGACGGTTAAGGAAATCAATCTTTTGAGTGCGTGTCACCTCGCCGTGATGCACAAAACTGTTTGACAAGTTCGACGCGTGAATCTGGTTCACGAGTTCCTCAAAATAGGGTTCATCTTTCTTTCCGAGGTAACCCGCAACATGCAATTGAACGTTATCCGCGCCTAACGTTTCCGCTACCCGTTGGAAAGCGTCCACCAAAATATGTAGCCCTTTTTCGGGACAGATACGCGCCAAATAGCCGATAATGAAGGGCGGTGGTTCCGGTTTTTGGACAGGCGAGCCGTGGCCATCCGTGTTCAACCCGAGCGGGACCACGTCAATTTTATCAAGAGGTACGTTCAGATAGGTATCTGCCATAAACTGCGCGTAATAGCGACAAGGGGCCACGAAGCCATCAGGATCTGCGGCGCGTTCCCGGAGGAGGGCTAATGCCTGAGTCTTGTAGGGTTCGATAAGATCTTGCAGAAAGATGTCTTCGCCTTGAAGCGCGCAGATAACGGGAACGTCTAATGCCTTTTTAATTTCTCTCGCGAAACCAACGAGCATGGAGTTGGTGAGATAGACAATATCGGGTTTATTTTCTTCGACGAGCCATTTGACTAACTTCGCTAATTCCTTGCTTTGATGTCCTTGTTCTGCGCTGAGCATGGACACTGTGAGTTGTCCAAGGTCACGAGCATCTGTTGAACTGCTGAATCGTGCCAAGCCATTCAATAGCGACGGGTTATCGAGTAATTTATCTAAGGTCCACGGTGTATGCCGAAAAAAGGAGAGTTTCTGTTGTAGATAGACGTTAATCCCACCGAAAAAGATGCGGTCCATGCTCACATTTGCCTCATCTGTTCGGGTAGGGGTATAGGTTGGGATCAGTGCAACGTTATGTCCTTGTTTCTTCAGGACCGTGGCTATCATGTTGTCGTGGATACAAGTTCCGCAGTACATTCCAGCAGCACCTGCGGTAATATAAGCAACTTTCATATTTTTTTTCGTACTAAAGGTCCAAGGGAATAAAAATTGTGCCTTTTCTATCGGTAGTGTTTTGTAGACTGCCGTTTGCGAAACTTATGCAATCAGAAGTGCGCAACAGGAGTATTGGGGTTAAAATCTTAAAAGTATAGTATATCAGACGCAGGAAAAAAAGTCATGTCTATTTTTCGTGGTCAATGGCTATCAGCAATCGGCAGTCAGCGGTCGGCAGTCGTTAAGAAAGCAACCCCCCTAACCCCCTTATCAGGGGGCATGAGAGCGTCGGGAATCGGAATTCCCTCCTACAATAGTTTTCAGTTATCAGTTTTCGGTTATCAGTTATAAGAGTTTTCAGTTATCAGTTATCAGTTTTCAGTCACAAGAGGTCTTCGGTAACAATGCATCCTTTACGGGTTGGGAAACCTCGAAGAAACACTTTCTGCGCATTGGATTTCAGCGTTTGGAAAAAACTACGGAATATTCCAAACGGAGGCAGATTGTTACCAAAAATCCACTTAACCGACAACCGATAACTGACGACTGATAACCATTCCTCTGACTGCTGACCGCTGATTGCTGACGGCTAATATTCGTCGGGAATCGGAATTCCCTCCTACTCGTTGCGATAAAGAAATTTGCATTTCCGTTGCAATTGTGGTATTATTAATGTTTAGATTTCACCAATACTTTAGGGAAAAAGAAGGAAGGAGACAGACAATGTCACGAGTCTGTGCTATCTGTAGCAAACGTCCGATGTCGGGCAATCAGATTAGTAAATCACGGCGGCATACCAAGCGACGTTGGTTACCGAATCTTCAGCGGGTCCGGGTTCAAACTGCGGAAGGCCCGAGACGGATTCGCGTTTGCACACAATGCCTACGGAGCGGAAAAATCAGCAAAGTTATTTCAAGGATGCCTGTGCCGGTATAGAGAATAGCGATTTAGAGATTCGTCTGACCGAGAGGAATGCGTTAGGATTTACGAGTAACACGCAGTACGCCTTTTAAACTCCGAATTGCTTGCAGAACTTCATCGAGTTGCTCGGCCCCTGTCACGTCTATCGTCAGATTATCAGAGGCTTCGGTGTCAAGGTGGGCAGCAGAGGGTTGGAAGATTCCACATCGGATATTCACCTTATATTGTGCAATGGCAGTTGTGATTTCGCCGAGCATACCGGGGCGGTCACTGCATTCAACGAGAATTTTAACGGGGTAGATAGCAGGTGGGTGGTTTCCATTTTCGGAGAGAGGGTTTTCGATCCATTTGACATCTAAGAGCCGCTCAGGTTCATCAAGGATACGCATACAACCCGTTCTATGGACAGAAACCCCGCGTCCACGCGTGATATAGCCGACGACCTGATCCCCGGGAATCGGATTACAGCACTTCATGATTCGCATCATACCCAAGTCTATATCGTTTTCAAGTTGAATGGCTGGCGGTGTTTCCGGTTTTTGCCTTGTGTCAGTCTTTTCTGGAGATTTGGTATCGGGTTTAGGCACTTCCGGTTTTAGCAAATTGACGACCTGGGTAGCAGATTCATTTCCATTGCCAATGCGAACGAAAAGTTCTTCAAGGTTTTTGAGTTTAAGCTGCTTCGCAATTTCAAGAAGTTTCGGGGAATTAAGATAATCACGGGAATTAAGATAGGAAACCTGTAACTCCGCCGCGAGAAATTTCTTGCCCAGTTCCAATGCGTCAGCCCTATCTTTTTCACGGAACCAGTGATTGATTTTACTCCGTGCTGTAGCGGTTTTGACATAGGACAACCAACTCCGGCTCGGTTTCCCGTTCGTCTGTGTCCGAATATTGACCTGGTCGCCGTTCTGAAGCACACGGCGGATTGGGGCAACCGCACCATTGACCTCTGCCCCGACACATGTATGCCCTATATCGGTATGAATCTTATAGGCAAAATCAATTGCTATCGCGCCGGCAGGCAGCGTAAAGATATCTCCCTTCGGCGAAAACACGTAAACCTCATCCTGAAAAAGTTCCAACTTCATAGACTCTATAAAATGATGCGGACTATCCTGCGTTTCTTGTATATCTTCGAGTATCTGTTTATAACTCGCGAAAATGGAACGCCCCTGTTGGGTTGTCGGTACGCCCTCCTTATAACTCCAATGCGCAGCAATGCCATCTTCAGCAATCTTATGCATCTGATAGGTGCGGATCTGGATTTCAACAGGTTTGCCATCATCAAGAATCGTGGTATGGAGTGACTGATACCCGTTTTTCTTTGGCTGCCCGATCCAATCCCGAAGTCGGTCGGGATGGTAATTCCACTTGTGATGGAGGGCGCCGAGTGCGATGTAGCAATCCGCTTCAGTTTTGACGAGAATTCGAAGCCCGACCAAGTCTCGGATCTCACTGAAAGGTGTCCCTTTCTGTTGCATTTTCTGGTAAATGCTATAGATATGCTTTGTCCGCCCGTGCACATCCGCAAAAACGCCACGCTTTTCAAATTCTTGGCGAATTTCCTTAACCATCTTCTCACAATATGCCTCGCGTTCAGCGAGTTTCTGATTCAGGAGGTCGGCAATTTTTCGGTATTCGATGGGATAGAGATGCTTGAATGCAAGGTCTTCAAGACGCCCCATGATACGCCAAAGCCCCAATCGGTGTGCGATCGGGGCATAAATATCGACAGTTTCCTTTGCGACGCGTTGGCATTTCTCGCTTGAGAGGAACCCGAGCGTTTCCATGTTATGGAGTCGATCTGCGAGTTTAATGAGGATGACCCGCATATCTTCCGCTGTTGCTAACAGGAGTTTCCGGTAGGTCTCGGCTTGGCGTTTTCGGTGGACGCGATGTTCAACTGTGCTTGTCGTAGCGTCTGGAACCTGGGAGGTAACACTGAGTTTATACTGACCTATCTTTGTGACACCCTCAACGAGATTGGCAATGTTGGCACCGAATCGTACTTGCATCTCCTCGCGAGTGATCCGCGTATCTTCAAGGACATCGTGCATGAGTCCAGCGCAGATTGTATGCGTGTCCAGTCGGAGTTCGGCGAGTATCTCAGCGGTTTTGAGGCAGTGCGTAAAGTAAGGCTCCCCGGATTTTCGTTGTTGCCCCTTATGTGCTTCTTGCGCGAAGCGGTAGCAACGTTCCAGCAGTTCAACCTCTGCATCGGGATTATATGCTTGAATTTGGTTCACTAAGGATTTGATACTCATTTTCTATGCGCCCCCACATAGATTCGATATTTTCCTTTAATTGAAACTCTATAAAAGAAGGACTTGTCTGCTTAATCCACTCTCCTCTTAAATAGGTCGGTGAACGAGATAAGTCCCTTTTCTGACCCTGAAGGAGTTTTACGAGTTTATTATCGGGGTCTCCATGCCGCTCAATGAACTGCAATTCCTCAAAGATGGTAAGTCCTGTTTGGAGTGTTGATAGAGACCCTAACCCACTCTTCAGTATCTCTGCTTCACGGTAGCCCTCGGCACCATTGGATTGTATGACCGTTCGTATGCTTCCGTAGAGTCGCCGCAATTCGTCATCCGCAGGGTATTTTTTAGAAATCCAATTGTGCATCTCCGTTTCATCTGTATCGCTATAGATGAGATGCAGATAAGAGGTTTCGGTGGTTGCAAAAGCAGGTTCACATCGACTGAAAAAGAGATCGTGGCTCGGTGCGAGATGACAAAAAACAACGTGTTCAACAAAAGGAAACGCTTCCAGATGTGAAAAAGTGCTACTTGAGGCGATTGTCCGGAGTTCCCCATTTTCCAATTGTTTCAATAACGCTGCTTCTTCTGCCTCGGACATCGCTTCATTATGTCGCGCGACTCCCTCAATGCTCTCCGGTAAAAGTTTTGTAAGCAGGAGATCCAACATTTCTTCGTCTCGTACATAAATTATACAAGATTGTTCTCGTGCAAGCAAGCTTAAAAGATAATTCTTTTTATTCGTGTTCCGTCTGTCAACAAGTTTTACAGAGGATTTGTCATCGAGTTTAGGAAATACATCCCAATTGATTTCTCTGCCTTCCGGATGGACCTCCCAATCCTTAAGGATAAGTTGTACGGAGCGGTTTCCTTGCCACTCGTTGACTTGGGGTGAAAAGGCGATATCAAGTGACATATTGGGACGTCTGAAGGTAATAAGTTTGTCGCCTGCACCCCAGTCAATCGCGCGTCGTTTCACCGTGCCATCTCTAACAAACATCCGCAGATGGTTTTTCTCTTTTCCCATTTGCGAGGGTAGCCCGTCAACTTTGACGCGATGTGCACCGAAAAGGGGTGCTGGATTATCTTTTCCAAAGGGTTCAAATTGTTCAAGTTCTTTTAGGGTGTCTAACGTCAAAAGTGAAAGATGTGTTTCAAACTCGAGGTCGAGTTTCGGTTGTAGTTTTTCTGCTGTGAGTTCCTCAGCCGCGTATGCGTTGAAAGCCTCTCTGAATTTTGGAATATTTTTCGTCTTGAGCGTCAATCCTGCCGCGGCTGCGTGTCCACCGTGTCTCACGAGCAATTCGGTGCAGGCGATAAAACTGTTGGCGAGATTCATTCCCTCAATACAACGCCCGGATCCAGTCGCCTCATCGCCGTTGATTGCGAGGACAACAGCAGGTTTGTAGAAGGTTTGCATCAAACGCGCAGCGACGATGCCGACAACGCCTTGTGCTTTCTCGTCCCACTTGTCACTAGCGACAACAATACCTATCGTATCATCATCTATCTCTTTTTCAATTATCTCCAGTGCTTGGTCTTGAATCTGCCGTTCCAATTCCTGTCGCTGCTGATTTGCTTGATTCAGTTCGGAGGCAATCCGAGTTGCAACATCCTCGGAATCGGTGGTGAGCAGGTCAACCACTTTGTGTGCGGTGTCCATCCGTCCAGCGGCGTTGATACGGGGTCCCAATTTAAAAGAGAGTGCGTACCCGTCGAGTGGCGTGTCAATTTTGTGCCCGGCTGCTTCGCATAAACTATGAATTCCAGGGCGTTCGCGTTTGTCAAGCTCCGCCAATCCCAAGCGGCTTAAAATGCGATTCTCCCCCGTCAAGGGTGCCATATCTACAACTGTCCCTAATGCCACCAGATCCAGCAATGATTCAAGAAACGGTTTATCGTCGATTAACCCTTGTGCCAATTTGAAGGCTAAACCGACACCAGCGAGTTCGGTATACGGGTATTCGTTCCCTGGTACCTTCGGTGAAATCAGGGCGTGTGCTGGCGGCTGCTCCTCCTCAGGTTGGTGGTGATCGGTGACAATGACATCCATACCCAGTTCGTTGGCTAACGCGACCTCCTTAACCGACGTAATACCACAGTCGACAGTAATGAGTAAGTCTGCTTCGTTCTTGGCATGGATTTTTCTTACGGTATCTTCGCTAAGTCCATAGCCTTCTCCAAACCGATTCGGGATATAGTAGCCCGCGGGGACATCCATCTGGCGGAATGTGTTGAGCAGCAGCGCAGTCGCGGTGGTACCATCGGTATCATAATCGCCGTAGACACAAATTTTCTCACCGCGCGAGATCGCCTTGTGTATCCGTTCTACGGCTTTGTCCATATCTGCTAATTTAAAAGGAGAATGAAGTTCATCAAAAGTTGGGTAAAGGTAGGCGCGCGCTTCAGCAGCAGTTTTTATGCTGCGATTAATAAGGAGTTGTGCAGCAAATGGAGAGATACCCACTTCGGATGCCAACGCTAAACTGCTATCAAAATTTGAATTACTGAATGACCATTTTTTAGAAGAGGGTTTTCTCATGATGTTCCTATGGTTGTTGGAGACAGGGAACCTGCACTTTGCAATAGAATGGGACTTGTAAGCAACAATTTCCAATTATGATATACTACCACAAAAACTTTGGGTTTGTCAAATTTTTCCAATGCTACTTAATTTTTCCTTCACTGGTAAGAGTTGTTTGGAAGGGAAGAAAATCGTGAGCAATATATAAATCTGGAATACGTCCTACAATCATAGAGAAGCTTGGCATATAATAATACATAGCCTGCGTTCGAGATTCTTGTAATTCAGAGTTGTTCAAAACCCAGTCAAACTAAAGGAAGAAGCGGAATAGCCGTACTGCGTTGTAAATATAATTTGACAAAGCAAATTACATGTGGTATCATTTATCAAAACCTCTCGCTTCAGCGTGGGAGTATGTCAAAGTGTCCTGATCGCAATTCAGCAGACAACTTCCAAAAAACGCCATATATGACGATGTCTTTGTAACGCCTTCATCAAATAGGGACTAACCTCGTCTGTTAAGTGAAGTTACCGCCCGTGTGATATGGAGGTTCTTATAATAAATCCAGCGGAAAGGAGTTTTCCAACATGACGTATGTGATTTGTGAACCGTGTGTAGATGTTAAGGACAGTTCATGCGTTGATGTGTGTCCAGTGGACTGCATCCATCCCCTACCCGATGCTGATGAGTTTGAGGAAGAAACTCAGCTCTACATCGACCCAGAAGAGTGCATCGATTGTGGTGTATGCGAACCTGAATGCCCTGTCGAAGCCATCTTCATGGAAGAAGATGTTCCCGAAGAGTGGGAAGAATTCATCGAAATCAATGCGGAGTACTTTGAATAACGGTTAGTGGGAGCAATCCTTCGATCCTAACGCATTAAACGGTTGTCGATTTGCGAGACTGCTTGTGGTCGCAGAATCAGCAACCGTTTTTTCTATACAAAGGGCATTTCTCTTAAGAAACCACTATGCAGAATTTTCAACCAACTCGCATTGAAAGAACGCCTATGCACTTGGAAATTCAATGGAAAGACTCTCATCGCAGCGAGTTGCCCTACCGACTTCTACGACAAAAATGCCCCTGTGCACACTGTGATGCCGAACGTTCAGGAAAAGACCCTTTCCATATCCTGCCTTCTGACGATTTTTTTGACAACCTACAGCTTGTGGATATTCAGCGCGTTGGACGCTACGCCGTGAGGCTGGTATGGAGCGATGGACATCGTACCGGGATTTATACGTTCGAGTTTTTGCGTGAGTTGAGCGAGGCATCCCAATAATTTAGGGCTTACAATGAGATGCGCTGTAGCCCAAAAAAATAAACGAGGTTGAAAACCTCGCCAGCGAAAGAAAGCGGGAAGATGTACGGTGCGTTATTCCGACAACAAACGGAAAACGAGATAACAGTTTGGTGTCTTTTGGGTCGCACCGAGTTCCGTGCTAAGCTTTTGACACACCTTCCAATAGCGATCGTAATTGAGCGGACGGAAACGGCGACGTTTCCCAATGAAGGTTTTGTTACAACAGGCTAATTCATTGCCGTTATGAATGGGATAGCCCCAAACTCGGCAGATGACCGGGCGGTGTTCGTAAACCGAGCAGACCCCACCAATCAACATAGGGCATTCGCCTTCAGGGGTGCCTTTTATGACGCCAATTGCTTCCATGCCGGCATCTGGCGTGATGTTTTCAACATCATAGCCGCGCGCCTTCAACTTCTTGATGCTCCGTTCCGCTTTTTGACGAATATGTGAACGGATCTCAACAGGCAGTGCTTCCAATCCGATCTTTAGGTCGCGCGCCTCAACTTCACTTATCGCCATCGTTGCGGTGTTTCGGCAGCAAGAAAAACAGTTCGCTGGGCATGGCACACCCCCCGATTCTTCGCGCAAGCGTTCGACATCGCGCTGAATCTCATCAAGGAGTTCATGATACGCTTTCATGGCAGCACCTAACCTACGGTAAGACTGTACACAGCATGCCGGAAGATAACAACCTTTGCACCGTTCTTTAAAATGAGTTTAATCTCATAAGGACTGACCCAGTCTATAACGCCCTGAAAGATCTCTCCCTCGCGGAGCGTAACCGCCACTGAGATTCCATTTTTTCGGGCGTGTTGAACGGCTTCGGTATCAATCTCAGGTGCTTGTTCATCAGCCGTTAGTTGCGTTAATTGTTGTTCCTTCAGAGCCTCATCCATATCAACGGATGCCTGGACCCTTTCTGCATCAATATCTTTATAACAGTATTTAACATCCGTTTTAGCGATCTGCTGCTCCTTCCCATTACTATTGAGCGTCAAGCTGGAGAGCGTCATTTCAAGGACAGTAGCAGGCAGTTGTACACGGTCGTACAACGCGAAAAACATAGATGTTTCAAAATTAATCTGTTTGAGAATGTAGAGGTCGCCAAAGCTGAGTTGCTTTGAAGATGGGTCTGGTGTCTCTGGTGTCGGTGCTGCGGAATCCTTAAAACCGTGTGTTGAGGTATGTTGACTGCGTGGCGATTTCGCTGCCGGTTTCAAGGGGGCTCCAGATGTATTGTTGTCACGGCGATTCCGAATCGGCTTTGATTGGTCGGCTTCATAATTAGTGGAGGTTATCGCCTCATCACTGATAAATTGCCCCTGACCTTGGCCGGGAAAACCGGCGTAACCGCGCGGGATAATTGCTTTCCCTTGCCGCAGCCATCGGCGTTCCGTCGGTGTCAACAATACTTCGACATTTTGGGCAACGAGTCCCTTTTCACCTTCAATAATGTTGTATTTTACGCGCTGTCCAACGCGGAGTTCTTCGTATTCGGGCTGCTTAATAGCAGAACTATGTAAGAAGACATCTGCATCACTACTATCTTGCGCGATAAATCCGAAGCCTTTATCGAAATTGTAGTACTTAATCCGTCCTGTAGGCATTATATGCTCCTGTGGTCTTGCCCCTTTTTAGGAAGGTGACGCTAACCATTCGCGTTCCTGCGCGAGCATTCCTTTTTCATATAGAGAGGCTACGAGTGAGTCTCCCAAATTTGCTGTACCGTAAGTTGGCGCGCTCGGTGATGTACGAGCAACCGCTGGGTCGTGACATCCCATTAAAAGCGAGCGGCGGAAAGTTGAAAACCAAAAGGCTCTATCGAATTTGCGGTTTCTCTTGACACAATAATTCTACCCTTTATATAATAGAGCAGATTTCACCTTTCTGAAATTAACGCTACCCTACAATACGAAAAAGCAGGGTAAATTGCCAAGACATTATATATTAAATCACAATTTAACGCATCTGTCAAGTACAAGACTACAGATACTCAGTTTTTACCTTTTATAGGAGACCTTGCATGGAGACCACCACCGATTTGACACACCACATCCAATCTATTCGCCTTGTTGATACACACGAACACATGAGGCGTGAAACCGAATGGGTCGAAAATGGCCCCGATATCCTCCAAGACCTATTCGGAAACTACGTGCCTGCTGATCTCGTGACAGCCGGTGCCTCTGCAAAAGCGATGCAAAACCTGATGGATGCGTCTCAAGACATCGCATCACGGTTTGAAGGTATCCGAGATGCGTGGGAAGCGACGCAATTTACCGGGTATGGCGAGGCAGTCAGTCTCATTGCGAAACACATCTATGGACTCGACGAACTGACAGCTGATGGGCTCGCGGGTGCCGATAACCTAAAGACGCTCCGCGCGCCCGGCAAACGTTATCACATTTTACACGACATCGCGAATCTTGACCATATTCAAACGGATGATTTCAGTTGGCAGTGTACACCTGATACATCCGGTCCCGATTTCTTTCTCTACGATCTCTCGTGGGCAACCTTTTGTAACGGGCAGGTTGATCCGAGTGCTATCCACGCCGAAACAGGTGTTGAAGTCAACGACCTTGCATCACTCAAGGGTGCTATGGAGGCAATTTTTGCCAAACATGCTCCCTGTGCGATCGCTGTAAAATCGCAACACGCCTACAACCGCACACTCGATTGGACCGAAAGAAGCGATGCCGAGGCTGCCGCTGCACTCAATGCTACGCTTACAAAACCCGCTGCAGAGGTTGATGAAGCAACGCGACTTTGCCTCGGTGATTGGTGCTGGGCACGCGGCGTTGAACTCACGATTGAACACAATCTTCCGTTCAAAATTCACACGGGTTATTATGCAGGCAATGACCGGATGCCGGTGCGTCGTATTCCTGCCGGTAATATGTGTGCCTTGTTCGCTCGTTATCTCGATGCGAAGTTTGTATTAATGCACATTGCCTACCCTTACAACGATGAACTGGTCGCCCTTGCCAAGCACTACCGCAATATTTGGGTTGACTTCTGCTGGGCGTGGAGCATCGATCCTTACAGTTCGCGTGATTTTCTTCGCCGGTGCATCCATGCTGTTCCGTCAAATAAACTGTTCGCCTTCGGCGGCGATACAGGCTGGCCGACCAGTGCTATGGCGTACGCGATCCAAGCGAGAAACGAAATTCGACGCGCCCTTGAAGCCGAAATTGCGGACGGCTACCTCACAGAAAAACAGGCGATGGCGTTTGCGACTCGGATTATGAACACGAATCAGTACGACTGCTTTGACATAAGTGGCACGCGATCGAACATTGCGAAAGCCGCGTAACTTGAAGAACGTGTTTATGCATCGCGCAAAGCTTGCAAACTCTCTGTATAAGGGGCACGCGCTACGCCTTTTTCGGTGATAATCGCTGTGACCAACGTCGCGGGTGTAACATCAAACGCGGGGCTGTAAACCTTGACACCTTCAGGTGCGGTTAGTTTTCCGAAGCCTTCGGTTACCTCTTCTGCTGCGCGCTGCTCAATCGGAATCTCTGCGCCCGTCGCAAGGGCGAAGTCTAAGGTTGAAGTCGGCGCAGCGACATAAAAAGGTATGCCGTGTGCTTCTGCAAGGATAGCGACATTATAGGTGCCGATCTTGTTTGCAGTGTCCCCATTTGCGGCAATCCGGTCGGCACCCACAATAACGCATTGGATTTTGTCCTCTTTCATGACCTGCGCTGCCATGTTATCACAGATGAGCGTCACGTCAATGCCAGCTTGCATGAGTTCCCAAGTGGTGAGGCGGGCACCTTGTAAAAGCGGGCGCGTCTCATCAGCGTAGACTTGGATCTTCTTACCAGCCTCGTGAGCGCTGAACATAACTGCTAAGGCAGTGCCGTAGTCTGATGTTGCTAATCCACCGGCGTTGCAGTGCGTCAAAATAGTGTCATTTTCATTTAGCAACGCCATACCGTGCTGCCCGATGGCACGACACATTTCTTTATCCTCAGCAATAATCTCCAGTGCCTCAGCAAGTAGCACCTCTTTGAGTTCAGGGATCTGAAGGTGGCTGTTCTTTTCCGCTGTTTGGGTCATTCTATCGAGTGCCCAAAAGAGATTAACGGCTGTCGGACGCGACGTTGCCAAATAATCGGTAGCGGATTTAAGTTCTGCGGCAAAAGCATCGTAGGTTTTTGCAGTGGAATTCCATACGCCGAGCACCGCGCCCAAAGCACCAGCGATACCGATCGCAGGTGCACCACGGACCCGCAGCGATTTAATCGCTTCCCAGATCGACGGGAGATCATCGCAATAAATCTGCTTGAATTCGTTGGGCAACAGCGTTTGGTCGATCATCCGAATTCTGCCGTCCACCCACTCAATTGTTGAAACTGCCATTTTTGGATACGATATCCTCCTATAAAAAAAACGAAGTGAATCCCAAAGTAAATAGACTAAAGACCATGATTAGCGTTTATAGTAAAGCCAACAATTAATTATACACTCAAAGATTGGCGAGGTTAGTAGAAGAAATCCGCAGAAATACCCTATCAAATACCTCCAGCAAAAACACCTGCGCCAGCGGCGGAAGGGTGCTTGTGTTTATAGAGTGTGCACTTATTTTTAGACTTTACTATAAAAGATGATAGCATTTTCCGTGCCGCAGCGCAATCAAAATTCAGGATTTCGTTCTCTGATATTAACGTGAGTTCTGTATAAAAGAGACAAAAATTTGGACTCACGCATTTTTTTTTCACATTCTACACATTAGGAGAAAAAAAGTTGAAATACCCAGCACACGTATATCTTACAATGGTCGTGGTTGTCTTTATTGGATTTCTTGGTTGTGGGGACACAGATACAGAAGAATCCACACTGGTTCCCAAAGTTGCATCGGAGGAAGTCGCAGGAACAGATGACCCGTTAGAAGCATGGAAAGCACGAGAGGTCGCTTCCAGAGAACACCTCAATAAATATCTCGAACTCAAGGAAACCGATCCTGATGCCGCTCTTGAAGCCCTGAAAACCGCCTCATCCGTCCTACACGATAACCATCCGAAGTCAGACGAGTATGCCAAACTTCTCTTTGATATGGATACCGCGGGTGTAGCGACATTACCCCAGATACTTGCTATAGACGAAATCCTACTTGAGATCGCCATAGACAACGACTACGGTCAAGAACTTATTCAACATCAGAAAGAAGCCGTACAAGAAACAAAAGAACGGATCAAAGAACTGGAAAGGGACGGGATAGACCTTGATGAATTCACCGAGACTTTTATTTTCGATCCGACGCGATAAAATTCCGTATTGCGTAAGTTCTAATTAAATTGGACACGTCAACTGCCCAAGTGCGTTGGTTAAACGTAGATTTTCGGAATAATCAACTGGGCAATCGATAACTGAAGGAACTTTCTGATTGAACGCGTTTTCGAGTATGGGAACTAATTCATCACTTCCTTCAACTTTATAGCCCTTGGCACCGAAGGCTTCGGCGTATTTGACGAAATCAGGGTTCGTGAAATCAATATGTGCGGGTCTTCCGAACCCGTTCATCTGCTTCCACTCAATAAGCCCGTAAGCCTCGTCATTGAAGATAAGGGTGACAAACGGTACACCCATTCGCGTAGCCGTTTCGAGTTCCTGCGAGTTCATCATGAACCCGCCGTCGCCGCAGATTGCCAAACATTTACGTTCTGGATAGATAAGTTTAGCGACGAAAGCGCCCGGTAGCGCGATGCCCATGGCAGCGAAACCGTTGGAGATGATGCACGTATTGGGTTGATAACAGGGGTACATGCGTGCAATCCACATTTTGTGCGCGCCGACATCAGAGATAACAATGTCATCTTCAGCGAGTACAGAACGGACATCACTCAAGATTTTTTGCGGCTTTATGGGAAATCCCGTATCATCGCGATGTTCGTCGAGTTGGTCGAGTATGATTTTCCGCAACGTGTTTGAGGCATACTCCGAATCCTTGGGATAGATTTCTTGTGCCATCAAGTGTCTGAGGCTCTGCCGGATGTTGCCTACCATCTCGACATCAGTGACGTAAGCGGCATCACTTTCGCTCGGTTGTGTATCAATATGGATGAGTTTCTTGTTCCGTTCGGGGTTCCACAGACTTGGGTGATATTCGACGATATCGTAGCCGATTGCGATAACGAGATCGGCACGGTCAAATCCACAAGAGACGAAATCGTTTGCCTGCAATCCGACACTGAGGAGAGAGAGTCGATGCGTCCAGGGAATGCTGCCTTTGCCCATAAAGGTGTGCGCGACGGGAATATTCGTCATTTCAGCGAATTGTGTCAGAATTCGAGAGGCATTTTGACGAACGACACCGTTTCCTGCGAGGATAATGGGTTGTTTTGCGTCGTTGATCAGCTGCGCGGCGCGCAGCAAACAGGAAGCAACGGGTTCCGCTTCACTCGGAAAGTCGTGTGGTACAGGTTCCGCGCTGACTTCCATCTTGGCGACATCCTCTGGAAAGTCGATGTGTGTAGCCCCGGGTTTCTCCGCTGTCGCGGTTTTGAAGGCTTTACTGATTGACTCCGGGATGATTTCGGGAAGATGGAGGAGTGTATTCCACTTGGTCATCGGTTTGAAGACAGAAACGACATCCATATATTGGTGAGATTCTTTGTGCATCCTGTCTAAACTCGCTTGCCCGGTGATTGCGACCAGCGGTGCTCTATCCATATTCGCATCAGCAACACCTGTGACGAGGTTCATCGCTCCGGGACCTAAGGTAGCCAGGCAGATGCCAGCACGTCCAGTGAGACGACCATAGACATCAGCCATGAAGGCGGCACCGCGCTCATCACGCGTTTGAACGAATTGGATATTGGATTCCAACAGCGCGTCCATCAGATCCAGATTTTCTTCACCCGGTATTCCAAATATATAGTCAACGTTTTCGTTTTCCAGACATTTAACAATCAATTCTGAGGCTTTCATAATTGTATTTCCTTATTTATTACAGCGGAGGAAAAAAATTTGTTTTTTCTCTCTGAATTCTCTATTATTAAATATAACAGATAAAAATATAGAATTGCAATTTTATTCAGAAAATCGTAAGCACAAGATATACTGTACTATAACGCGACAAAGGATAAAATGTTTACGTATTTCTAAAAAAGTTAAAATATGCTAAAAAAAACTATCTATCTTTATATTCTCTTGTTACTTGTAAATTCGCAATTTGTCTTTGCCCAAAGCACTTCAGACAATTTTACATATACCACCAACACACCGGGTGAGCTGATCGTCCGTTTACAACCAGAGGTTTCGGACGAGCAACTCGAAAGGTTGAGTAGACGACTCGGTGCGGTGTCTGTTTTTCCTGTCTTTCCGGCTACTACATCTGGCGGGCAACACCCTCGACTTCGCCGTATTTACCTTATTCGATTCCCTACAGAGTGGCAATTGGAGCCCTTACGTAGACGGTATGAACGACACCCTGCAATTGAAGCGGTTGAAATGAACCGCCTCAACCGACCTCTTGCGAAAACGCCGCCGAACGATCCAAACTACGCTGAACAGTGGAATCTGACAGTACTCAATATGCTACAAGCCTGGAGTATCGAACAGGGAACACCCGAAGTAACAGTGGCAGTCGTTGATAGCGGGATCGCGACCCGACACCCTGAATTTCGTTCGCAGCTTTGGGAAAACACGGATGAGATTCCGAGGAACGGGATTGACGATGACGGAAACGGTTATATTGATGACAGAAACGGGTGGGATTTCAGCGACGCACCAACCCTGCCCGGCAGCGGTGATTGGACAGTCCGTGACAACGATCCTGAAGATGAAACAGGACACGGAACGCACGTCTCCGGTATCATCGCTGCGAAAGCGGACAACGGGGTTGGCGTTGCTGGGATCGCACCGAACTGCCGTTTGATGCCTCTCAGAGCCGGTTTTAAATTTGGGGGCGGTGCTTATCTCCAAAACGACGACCTTGCCGCTGCCATCGTTTATGCTGCAGACAACGGGGCACGAGTGATTAACATGAGTTGGGGGGATACCGTGCGCGCCTTCATCATAGAAGATGCCGTAGAATATGCTTACGCTCGCGGATGTATACTGGTTAGTGCCGCGGGCAATTCGTCGGCAGCTGGCTCTTACTATCCTGCTGCCCTGAGACATGTTATCTCCGTTGCGGGACTTGGGCAGGAAAAGCAGTTGTATGACGCTTCTAATTTCGGGGCTACCATTAACATCGCTGCACCCGGTGAAGAAATTCTCAGCACAGCACTCAACGGAGAATATCAAAAGAGATCCGGCACGTCCATGGCGGCACCGCATGTGTCCGGTGTGGCTGCGCTCGTTTTGTCCGCGAATCCACACGCGACTAACATAGAGATTCAAGAGAGTTTAAGTGCTACCGCCAAACCACTTTTCATTACGGAACTCGTTGGAGCAGGCTCACTTGATGCATACGCAGCACTCTCGACTTCAATATCGCTTGTTGCGGAGATTCATACGCAACGGACCTTGCAACAAAATCTCGATGGACTTGAAATCATGGGGGCAGAGATAGCGAGCGCGGTTATTTTCGATAGTGTTGAAATCATCGGTAGCGCAGGCGGTGCTGAATTTTCTGAATACTGGCTGGCGTATGGCATCGGTGAAGTTCCTGATTTATGGTATCCGTTGGGAGGCGTGCAAACTGAACCGAAGTTTGGTGTGTGCCTATACAAGTGGGATACTTCTGCTTTAGCGGAAGGCAGATATACGCTGCGACTGAGTGTTAAATCCAAAAACGGAGACATCAGGAGAGCTAAGGCGGTTGTTGATGTGACGCACGAGGCACCTCTTATTATAAAGCATGAAGCCCAACCGTGGCTTGTGGGAAACAAACGCAATTCAGTGGTGATGTGGGAAACGGAAGCATTAACCACAGGCAAAATCGAATTTGTTGATGCAAACGGAAATATTGATAGAACCGTCCATTCAGACGCAGAGAATCTGCTTCATTTCATCAACATATCCGATTTAGGCGTACCTCCGGGCACTTATTTTTACCGATTAGCGGTGAAAAGCAACGTCGGTGCGCTGCAAATCAATAACAACAGCGGCAGGTTATATCAGATGGAGGTGAACGATATTCCGATTTTTACATCGCATTTCCCGCGAGTCGCATCAACCGATAGTGGATTGCATGCTATCGCCTCGCCAGTAGATATAGACAGCAACGGAAAATTGGAAATCTTCGCCGTTGAAACGGAGACAGGCACGGCGCGAATTCTTGAGATAGCGGATACTGGAACATACAAACAGGTCTTTTCATACACTGAATCGCTGTGGCCCTGGGCATCAGCGGATACAGATAACGACGGGCTTATAGAAATATTGTGCAATGCTTCAGGCGCGACATTTTTGCTGGAGCAACCCGCACAAGGCGAATTTCCAACGGAACGTATCTGGGAAGCACAAGGGCATTGGAGTCGGACAATTGTAGATGTGGATGCAGACGGCAGACCTGAAATTTTCGCTCGTAATGACACGACTAATGCTATTTCAGTATACGAGGCGGTTGGAGACAACGATTATCGAATTGCAGCGACCCTTGAAAACCCAATGTGGGGAAACAGTGGGATTAGTGCGAATTTCGCGACTGGCGATTTTGATGGCGATGGACGGACAGAAATTTTAGCAGGCGACAACGATGGGAGCGTCTTCATACATGAAGCCACTGGAAATAACCAATACAGGCAAACGTGGATAAGCACGTTTCCTGAAGGTACCCCGCAACTCTTTGCCGCTGGGGATATGGACGGCGATGGAAACGACGAATTTGCTATCTGTGCTAAGACGGGAACTCAAGTTGGAACCATAAAACTCGACATTCGATATTACCACTGGTTTTTAACTATTTTTAAATCGGACGGTGATGATACTTATCGCCCTGTATGGACGCAACGCATTCGTGACGTGTGGGATGGCGGTAATGGAATGACCATTGCGGACGCGGATAACGATGGACGCAATGAACTCTGTATCGCTACGCCCCCAAATTTTTATCTTCTGCAGTATGATGGCATAGGCTATCAATCTATCTGGCACCACACCGCGACCAGCACCTTCAATCCGATTGTGGCTGACTTGAACGGAAATGGAGCAAATGAATTACTGTTTAACAGCAATAATGTCTTGACCGTTTTTGAGACATCTGCATCCGCAATCTCGCCATCGAGTGTTCCTCTTAGAGCACCTTGGGGAATTACAGCGAAACCGATCAATGCGCTTTCTATCCATCTGACTTGGCAGGAAGTAGAGGGTGCCGTAACATATATCGTCTATCGCGGAGAACGTGAGAATGCCCTGGAAAAGATTCGTGATGGGATTCGGGAAACGTATTTCACGGATATTGGACTTAGTACAGGGAAAACGTACTGGTACGCCATCGCGGCTCGGCATTCAAACGGTACATTTTCAAGGCAATCCACATCAATATCTGTTGTGCCGACTCGACATCCGCGGTTGCTTACCGCTGTGCTTTCACCACCGAATCAACTTCTATTGGATTTTGATAAACCGATGGGAGTTTCCGCCACGCACGCGGGGCGTTATCGCTTACATGGGAAAGGAGACTGGGAAAACGGATCAGATTATTATACACCGCGCTCGGCGATTCTTGATAAAACACAGAAACGGGTTATGCTTACATTCTCACCGGAGGTCTTCCGCACAGGTAATCATTACCAGATTGAGGCATTGCAACTTTCGGACATATACGGTGCTGATCTCGCGGAGGATGCCAGAATGTTCACAATAACACTTCCAGCACCAACGCTCGCAGAAGTGGTTGTCTATCCCAATCCAGTGGCAGCGTGTAATCAAGTTACATTCGATAAACTACCAGCGGGAACTAACATTTATATCTACGATGTGAGTGGGGCGCGTATTGCGTCATTTACTCGGACAGCACATGAAAGGGATAGGAGGGTTTGGGAGCTTTTTGGCATCAGCAGCGGTGTCTATATCTATGTCCTTTCATCTGAAACGGATCAGCGCATCGGTAAACTCTCTGTGGTTCGCTAACTAAAGTCTGTAAAGTGTTCTAAAATCTGTAAAGTCTGGTAAAACTGAAAGACGTTTATGGCGTGATAACTTTAGCGCACTTCAGTACACTTTCGCACACTTTGAAACTTTCTTGCTGGCTATTCCGCTGTATTGATAGATACAAAGGCGGGGTTGAGTTTGAAGACGTTTTGGATTGCTTTTATTGCCTTTTTCCGTTCATTCGCTTTTAGTGCAACCTGTGCGAGATGATAATGCGGTTCAACAGCATCGCTCTGTAGATCAATAGCCCGTTCTAAAACATTCATTGCCCTGTTCAGCAGGCCCCGTTTTGATAACACCCAGCCGAGTGTGTCGTGATAAGCAGCAACATCGGGATTCAGCGTCACCGCTGTATAGGCTAACGCCTCGGCGAATCGGAGTTTGGGCGAAGTCTGCAGAACTGGATTCGTAGACAGCAGCCCCAAGACTGGCGGGGCGTTAAAGCTTGCTGGCAAGGGGTTCGGATAATCGCCTGCATAGAGACGAGCGAGATTATTGTATGCCTCCCCATATTTAGGGGCGAGGTGTATCGCTTTTTCGTAGGCGTGTTGTGCGTCCAGAGCACGTCCGAGCTTCATATATGCTGTGCCAAGGATATTGTAGGTTTCATAATCTCGGGTCGTTTGTTCCCGTACCGAAGTAAGCGGATAAATCCCAACGAGTGAGGCTTCTGCAGCAAACATATCGGGGTTTTCATTCTCTCTTGCCTCTAAAAACAGCTCATACGCTTCAATGGCAAGTGCGTACTGACCTTCCTTAAAGTAGGCAAACCCAAGTTTCCTATAAAAACTAACGGGTAGGGCACCGAGTCCTCTACTCAATTCATACGAATTAATGGCTTTTTGATAATACCCCTCCTGAATATAGAAGTCACCTTCCGCTAACGAACGTTTTACCACCTCTGGTAGTTCACTGATAGAGAGTCCAAAACGGGATAGTGGACTTAACTCTATTTTTGTGTGCTTCTGATACTGTGTGAAACCGATCGTGACGATAAGGAGCACAGCCCAGAGTATCAGATAAACGCGCGTGCGTTGCAACCATTGCTTGGAGAGATACCTACCGGGATGTATCAAGGTAAGGAAGAAATTCCTTGGGGTGGGTTCAAGTGCTGTTTCCTCTGCCTGATATGGTACAGTGGCAGCATTGGGTGCTAACATAGGGAGATTAACGGAGGAACCTGCAAGACGAGACGATTGCGCGATAGATTCCGCTAAATCGTTTATCTCTTGATCTTCTTTTTCTCGTTGTGTTGCTTCTATATCGGTTGTTTGGGTATCCTCCGCTTGGGTTTCACCTATAGGTTCAACAGGTTCATCGGTGAACTGTTCATAATCGGGTATATCCGTTACCTCGTCTACGGGTTCCGCTTGTACCTCAACCAATTCATCATCAAGCTGCTCAGAATCTGAGATATCCGTTACTTCATCTACAGATTCCGTTTCCTCCATAACTTCAACGGGTTCATCGGTGAACTGTTCATAATCCGAGATATCCGTTATTTCTTCCGGAACCATCTCAGTCTTTCCATCTGGGTCGATAGGAGGCCCTACGAATGTCGCTTCTATATATACCCTCGATTGTTCCGTATTGGATTCAGTTGTTGATACTTCATCCGCTGCCACATTTTCTTCTACCTGTTCTACAAGTGGGTCGGTGGTCGTACTGGTTTGAAGACCTTCCACGCTGTGAGCCTGCGGAACATCCGACTCGGACGTTATTACTTCCTCCTCTGGCATGGCGGGTGAATTTTCAATATCTGTAGTCGGAGATGGTCCATCTGTATCTACCTGTGCCTCGTGCTGTTTAGACACCTCTGGAGATGTAGCGGTATCTCCGTTGACATAACGGGTATGGATCCGAGCCATGCTTTTCTTCACTTCGATCCGCGTGAGCATAGAGCCAAGAGTACGAAACGATTCAAGCGCAGGCAAGGCATCAGCCGTAGCCAACTCGCCAATCGCTTCAAGCATTGCCCAAAGTGTTAGATCGTTTGACTCCACTCGCAATGCCTTAAGCAGTGCTTCCGCTGCCCGAGTTGCATTCAGCTGCTGAAGTGCCATTGCAGCTTCGCGCCGTATCATCGAATCTGGATCAGCGAGCATCTCAATTAGGGTTGCTATTCCGTGTGAGTTGCCTTGTGAGACAAGACCTGCGATAGCACTGCTGCGCACCATACTCGGTTGCGTTGTGTCCGTTAAATTCTGGATGAGTTGTTCAAAAGATAACATAATTCTTCTGTAGGCAAATTAAACCCTATTACTATTCTTAAAACATTATCCCAATTAATAAAACGATTTTTATAGAAATAGGGTTTCAAACCTGATATTGGTTACCAGTTATTAGTTGTCAGTTGTCAGTTATAGAGGTTCTCGTTTAACAAAAGTTTCTTGTTACTGATGTCCGAAAACCGAAAACCATTTGACATTTTGCAGAAAAGTCCGTATCATAAACGGTATATCTCTCAATAAATCCTGGAGAAATTTATGAAATACAGATTTTTTACACCTATCCTCTTATTCACGCTTCTAATATCCGTCTTTGCGGGGTTCGCGCCAGTGTTCGCCGACTCACACGCGAAGCGCGGGGGCACCTTAATTTTTGGGCGCGGTGGAGACTCCGTTGGGTTAGATCCGGCTCACGAGGAAGATGGCGAGTCCTTCAAAGTCTGCGATAACATTTACGATACGCTTATCCAATACAAAGACGAAAGCACCGATCTCGAACCCGCACTTGCGACAAGTTGGGAGAGTTCGGAAGACGGATTAATATGGACTTTTCACCTTCGACGCGGCGTAACTTTCCATGACGGTACTCCCTTCAATGCCGAAGCCGTTCTGTTTTCCCTTAACCGACAGCACGATGAGACACATCCGTTCCACAAGGTTGGCGGCAGCTACATTTACTGGGTAGCTACGGGGTTGGCAGAGATTGTGGATAAAATTATCGCTGTTGATGACTTTACCGTCCAAATCCATCTTAAAACAGCTTATGCCCCCTTTATCTATACAATCGCGATAACCCCCTTCTCTATTGTTAGCCCAACAGCTCTGCAAAAATGGGGTGAAGATTTCACGAATAATCCTGTTGGTACCGGTCCCTTTAAGTTCGTACAATGGGATCGAAACGATAAGATCGTGCTTGAAGCAAACGATACATACTGGGGTGGTAGACCGTCTTTAGATAGGGTTATTTTCCAATCCGTTCCTGATAATTCTGTGCGACTCATCAAGCTTCAGGAGGGGAGCCTTCACGCCATGGAGTTCCCGAATCCAGACGATTTGCAACAGATTCGAGAGGACGAGGCACTTGCGTTGATCGCGCAACCCGGTATGAATATCGGTTATCTTGCAATGAACATGGACAAAAAACCCTTTGACAATCCAAAGGTTCGCCTTGCAATAAACCATGCAATTAACAAAACTGAAATTATCGAATACCTCTATCAGGGCATGGGTATCCCCGCCAAGAACCCGATTCCTCCGACACTCTGGAGTTACGACGATACAATTGAGGGTTACGCTTACGATCCAAAACTCGCGAAGCAGCTGCTTACGGAAGCAGGGTACCCCAACGGGTTTGAGACGACGCTTTGGGCATTGCCTGTTCCGCGGCCCTATATTCCTGATGGACGGGCACTTGCAGAGGTGCTGCAATCCGAACTCCGAAATATTGGGGTTGAGACCAAAATTATGACCTTCGATTGGGGCACCTATCTTGATAAAGTCACACATGGTGAACACGATATGGCAATGTTAGGGTGGAGTGCTGACCTCGGTGACCCCGATAACTTCCTCTACTTCCTTCTCAGTAAATCATCAACGGAAAAGCCTGCTGGAAATATTGCGTTCTATCGGAGCGATGCGATGCAAGATGTGCTCGAGCGAGCAAGAGCAAGCAACGATAGAGACGAACGTGTTTCGCTTTATCAAGAGGCGCAAGCGATTTTCCACAAAGACGTTCCATGGGTGCCCTTGGCGCATGCGAAGCAGATCTTGGTCATCAACAAAAAGGTAAAAGGTCTCAAACTACACCCTCTGAAGTGGCGGTACTTCCGTCAAATTTGGCTTGAAAGGTAATGTCAGCCATCCAAACCTAAAGGATTAGGGAATCTGTGCGATGTGTAAACCAAATTTTCACTCAGTTAGTTAAAGTTAAACGATTGACTCGGTCATATATCATATGAGATTTTCATACTATTAATACAACACAACTTTAACTATAGGAGCGGACTTTTCTCTTAAGTCTAAAGATTTAGATTGTCAGTCCGGAAACTGTGATGAAAAATTTAGTTTTTACAGCAGCAATTGCAGGACTATTAGGCATATTTTTTGGAAGCAATAGCATTCATGCATCAAACGTTTCAAGCCATATATTAATTTTTGGACGCGGCGGTGATCCTATACATCTTGATCCGATACAACCGCTCGACGGAGAATCGGCGAAAGTTTGTGACGTTATCTACGATACGCTCGTCCAATTTAGAAATGACACAACTGACATCGAACCCGCCTTAGCTGAAGCATGGAAAGGTTCAACTGACGGATTGGTATGGACATTTTACTTACGACAAGGTGTCCAATTTCACGATGGTACTCCTTTTGACGCAGCCGCGGTCATCTTCTCATTCACCCGACCTGAGGCATTGGTGCGTGAATTTCATGAAGAATTTATTGATCGTATTGCTGCGTTAGATGCATTTACGGTTCAGTTTCAACTCAAAACCCCATACGCTCCATTTATCAGCACGATGGCAGAGACGGCATTTTCTATTGTGAGTCCAACAGCAGTGGCGAAATTCGGCGTGGATTTTGACAATAATCCTGTCGGTACGGGTCCCTTCAAGTTTGTCCGGTGGAATAGGCACGACAGAATTGTTCTGACCGCAAACGATATGCATTGGTCAGGAAAGCCAACGTTAGACGGGCTCATCTTCCGGACTGTACCTGATAATTCCGTGCGACTCATGGAACTCGAGCAAGGCAACATTCATGCTATGGAATTTCCGAATCCTGAGGACATACCATTGATTCAGGGAGATCCACGGCTTGAACTCATTATGCAATCGAGTCTGAACGTCGGGTTTCTAGCGATGAATATGGAAAAACCACCTTTTGACAATTTGAAGGTCCGACTCGCGATAAACCACGCGATTGATAAGGCAACAATTATTGAACATCTGTACCAAGGTAGAGGTATCCTCGCGAAGAATCCGATTCCGCCAACACTTTGGAGTTATGACGATACAATTGAGGATTACGCCTACGATCCCACACTCGCAAAGCAACTTCTTACGGACGCGGGCTATCCCGATGGGTTCGAGACGACACTTTGGGCATTGCCAATTCCGCGTTCCTACATCCCGGATGGACTTGCCCTCGCCGAACTTCTTCAATCCGAACTCCGAGATATCGGCATTACGGCAAAAATTGTAACTTATGATTGGGACATATACGTTACAAAGGTGTTGAATGGAGAACATGATATGGCAATGATGGGGTGGAATTCAGGGGACGACCCAGATGACCTTTTCTATTCTCTTTTGAGTATACCTGCCGCCGAAAAGCCTATACTCAATCTTTCCTTTTATCGAAGTACCAAAATGCAAGATGTACTGGATCGCGCGAGGCGCAGCACAGATCAAGCTGAACGTATCGCACTCTACCGAGAAGCGCAAGTAATCTTCCATAGAGACGCACCGTGGGTGCCATTGGTGCATACGCAACGCATTTTGGTTGTTGATAGAAGCGTGAAAAATCTCAAACTTCCGCCAATTGGGTGGAAATATCTTCGTGACATTTGGTTAGAGGAATGATATGAAAAAAATGACGAGTTAAAAATCTCAACCTTTCGCCAATTGGATGGAAATACATCCGCAACGTATCCCTTGTGTCGGAGTAGGCACAGCCGTGTTTCAAAGGCACAATTACAAAATTAAATAGATAGGAATTGCCAATGAATAAATCCGTATTTCGCGTAGGTGTTACGCGCGACTTTTTGGGACCCGATGGCACTTGCGACTTAGATGACATCGCCGGTCCACTTTTTGATCAAACAGGTCTGCACTGGGAATACATTGCAGAGAACACGCCTGTATTACAAGCAACACAGGTGCAGGATTATGACGCGCTCTTAGTATTGGGCGCGGGCATCACAGCAGAAACGTTTACAAACGCTGACAAATTGGCTGTTATCGCTCGTTTCGGTGTCGGATACGATAAGGTAGACGTGGAAGCCTGTACCAAAAACGGTGTGTTGCTAACGATCGCTCCCGATGGTGTTCGCCGTCCTGTTGCCACCTCCATTATGACTTTTGTGTTATCACTGAGTCACATGCTGTTGATAAAGGATCGACTTACGCGTGAGGGTGGCTGGAGAAATACCCAAAATTACAGAGGGATGGGGTTGGTTGGCAGGACGCTCGGACTCGTCGGCATGGGCAACATTGGAAAAGAGGCGTTTAAACTGGCGAAACCTTTCGGGATGCGCCATATCACCTTCGATCCATACGTCACACCCGCTGAGGCAGCAGAAGTAGGCGTAGAACTCGTTGACTTAGACACCTTGATGCAAACCGCTGATTTCGTGTGTGTTTGTTGTCCACTGAATGAAGAGACGCGCGGACTCGTCGATGCCAGATGCATTGGACTGATGAAATCGACGGCTTATTTGATTAACACCGCACGCGGTCCAATCGTTGACCAGAAGGCACTTACAGCGGCACTCCAGAATCGACGGATTCAAGGGGCGGGGCTTGATGTTTTTGAGCAGGAACCCATTAGCGATGACGATCCGCTCTTAAGTCTGGATAACGTTATTGTTACACCGCACAGTATCTGCTGGACGGATGAATGTTTTGAAGGCAACGCCAAAAGTGCATGCGGGAGCATCATTGACGTGGCTTCTGGGAAAATGCCGTCGTATATTGTAAATCGGGAGGTTACAGATAGCCCGAAACTACAACAGAAGTTAGCACGCTGAAACCCGCGTTAGCAAGAGGAATATATCATGCGAGTTGACCGGCAACAGTTCAGAGAGGAAGGTTACAACATCCTGCGATCCGTCGTGCCGAAGGCAGCACTCGAACCGTTGCGCCGTAGTATCGAACACATGGTCAGTCGGAGAAAAGAGCTTTCTGCGCAACGCCGTTTTCCAACCGATCCGCAAGGCGGTGATTGGGAGAGTTCAGCCCAACCGCGTCTCCAATTTCATACAGACTGCGATGAGGTGTCTGGCTCGGCAATCGAATTTCTGCTCCATGAAAATACGTTGGGCGTTAGCCGGCAGTTGATGGAAGCTGAACACGTCGTGCCGCACCAATTCGCCTGTATCTGTAGCGGGAGTCGCGATGCCGGTCCAATGCACTGGCATCGAGACATCGGTCCCGGTGAACCTGCCCCCCTACGTGGAATGATTTCAAATATGGAACACCACGGACCGAGTTATCTCCAATGGAATATCGCCTTGTATGACGACAGTGTATTCTGGATTGTCCCGCGCAGCCACCGTCGGATTAATACCGAGGCGGAGCACCAACAACTCGCGGAAAATCCCTCTGTTCCATTGCCCGATGGAGTACCTGTTGAACTGAATGCCGGAGACGGTGTCGTGTATACACATTTGTTGCTGCACTGGGGAAGTTATTACAGCAGCAAGCTGCGGCGCACACTTCATCCGGGCTATCGTCCGTTCGGATTTGCGGCTTTGCCAAATGTGCACTGGCGGCATTGGGAGCCAGGCTTCTATCATCATCTCTCAAATACAGCACGTGAACAGTTTGAGGCATGGGATGCTCTCTTTTTTCAGGAGTTCGACCGGATAGCCGCTATCTTCCATGCTATCATTAACAGAGAGGCGGATCGATTCCGCGCTGAACTGGCGTTGTTACATCCCTCACCACATGAGCGGATGGTGAGCGTCGTTATGCTTTCAAAACTGGTGGGCAAACTGTATACCTTGAAGCACACAACTGCCAATCCTGCCTCTCTATGGGGCAACGGTCGAGACATCATTTATTTCGGAAATTATTTTACTCCTGAACAGGCTACTGAACTCTGGAGGCGATTCCAGCCTCTTGATGAAAATCTGAAACTTCCAGAGGAGACCTATCAGCCCGGTTTTCAACGGAGGTCGGATTATAATCCAAACGATATGCCTGTGGATTTCAGCGTTGAAGATTTTATTAGTAGTTGGGAAACCGCATCAGTTACTGTTGATTTGTAACGCTATAGAACGCGGAGGAACATCATGCTCACGGAACAGCAGATTAAGCACTTTAACACCTTGGGATTTCTCGTTTTTCGGCAAGTTTTCAGCCAAGATGAACTGAACACGATACACGAGGAATTTGAAGCGGCGATGGATTCGGCATATCGTCATGCTCCATTTGATGGAACGCACCGACATTGGCTGCCGATGATGTCGCCCGAAACACCGTTCTTCGCGAACTTGCCCGAAGACGCCCGGTTCTGCGAGGTGGCAGAGCAACTCTACGGGGACGATGTCTTTTTCGTTGTCTCAGATGCCAACCGTTATGTGGGCAATACCAGCTGGCATCCCGACCATAACGTCGATCCAACCAAAGATTGCTACGGGGTGAAATTTGCCTATTATCTCGAACCTGTTGACGCAGAAAGCGGCGCGTTAAGGCTGATTCCTGGTTCTCACAAAAATCCGCTGCACAACGATCTGCGGGAGAATTTGAACGAGTTGGGACTGGAGATTTGTGACGTTCCGGGTTATGTTTGCAAATCGGAACCCGGCGATGTGGTCGCTTTCGATATGCGGTGCTGGCATGCGAGTTGGGGCGGCAGTGATGACCGTCGCATGTGCACCATCGTTTACTATAACAATCCGAAAACGCCAGTAGAAGATGCTGCCACACGCGACCGTGCGCGTAGCAATGCGAGGAGCCCTGAACACTTCAACAGACCGGGCGAGCCGCTCTACGATCCACGCTGGGTCGCAAATCCAACGGGCAGTGAAAAACGACAGCAGTGGATTGATCGGCTGCGTGAGTTGGAATTTTTGGGGCCGGTTTAAACGTAGAATATTTCCCCATCTCTGTTGTGGATGTTTTGGTTGTTGGGTTAACCCGTGGTGGATTGCCTTGGTACTCACTTCTGTCTTTCCCATCCACAACACTACTTTGTCTTTTGAAGCAGCTGATGCTGCCCTCCATAAAACATTTCTATCTGCCAATTTTCGGAATTATGCAACCTTTCCCACTCGCTTCGCGTCACTTGGTCAAAATCGGATGAATGCCGAGATTTGAAATTCAAGTTTATCCGTCCGACAGGAGAGATTGATATTGATGAAAAACAATGATGTGGCATTGGTTCACCGGACCCTTGCAGGCGACGAAACAGCCTTCGCGATGTTGGTTGAGAAATACCAAAAACAGGTGCACGCGACCGCGTGGCGGACAATTAAGGATTTCCATATTGCTGAAGACATCGTCCAAGAAACCTTCCTGAAAGCGCATCAGAAACTTGAGACGCTGAACGATCCGCATCGATTTTCTGCGTGGATTAACGCCATTGCCACGCGGTGTTGTCTTGCGTGGTTTCGCGAGAAACGCCTGAATTCCGAACTTTCTGAGAATATAAACATCGCTATGAGACACGACGACCCGTATTCTGGGTATCTCGCGCGGGAGCAGGCTAAAGAGGCAACTCAGGAACTACGCGAGATCGTTAAAAAGTGGCTTGCGAAATTGCGTGAAAGTGAACGCACTGTCGTTACCCTTCACTACTTCGATGGCATGTCCTGCGAAGAGATCGCCGCTTTTTTAGATGTAACTACCAATACGATAAAAAGTAGACTCAGCCGTGCGCGGCAGCGATTAAAGAATCAGGAACTCCCAGGGCAATCTACTCCTGGTGACTTTCAAACTTTCGCGACACTCAGTGAGGCAGCTAAAATGGAACGCAATATCAAGGTCAGCTTTAATGCCGCTACCGAAAGTGGCAATCAATCAGGAGATGGAAGTGTCTCCTTAATAAGAAACGACGTGCTTTTGCGAGTTAAAAGTCTTAATTGCGGTTGGGAAGGAGACAGTCAATTTGAGTGTGTGCTAACAGCCTTGCTCGGAACGGCTATTACGCCTTCCGTTCTCAGATTTCCGATAGTTGTAGGTGATACTTGGACTCAGGAAGGATTTTGGAATTCACAAGTGGAGACGATCTTGGATGGTCATGAACAAGTAGAAGTGCCTGCTGGTGTTTTTCCTACGTGTCTGAAGCATAAAAGTGTCCTTACTGACATCAATTCGCACTCACAGAACAGCCCGCTTATCATTAGCAACGACAAACGCTATGCGCCAAGTGACAGACAGATGAGCCCGTTCGTTAACGGCGTACGCTATTTGTGGTTTGCTAAAGGCGTTGGACTTGTGAAAACGCGTTATGAGCATGCTAACGGTATCACAACAGAGATAGAATTAATGGAATATAGAACCCCGGGCAAGACAGAAGAATATCTGCCTTTGCAGATTGGTTCTACGTACACATATAAATCGCATAGTTCCTATCTTGACGAAACGATTATTGAAACGTGGCGCGTCACTGAAAATTTTTGAACTTGGGCAGAATAATCTTGATTTATGGTAAAATTCACAATTATTTCAACATTATGGGAAGGCGAGGATACAATCCTCGCCAGCGGTGGTGAGGGTTTGCTTTACTGAAAACTGTCTACATATTTTCGGGTTTTACTATAATTTCACGCTAAAAAAGAGGAGAAAAAACGTGAAACATATTGTTCTAACTATGCCACTTTTGCTCATCTGCGAAATTACAATTATTGGGTGTCGTGCAATAGTGGCTCCTGAGGTGAGGAGAGAGTTGGATTCCGATATTGACACACGGATCCAGAAGTATCAAAAGAAGCAAGTCAACCAAGGGGTAGAAGATTGGGTTGTGTTAGGTGAAAACAGGTTACCTGCTATTCCCGGGAGAATGTATGTACAAAAAACTGAATCAGGGTCCCGTATCTGGCATACGACCCGTTCTACATCAAAATCGTGGGATGGAAAGACAGAGATCCACTCGGTTAAAGGTCCTGAACTTTCTGAGAAACAGAAGTCTGACCTCTTGAATAATGGGGTGGAACCGGTAGGATGGGAAGTTGTGTATTTGGATGAAAAGGGTAACTACATCCCCCAAGACAGATAAATTGACACTGACAGTCGAAAGTCGTTACCATGCTTTATAACTGGAGACAATGTAATGCTCTGGACAATTATTAGAAGAGAAATCACAGCAAATATCTTGAGTTTCAGATTCCTGATGGGGTTACTCATCTATTTTTCTTTAATTGTGACAAATCTCTTCGTTTTGACCAGAGGTTACGAAGACAGGCTGCAAAGCTACCAAACGGCTGTACGAGAAAATGAAGATCGGATAAGTCAAGTAACGAGATACTCTGAATTCGGACTCACTCACATACTGAAGTGTGATAGAAGCCCGAAACTACTTAGCATTTTCAACGAAGGCGTGGATAAAAGAAAAGGAAATACAGTGACGGTGGCGCACGGATATGTGCCTGCCGTTGCTGAACAACACGGTTCTGATAACCCGTATCTGAACATTTTTTCCTCTATCGACTTCACGGTCATCTGTCAAGTGGTGATGAGTCTGCTGGCACTCCTCTTCGCTTACGACGCGATATCACGAGAGAAGGAAGCAGGGACCTTGAGATTGGCACTCTCAGGCGCAGTTTCGAGACCAACGCTGCTTCTGGGAAAATATATTGCCGGAATGGTATCTATTTCGCTTCCGCTTATTGCGAGTTTCGTCGCAGGCTTATTGGTGATACAATTTTCCCCCTATGTCTCCTTCAGCAGTTCCGACTGGATACGAATATTGCTAATATTCCTTCTCTCCCTGCTTTACGTCTCACTCTTTTTCCTGATCGGACTGTTCCTTTCTACTCGAACTGACCGACCTTCTATCACGCTCATGTTTTCAATGTGTGTCTGGGTGCTTTTCGTACTGATTGTTCCAAATCTCACGGTTTTATTAGTAGAACACGCGAGTCCGATACAATCAGAGGAGCCTTATAAAGAACAAGCAAGGGAACAGTGGAAACAATATGAAGCCGAAGTTCAAGACTATTTTGAGAAACGAGGGGTTGAGGGCCCCCTCGATCGCGCCAGTTTTGGCGGTGTTGGTGTCCGCGCAGGTTCAAGCGATTATGACAGTGGCGAAACCGTTCAAGCGGGCGGTTTTGAGAACGAAGAAGGTGTACCCTTTGCCCAAGAATGTTATGGATTCAAAGAAAATCTTCGTGCGCAATACGCCGACAGGATATGGCGAATACGCAAAGCGTATCTTGATGAAAACCCGAACCGACAGTCTTTATTGGCGTTGAACCTATCGCGTATATCTCCGGCAGCGGTTTATTACAATGCTGCTGCAATTTTTGCGGAAACAGATTTGGGTAGTTTCTGGCGATTTATGGAACAGACCCGGCAATATCGCCGTGAATGGGTTGACTATCTGAGAGACGAAAAAATATTCTCTTCACGCAGATGGTTTACGACTGAATTTGAAGACCCCATTGACTTGAGCAGAATTCCAAGATTTAACGGACGGGATGAACACATCGGCAACAGTCTGCAACGCGCGGCATTAGATATTATGATACTGGCGGTATTAAACGTCCTATTCTTCATGGGAGCATTCATCTCATTCCTGCGCTACGACGTTGTATAGAGGTAGTTCTGAACTGCGCGAAGGAGTTAATAAAATGATCTGGCACATAGCAAAACGAGAAATCCTTGACAACCTCACGCGCTTTCGATTTGTGCTCACGCTGCTTCTGGTAATGGTACTAATGGTAATGAATGCTGTGATATTCGTGAGCAGCCAATATCCGCGAAGGCTCTCGGAATATTCCGAAGACACCCGCAAAGCCGTTGAGTCGCTGAAAAAGAAGAGCAGCAATTTAGGTGAACTTGCAGTAAAGGGTCCAGGGGATCTGTACAAATCTGTAAGTCCATTAACCTTCATCGCTACCGGTGAAGATGCGAATTTACCGAAGCGAGTTGAAGGTGCTTCTATTGGCGGCTATGGTATTGGTATGACAACGCCTGATTTTAGTTTTCAGTATTCTTGGTCGGCAAATTGGTGGCTTCAGTACCCGCAAGATACATCTCGCAAAAACGATTCATTACCAAATTTCACGGAATTAGATTGGACGTTCATTATTGGGTTGGTTTTGAGTTTTATGGCAGTTCTGTTCACTTATGACGCAATCTCTGGAGAGCGTGAAAGAGGAACATTAAGCTTGCTCATGGCGAATTCTGTGTCCCGTGCAACCGTGCTTCTTGCAAAGTTTATCGGTGCGTTTCTTAGCATCATGGTCCCACTCATTATAGGAATATTGTTAAATTTACTGATTGTCAACACCTCAGACTTGGTGTCACTTGACGGAAGCGAATGGGGAAGGGTGGGAATTATCGTTGTTATTTCGGCACTCTACCTGTCAATATTTTTATGGCTTGGGTTGTTTATCTCAAGCCAATTTTCTAATTCGTCAAGCAGTTTGCTGACGTTGTTGTTAATTTGGATCGTCTTTGTGGTGCTTATCCCAAACACAATGGGAGTTTTGGCAAGCGGTTTCAAACAGGTTCCTTCCAGAAGCGAAATATCTCGGACAAAGAAAGCAAAAGAAGACGAAATTGACACCCGTCACAAAGAAGGGGACAAACTTTACCGAATAGGTTCGCCTTCCGACACACCGCCTAAAATTGAGGTGTTAAGGATGTGGGCTGACTATCTAAATGAACATGCGGATGCAAAGAGCAGAATTGAGGATGAGCATCTCAATAAACAGTTTGCACAGATCGAGTTTACGCAACAAATTACACGACTATCACCGGCGGCTATCTACAAATACGCCGTAGAATCTTTATCTGGCACAGGATTCACCAGACATAAAAGGTTCGTTCAACAAGCACGCCGCTACAGACAACAATTTGTTGATTTCATCAAATCAGAGGACCGCAGCGATAACCGAAGTGAACACATCTATCTTGTCAAAGAAGGACTATCCCAAAGACCGGTTGCCTTGAGTAGCATTCCGAAATTCTCAGAAAAACTGACGCTGGGTATCAGTTTCAAAAGTGCCCTGTTGGATCTGATGCTGTTAGTCTCACTCTCACTCCTTCTATTTATGACAGCTATCTTAGCGTTTTTGCGAAGCGATGTGAAATAACCAGTTCCATCGGTTGCGTAAGGTATAGCAAACCCAACAATTCAACACATACAATTCATCAGAGGTTGGATAGAGCGCGGCAGATAAGTGTAGGTTTAAATAGTGGATAGTGATATAATTTCATTGATTCGTTCAACCTTTTTTGGGCGAAGGCATTGGATTCTAAGTTACGTGCTTTAAATTGTCTAAAAGAGTATCAGAATCTGAGGAGGAATGGTTCATGAAAACGAAATTGTTTGTCTCCGTTCTGCTTTTAGTTGGTTTCGTAATCTCCATCACAGTGATTCAGTCCGCAGAAGCCGAGGACCCAAGGGTAAAAATGGGGCTTGCGGCACTTTGGACCTTTGACAAAGGCACCGTTCAAGCGAAAGACGTTGAAGATGTTTTTGGGAAGAACACCGGAACTATTACGGGCAAACCCAAGCAAGTCGATGGATTTCGCAGTGAAGCCCTCGATTTTGACGGTGCTGTCGATTTGATACGAATGGGTGAGGACCTCTTCTTCCCTTCTGTGACGATGGAGGCGATTATTAAGCCGACCCTTGGCACACGAAATCCGATCTATGACAAATACAACTACGGCATCCAACTGCTTGATAACAACAGTGTTGGCATCTGGATTCGAGCAGACACTGCGAACGCGGCAAAGCATTGGCCCTCCGCGTATGTCCCGTTTCCCACCGATGGGGAGTGGCATCATGTCGTTGGGGTTGTTGAGAACAAAAAGTCTGTCCGAATCTACCTGAACGGTGAATTGAAAAAGACGACCCCGGCACCTGACCCAATCAGCATTGCTTACGGTGCGGCGCATAAACCAACAATCGCTTACACACAGCACTTGGGCGGTATCTGGTACGCCGGTGCCATTGACGAAGTCGCCATTTTTGAAGAGGCGTTAAGTGATGCCGACGTGAAGAGATTGCACACACTGGCGTTGGCGGTTGAACCGACTGAAAAACTGGCTGTAATTTGGGGTACACTCAAGACTCAGAATTGATGTTGGCAACGCAGGAATTAGCGAGAGAATCCTGGTTAATCAACAGCAGGACGCGGTGGGTTGCTCCAGTTGCCACTTCTATCCCTGCCGCTCACGACGACACCCTCTCTATCCCAACGAAAGGATGCTTGGACATCAGTGGCGCAATAGCGTAACGTGAGACCACATCGCCGTTTCGGTGAGGGGTTGGCGTTTGAACCGTGTAAAAGCAGATCGGTGTGAATGGAGATTTCGCCTGCTTTGAGTTCAACATCCACGGGTGCGCCGTACTGCTCTGCATCTTCAACGATTTGACCCAGTACGCTATTTTCGTCGGGTTCACTGCTCCGTGCTGTTAAATGTCCTAAGTGATGTGAGCCTGAAATAAAGCGCATTGCACCGTTTTCAACAGTTGCCTCGTCGATTGCGAGCCAGACGGTAACGGTTTTGGAGGGTGTGAGGGGCCAGTAACCTGCATCTTGGTGCCAGCCGACGGTTTTTGGATCGTGTGGCATTTTGCAGAAGTAGTGCGCGCCCCAACCGATAACGTCGTCACCGATCAAGTCTTTTACACAAGTGACAATCTTTGGATACGTGAGAAGGTCATAAACTTTCCCGTATTTCATGTGCGCGGAGATAATTGAATAACTACTGCCGCCCTCTGCTATGACACTCGCTAATAGGGCATCAAAGTACTGGCGATGTTCACCGATTTCGGTCTCGTCGAAAATCGGGATACCTTTGATATAGCCGACGCGATTGAAATTAGCCACTTGTTCCTGGGTCAGCACTTTCGGATGTTGCGTGCTGCTTGGATAAAACTGAAGTTTACGTCCCATCTCGGCGAGTTGTTCCCACGTAGGCATGATTTTGTCGGTTTTGTAGGCTACGCCTTGGTTTGACATTGTTGTTTCACCTTATCTATGGTAAATTTCAGAATTAGTTAGACACTCTAAAGAGGCGAGGTTACAAACCTCGCCAGCGGGGGTGGAGGTTTTGTTTCTATTGAGATTGCCTTGCAGTGAGAGTTATTTGTAGGTTTTACCATAAATTTTGATTTCATCTTACCATAAACACAACAAAAATGGTATAATATCTTTCTAACTATGGGCATCTGGGCGTTTCTCCACTTCGTTCCGAAACGGTTTTCGGTTAATTCTCACGCAACTGGGGATATGTAAGGTTTTTTAGGAGTCTTTTTTCGCTTTGTTTCTTTACAGCGGGTAGCCCTACATTTGTTTACATATTTTGATAATTCACTAGGACTTACGCAGCACCCTGTGCTGGCGAGGTTTCAAACCTCGCCAGCGGGGTGTAAACATAAATGATTCATAAAACAGATTATACTCTGAAATTGAGGTTAATTAATGGCGCATGCGTATACCCCCGGTCTTAAGGTCACCGAGGGAATGACAATTGAAAAAGAACGTCGGCTTCCACTCCAAGGTGAGGTGCTTGTTGAAGCGGGTACAGCAGTCAAAGCGGAAGATGTCGTCGCGAAGGCGGATCTACCGGGCAACGTCCAACTGCTGAACGTTGCTAACCTACTCAGTGTCCCCGCAGAAGAAGTTATAGAATACATGCTAAAACCCGTCGGTGAAGCTATTACCAAAGACGAGATTATCGCCACAACCAAAGGACTTTTTGGGCTTTTCAAATCACAGGCGCGTTCACCGATTGACGGTACAATTGAATCCGTGTCCGACATTACAGGGCAGGTTATCCTCCGCGAACCACCAGTCCCTGTAGAAGTCAAAGCCTACACAGATGGCACAGTAACCGAGATCGCCCCAAATGAAGGCGTTACAGTAAAGACGTACGGCACCTACATCCAAGGTATCTTCGGGGTCGGCGGCGAAACAGTCGGGAACTTGACTGTCGCTGTTTCTGCTTCGAGTGATGAGTTGGCTGCTGAACAGATTCTACCCGAACATCGAGACGACATTCTCGTTGGTGGTGCGCTGGTCACAACAGATGCGATCCAAAAAGCGATCCAACACGGCGTGAAAGGTATCATTGCTGGTGGGATTGATGATGCGGATTTACGAGAACTTCTCGGCTACGAACTCGGGGTTGCGATTACGGGATCAGAAGATATCGGGATTACGCTGGTTATCACGGAAGGGTTCGGAAGTATTGCGATGGCGGAGCAGACGTTTGCGCTCCTAAAGGCGCGGGAAGGGATGAAAACCTCTATCAACGGTGCGACGCAAATTCGTGCGGGGGTCGTCCGCCCGGAGATATTGATTCCTCTTGCAGCAGAAACTTCTGAAACAGCATCCGATGCAGCGGACGATGCTACCGAAGGTATTCTGGAGGTTGGCAGCTCGGTCCGCATCATCCGGGAACCGTATTTCGGCAAATTGGGACGCGTTACCGAGCTGCCCGTAGAACTTCAGGATTTGGAAACAGAGGCACAGGTACGGGTGTTGCGGGTTGAACTCGCGGACGGTCAACAAACGACACTGCCCCGCGCGAATGTTGAAGCGATTGAGGGTAGGTAACCACCGGTAGGACTGATCCCCAGTTGTATCAAGGGCGGAGATGAAAAATTATTTTCTTACGCAAATGAATAAACGACATTAGAACACTTTGAATGCTATTTTCAGGAGGCCGGTCCCGGCTACATTGAAATGGCGACGTATTGAATCCCTTTTTGTGGCCCTTGGTGCCAAATTTACTGAAGGGCGGGGATCGCGGGTACGGTTTGAATTGAATAATGTTGCCGTTACGTTTCATCGTCCGCACGGCCAGAAGGAAGCAAAAGTTTACCAAGTGCAAAACGCACGACGTTTTCTAGAGGAGGTGGGAATAATACCATGAATACAATGATATACAAAGGCTATACAGCCCGAATTGAATATAGCACTGAGGACGGTTGCCTTATCGGAGAGATTACCGGAATCAGGGATATTGTCGGTTTTCATGGCGACTCTGTTGCCGAATTGCAAGCTGCTTTTGAAGAGGCGGTTGAAGATTACCTTGAAATGTGTGAAGAATCAGGGAGGCCACCGCAGAAGCCCTATTCTGGTGAGCTGACGCTGCACATTCCGCCCGAGATTCATACAGGTATTGCTATGGCGGCCGAAGCTAGCGGTAAGAATCTTAATCAATGGGTTACAGATACTCTTTCTGCTGTGTTGCAGCCCGATCCAGAATCATAAAATCCCAGAAGAACTCACTACCCTTTAGGACAGAGGTATCAGTCCGCAGAGCGTTTTTCTTTCTGCCAATTGGTAACCAATCATCTCTCTACTCTCGCGAAAATTCTGTCTGTTGTCCCGTGAAATGCCACTCCACTGGCAAGGGATTCTTAACTGAATAGGTTTTCATACCATTTCACATTACCCGTGCTGAGACCGCTGGCGACGATGTCCAACCTACCGTTTCCGTTCATGTCTAAGACGTGCATCTGTCCAACGCCTAAACCGCCATCGTCAATTGTTTCTTTGTGCCAACGGTTCTGTGCAAGATTTTCCGGACGGTAGAGGTGCAAACTTGTGCCTTCGCCGTTATAGCCACAGATAATCTCAAGTACGCCGTCATCATCGACATCTACAGCAGCGAGGGAATGCCCTCGATTGAGCGTGTCGTCAATGAGGTGGCGTTGCCATGGATCGGTGCGTAGATCGCCAGTGGCTTTATACCAGACGAGGTTGTTTCCGTGCCACGGCTCAATTGCTAAAATTTCGTTGATACCGTCGCCATCAATATCGGCGGCGAATGTGTCGCTACATTCACGGTCGCTGATGACCCATTTGCCCCAGTTGTCCGTCATGGGTGCAGTAGGTGGCTCATACCAGATGAGTCCTTCTGAGCAGCTAATCAGGACATCATCGCGTCCGTCTTGGTCAACGTCGTTGATACTCAAACCGTGGTTGATATGGAGGGAATCGTCAAGGAGGTGGAATTGCCAAGAGGTTAGGTCTCGCGGGGTATCCGACAATTCATAGCACCAGAGGGAACCGGGACTATGCCATTCGCCGGGATCACCATCCTCGCCGCGGATTGACGCAACGATGAGAAAAGGAACAGAGGTTGATGCGTTACCAGAGAGATTTGCGAGTCCGATACGATGGATGAAGGGGACCTCGGCAATACGGTGGCTTTTCCAGTTCTGCCCGTCCTGTGCAGGTGCCTCAAGCCATTGGAGGTATCCACCTGCGGCGTTGACACCGCGATTGAAACCGCTCCCGACAATGAGATCTGGGGTGCCGTTACCGGTGAGATCGTAAGGTGCAATCGTGATGTGTCCGCTGCCCTGATCGGTCACGAGGTGTCTTTTCCAGTGAGGGGCCTCGTACCAAGCGATAATGGGTTCGCCTGTAGAACCAGCGATGATGTCAAGCTGCCCATCTCCGTTTATATCGGCAACTGCGAGTCCATAAACGCTTTTGAAGGTGTTGTCCAGTAGATGTCCTCTGAATTTCATGGTTGGTGCCTCCTCGACTGCGCTCTAATGACTGCCTATTTACAAAGTAATATGTGGGCAGGCACAAGACCTGCCCCTACAACGGTTTTTTAGGATAACATCACCGAAATTGGGAAAACGGGCAGGCACAAGACCTGCCCCTACAATGGTTTTTTAGGATAACATCACCGAAATTGGGAAAGTTCGTAATGTAGGTATCAGAGATTTCGGAAAAATCTTAGGATCCCAGGCTCTATCTCATATCCGACACTCGACCAAAACGCTGTTGCCCACGGATATTTCTCCTCTACGAGTGCCGTGATACGTTTTGCGCCCTGTTTTGCCAGACATCTCTCGCCTTCCTTAACTAAGGCGCGTCCAATGCTACGTCGCCGGTAATCAGGGTGAACCGCGATCCGATACATGTTCCCGCGCCATCCATCGAAAGTAGCGATTAAGGATCCAACGATACGTTGATCTGCCTCAGCAACCACTACAAACGCTGTACTTTCTATTGCGCGTCGGACATCCGCGATCGTATCCGTGACGCTTGGAGATGTTTCAGCAGCCTGCCAGAATAAAAGGAGTGATTCCGCTTCTTCTGGGCGGCATTCTCGGATAAAGAAATTATCCGTTTTGTCTGATAGATTCATATCTTTAGAACAAGAACGAAAGATGCCAATAAGCAGCGGACACAAGCGAAAGGGCGAGGTTGGAAACCTCGCCAGCAAGAAGTATTAAGTCACATCTGTTCGGAAAAACCTATTCGTCCAGCCAGCTCATCATACTGCGCAGATTTTTCCCGACTTCTTCAATCTGCAATTCCGCTTCCTGTCGGCGGAGCGCACCGAGTACAGGTTGATTCGCTTCATTTTCCAAAACCCATTCCCGTGCGAAGACCCCTTCCTGAACGTCCTTCAAGATTTGGCGCATCTTGTCTCGGACACTGTCGTCAATAATCTGTGGACCACGCGTGAGGTCCCCGAATTCGGCGGTATTGCTAATATCATTCCGCATTTTGCTCAATCCGCCCGAGTAAATCAAATCGACAATCAACTTGAGTTCGTGGAGACACTCAAAGTAAGCCATCTCCGGCTGGTAACCGGCTTCAACGAGTGTGTCAAAAGCGGCTTTAATGAGTGCAGCGGTGCCACCACAGAGGACGACTTGTTCACCAAAGAGATCGGTTTCGGTTTCCTCACGGAACGTCGTTTCGATGACCCCTGAACGCGTACCGCCGATGCCTCTTGCATAAGCGAGCGCAATATCACGAGCAATGCCAGTAGTGTCTTGATGGATAGCGACAAGGCAAGGCACACCACCGCCGCCTTCGAACACCTCACGGACGAGGGATCCCGGTCCCTTGGGTGCAATCATTGCGACATCGATGTCGCTGGCAGGCACAATTTGTCCGAAATGGACGCTGAACCCGTGCGAAACAAGGAGCATATTCCCTGCCTGCATGTTTGGGGCAATCTGGTCGCGATAGACGGCTGCATGTCGTTCATCAGGGATAAGAATCTGAACGATGTCAGCCAGTGCTGCGGCTTCTTCAACGGTTTTGACGGTCAAGCCTTCGGCTTCTGCGCGTGCTTTTGAGCGGCTGCCTTCGTATAAGCCGACGATGACGTTTGCCCCGCTGTCCTTGAGGTTCAGAGACTGTGCGCGTCCTTGTGCACCGTAACCAACAACAGCGACGGTGCGCTCTTTCAGTAAGTCAAAATTAGCATCACTATCGTAATAAATCGTTGCCATTTTTTTAATTTTCCTTGCGGTTCGTTTAGGAAGGTCTACGTATGAATGCCCCCTTCCGTATATCCGCCTGCGCCGTTGTTGCAGGCTACAATTTAAGATTAATGGAATGGGAGCACAGTCCAGATGTCCATAAATTAAAATTAGGATCCGCGCAGCATCGCTATTTTGCCGGTACGTGCTAATTCAAGGATACCGTAGGTATTGAAAATATCAATTGCCGCTTTCAGTTTACCCTCATCACCCGTAATTTCAAGGACAAGTGAGGCAGGCTTCATATCAATAACCCGCCCGCGGAAGACTTCCGCGACTTGTAGCACCTCGGTGCGTTTTTGAGGATCGTCGGTCGCAACCTTGATCAGAACAAGTTCTCGCTCAACATGCGTTCCCGTGGAGAGATCCGTTACCTCAATAACGTCAATCAGTCTATTTAGATGATGGTAGATTTGTTCAATAATTTGGGCATCACCGTGTGTGACAAGGGTTATTTGCGAAATACTCCTGTCATGTGTCTCGGCGACGTTGAGACTGTCAATATTAAAGCCGCGTCCGCTAAAAAGTCCTGCGACACGTGCCAAGACTCCAAAACGGTTTTCGACCAAAACGGAAAAGATGTGTCGTTCTTCTGAATTCATTTTTTTATAGTTTTCAGTGAGGGTTGCTACACAACCCTTTCAGTCTTAACCATCAACTCGTGCCTTAACATTTATAACGGAGTCGAGTTGATGGTTAAAGTTTTCAGTGAAGAGGTCTCCGCGGAACAATTCACTCTTTAACTGGTTATCGGTTATTGATCGTTGACTTTCGTTAAGAGGTTTTTGCTTAACATCAGGAAATCCACAGAAATACCCACGCAAAAAGACCGTTTGTAACTGACAACTGATAACCGATAACTGACAACCATTAAAATCGTTAAGATAGCCCGCGGATAACATCTCCGAGCCCGGCACCGGCTGGCACCATCGGGAACACATTCTCTTCTTCATCAACAATAAAGTCAATAACGACAGGCCCGTCGGTAATTCCTTTCGCTTTCTGTAATGCTGGCACGACATCTTCGGTATGTTCGACCCGCAAACCGGTAGCACCGAAAGCCTGTGCGAGTAAAGCAAAATCAGGGTTATCGTGGTAATCGACGGCGGAATAGCGTTTGCCGTGGAACAATTCCTGCCACTGGCGTACCATTCCCAAATACATATTGTTGATGATGAAAATCTTTAGCGGCAACTTCATGGTAACTGCTGGCACCAATTCTTGGATTGTCATAATATAGGAGCCGTCCCCGTTGATATTGACGACGGTTTTGTCCGGACATCCAAGTTGTGCACCGATTGCGGCTGGAAGACTGAATCCCATCGTTCCGAGACCCCCGGAGTTGAGCCACTGTCGAGGTTCGGTGAATTTGAAGTATTGCGCCGCCCACATCTGGTGCTGTCCAACATCGGCGACGACAATTGCATCGCTGTAATGTTCATAAATCTGCTCAATGACGTATTGCGGCATCACTTTATCGGCTTTTTGTTCGTATTCAAATGGGTACTTCTGCTTCCACTCTTGGATCTGGTCGCGCCACGGATCGATGTCCGCTGTATGAACCTGTTTGTTCAATTCAGTGAGAACGCTTTTCGCATCACCAACGATAGGGACATCCACCGGCACATTTTTTCCGATACAGGAGGCATCGATATCGATATGGATTTTTTTAGCATTCGGTGCGAATTTACTCAGATCGCCAGTAACGCGGTCATCGAACCTTGCCCCGATAGCAATAACAAGATCTGCATCGGTGAAGGCGTAATTTGCGCAACAAGATCCGTGCATTCCGGGCATCTCCATCGCCAAAGGATGTGTTTCGGGAAACGCGCCGAGTCCCATTAAGGTAACGGTAATCGGGATTTGGGTTTTTAGGGTGAGTTGTCGCAGTTCTTCGCTGGCGTTGGCGAGTACGACACCCCCACCGGCATAAAGCATTGGACGTTTTGCTTCTTTAATCAACGCCGCTGCCTTCGCGATTTGCGTTGGGTCCCCGTGAACTTGCGGTTTGTAGCTGCGGATGTCAACTGTTTCTGGGTATTTAAACAGTGTTTCGTGTATCTGCGCATCCTTGGCAATGTCAATGACGACAGGACCGGGTTTCCCTGTTTTCGCGAGGTGAAACGCTTCAGCGACAACGCCTGCTATCTCATCGGAATCTTTGATAAGGTAACTATGCTTACAGATTGGACGCGTTACACCCATAACATCGCACTCTTGGAAAGCATCGCTGCCGATGTAGTGGGTGAACACCTGTCCAGTGATCGCCACCATCGGAATGGAATCCATATAAGCCGTTGCGATCCCCGTAACGAGATTGGTTGCGCCGGGACCGGAGGTTGCGAGTACGACACCGGGATCTCCAGTGGCGCGTGCGTAGCCATCAGCGGCGTGGGAAGCCCCTTGTTCATGCCGCATGGGAATCAATTTGATTTCGGTCTCACCATAGAGGGCATCGAAAATCGGCATTGCCGCGCCACCGTTCACACCGAAGATATATTCGACACCTTCCCGCTTGAGACTGTCAACAAGGATTTGCGCTCCTGAAAGTTCCATGCCAATTTCCTCATCATCAGTTGTAGGGGTCGTCCCTACGGGAGTCGTTAAAATTAAAAAACCTTCTCGTTCCGAACAAGGAGACGAGAAGGACATTTACACTGCCTTACCGTGGTACCACTCCAATTCCCTTCCTCACTTTTTTGAAGATATCGGACTTACAAAGTCCGGTTACAATGAGAAAGAGCACTCTTTGGGATGCGTTAACGGACATCACACCGGCTAATCCTACTTATCGCGATTCGAAGATCGCGCCTACCGTCGTTCAGATTAGCAGCTCCGGGGCGACCTTTAGTCGTGGGTACTTGAGGAGATCTTTCAGCCTATGAATCTCCATCTCTTGCAAGCCCGGACGACTTACTCCTCCCCTTCAACGCTTTTTAGGGTAATCTATTTAATTGTTAATTGCGCACGCCGTTTTAACGAGGTTTCACGGACATACTAAAAAAGAATTATCTTTATACTTTAAGTATAACACATCTAAAGGGAAATGTCAAGAAATTTAATTGAACCGAATCTGTCTGGTCGGACAGTGAAGTGTGCCTGTTCTTTTAGGAAGTAGAGGGTAGGTTTGAAATGGGCTTCGCTCCTACCCCTACCAATTTTAAGAACTTGTTACAGAAAGTTAGGCGTTTGCTATATAGAGTTCATTGACCCGAGTCCAGTTGATGACGTTTGTCCACGCTTCAACGTAAGCAGGACGGAGGTTCTGGTACTTCAGATAGTATGCGTGTTCCCAGACATCAATACCGAGCAGTGGGGTATGCCCCTGCATGATCGGGCTGTCCTGATTCGCTGTGGAATAGATTTCCAAACCGTCGTCGCCGAGGACGAGCCATGCCCAGCCGGAACCGAAGCGTGTCGTCGCCGCTGTTACAAACTGTTCTTTTGCCGCCTCAAGTGATCCGAAGGTAGAGGTTATCGCTGCTGCGATCTCTCCGCCGGGTTCGCCGCCATTGGGGCTCATGATAGACCAGAAAAGTGAATGATTCGCGTGTCCGCCGCCATTGTTGATGACAGCTTGACGTTTGTCTTCTGGGACCTGATCAAGATTACCGAGCAATTCGTGAACGTCCATGTCTGCGACAGCACCGAGTCCTTCTAAGGCAGCATTGAGATTGTTGACATAACCTTGGTGGTGTTTGCCGTGATGGATTTCCATCGTTTGTGTGTCAATGTGAGGTTCCAAAGCGTCGTGCGCATAAGGAAGTGCTGGTAATGTGTGTGCCATTTAAAAAATAGCCTCCTGTTTTATTTTTCTAACATCCGTTTGCAAATGCACACCGAGAGGCGTGCAAGTCATGTGCTTAAGATTTCGAGAAAGTATAACAGATTTGGTAGAAGTGTGCAAGTTTTTTCTGCAAGGTTTTTTTAATTATACCTTGCGGGTCGGTGAGATGGGTTAGAAATTTTACGTGCCTTTCCGTAGCGTCGTCTCCACTCCGTTAGGGACCTACTGTTTCGTTTGAGTAGTGGAAACGAAAAGCGGAATGTTAGTCGTCTGTTTTCGCCCCTTCAGAGATTGAACCTACCCGGCATCCACGCTTATAACTACAGTAATTGCAGGGTTCCGTCTTATTACTCGGTGTGATGGGGGTATCGCCTTCTTCTTCAGAATCTACAAACGTCTCAACGCGCGTGATGAGCGGAAAAGTGCCATTAGAGATGCTATCAACGTACTGCTGGACGTAGCCCCTGACGCGCGCAAGCCGAGCGTCGAAATCTTCATCAGCTAACAACTGACCGCTTCTGGAACCAACAGGTTTCCAGTCTTTACCATTGTAGTTGTTGTAGGTGCTTCCATTTTCGGATTCTGTTCCGATACCGAGTTCAACTGTGCATTCGTCCAGTCTAATTTTATGATAGAGACCAGCGGCTGCCTCGAATTCGGTTCCGTTATGATTTTCCAACAATTTCTTTGCTGCTTGTAGGTAAACAGGCAGTTGAAGACTCCGTCCGCTAAGAATCTCCGGCATCCTAACGGTGGAACTCCCGGTCTTATAATCAATAATCCCAAAGGTGCCGTTACCGATATCAATGCGGTCAATTTTACCGGTCATCCGTACATCACCGATCGTAATCGGTTGCGTGCAGCTAAGTTCCGGGTCTCTCGGTTCACGTTTCTGTCCAAAACTGACCTCAAAGTAGTGAGGTGTAACCGGTAATTCGTAGGTGCGCTCTGCTGCAAGCCATTTGTGGAGCGCAACACGTAATTTCACTATATCGGTTTCCCAAAAGAGATTATTCTTGCTAATAAGTTTATCTTTCCGACCGTTGCGTTGTTTTTCGGCTTTACTGTCAAGCAGTTCATTTAATTCAGTTTTTGCTTCTTTAAACGATTTCTCGTCACATTGTCGGATAGAGGGTCTTTTTTCGTTACGGCGATTGTTGTAAAATTCAAAGAGAACATCATGCAGTAGTGAGCCTTTCTCAAGACCTGATAACTCATCCTCTGTCTCCTCTTCTTCAACTCGGAACCTTAGAACATTATTAATAAAGTACTGAAATGGACACCCTGCATAAATTTCTAATTCTGTAACGGAGTAAATACGCTCCTGTCGCTTTTTCAAAGACCTTCGACTTTCGGGCGAGAGCGTGTCTGTCAATCTACCTTCATAAGCCAATTGTTCGTGTGTTTCCTCGCGACTTTTTTCAACCTTAACGACATGGTCTATTAAGGGACGCATCTCTGCGATCTCAGCAGGAAATTCTCCATTGGAAGAGGTAGATGTTTTCCATGCGTAATTCCCGTATGTGCTGAGGAAACCGGTAACACTGCCTTGTATAGGATTATTAATGTCAATCTCTTTAACATCGGTGACTGCTTTTAATTGTCCGAGAAAAGGGGAAGGGATCAGATCGGCATCACCTTCACGTTTTGGAGTCAACAGATAGAGTCTTTTCCGAAAAGATTTGAGCACTCGATAGAACATGAATCGATCGTCGTGTAACTGTTCATCCTCGGAGCGATAGGGGGTATCTGGAAGCAGTGGATGTGGACGGTAATTTTCTGGAAATTTTCCCTCTACAAAATCGCCTAAAAAGACAATATCATACGCCAAGCTTCTGAGTTCACCGAGTTGAACAATTCTGACAGTCTCTCCGTGTGTCGTTGGTCTGTTTTGATAGTTTGTATGCTTTGCAATATGGTGGAGTTTCTCAATATAATTATCAAGGGAATCCGCACCAACGCCTTCCGACATTAAAACGCTACAAAGTTCTTTAACAATCCTATTGAATTGACGATACGCCTCAACTTCACCTTCGACGACCTCTCTGTTTTCTCTGAGCATCGGATTTAGAATACGCCGGAGGACCTCGCCTTCTTTGAGGAAGTCATCAATATATTCCTGAAACTCACTGGGATGAAACCGCTGTGTGTACGATGCGGGTTCGACCTCCGAGAAGTAGACACCGTCTAACGGTACTTGGTGTGATGAAAGACGAGAAAAGATCGCTTTGACAACCTCTGATTTGGTCAAGGGTAGGGTTTCTACAAGCGAATACGGAATATCGTAAGTTGGAAAAGTTTCGACGATACGCTGCTGATATTGCGCTATATTATAATAGGCGATACAGATGTCACTCAGTTTACAGTCGCCACTGGACACATGTTTCTGTATCAGATGCGCAATCTGTTCCACTTCTTCTGATCTGTTGGCAGGTTTCAATACATTAATCTGAACTGCAGCGTTAGAATTGTGATTCAAACTTACATCTGCTACATCTGTACGAAAGAGGTTTTCAGCAAAATGCTGATGCAGATCGGATTTGCGTTCATAGTTGGTATCAATGTCGGCACCTACTGCTTCAAATTGCCTGATGAGATCGGTGATATTTTTATAGAGGTCTTCATTTTTCCTAACACAGTCAGTGCGGAACCACATTTCTATATTAGGCATCTGTGAAATACTCGTTAGGGTTTTGATGTCGGCTTTAGAAAGGAGAGTGAACCCTTCAATAACCACAAGATTGACCTGTGGAAAAGCGCTTCTCATGAATTCTGGGTTGAAATTGTTAGCAAGGTGCAGATGTTTGCCTTGTTCATCGATCCAGCGATCTTCGAGTTTCGCCTCATAATTTTCATAAATATGAACGAGGTCCGTCTTGGTTGGATTATCCGTCACAATGTTTTGCACGGTTTCACCACGTTCTCTAAGACGATTAATTGTGTCTATGATAAGAGAGAGTGTCGTATCAGGGACAGAAATGTCTGGGCTTGGTCGAAAGGCTTCATAACGATAGGTGTTCCCGTTGTCCGACTGTGGGTCCGCGATTTCGTGAAACCAAAGGTTTTGAAGTCCTTGTGAGATATGTTGCTTCGGTGGGTGAACCTGGGTGTATAGGCCCTGCACAAAATTTTCAATGTCGTATATGCCCAGATTGGCGACTGCCTGATTTGGATGGTAACCGACCAATTCGCGCTGACGCTTCACGCGCGCGGAATCGGTCGGCACAATGATGACGAAGGTGTTTGTGTCATCTTTCTGAATGCGGGTCTTAAGAATGCGTTCTATAGCTTGCATCTGTTCTGGACCAAACTGCGGGTGCTTCGATCATCCGTTTTCACCTGCTGCCCATCGTTCCATGTATCTCTGTATCTCTTATTCTACTTGATTTCTCTGCGGGTGTCAACCTCATTTTTCAGCATCACCTCACCAACGATCACTGGGAAGCGAATAAACATCAGCATCCCAACTATCATCAGGTCTTATGATACTATTTCCGGATGAGCAGTTTCCGCGTTGCGGTGAAATCGCCTGCGGTGAGGGTGTAGAAATAGACACCACTCGCCACACGTTCACCCACGTCATTTTTGCCATCCCAATACACCGCACGGCTGCGGCTTTGATAGATACCGGCGGGTGTTTGTCCCAACGCCAATGTCCGAACCAATACTCCATTTACAGAATAGATATTCAAGGTGACCACCGCAGGTTCGGAGAGTTGATACGGTATCCATGTCTCCGGGTTGAACGGATTCGGATAGTTCGGCAGCAGCGCCGTCTCCTCGGGTATCAGCAACGTTAAAAGTTCCTGAAGGTAAGCAATGCCCTGACGGAAAACGATAGACCCATCGTCTTCAAGTTCTGCCTGTTCTATCCATGCTTGGACGATTGTAGGATCCAGCCCCTCTACGCTGTTCATTGTAATCGCAGTAGGCGCAGCTGCCGCCGCAGATTTGCCCATCTGTTGAGAGACAACGATAAGGTCTAAAATACTGATCACGCCATCACCATTTATATCAGCCGCGGGGTTCGCAGCAGCATTTTTCCCGAAATACCGAGCAACAATCACCATATCCAGTATGCTCACGATCCCGTCCCGGTTAACATCTCCCGGAACGGTGCTATCTGGAGCCCTAACAGTGCCTTGGATGCTATCATCTGGTTCGAGCCAGAAATCTTTCCATGCGATATTGCCGTGCATATCAATCACCCGAACGGATGCCTCCCTATTGGTGGGGGTCGATGCAAATCCAAAGGTAATGCCTGAGGTGCCGTTGAGTGCCTGGAAGTGCTGTAGCGATTCTGTATTTCCACACCTATTGTTTGGAACATGCTCGGTCAGGATGAGTTGCGCCTGATGGAGGCCATCAGTATCTGCGATTTGAAACTGAAGCTGAGAGGCACGGGATGAGAGGATTTCAATGGTTGTGTGATCATTTTCGGAGTTAGGGTGACTGGCGTTGAAAAAAGGGTGGACACTTAACCATTCGGCGGCCGCGTAAGAGATGCGTGGGATTTTCGCTCCATGATTCATGACGTAATCCTTCTCGCGGTAATCGTGTCCTAACCCGAAGGTGTGTCCGAGTTCATGCACCGTTGTACCAAGACCAGCGCACGGGCCAGATGCATAGACAATTGCGAAACGACCGTAAGTGTCCATTTGAATGGCGGCAGTAACGGAAGAACTTCCCGGAATGGCGGAAGCAGCGGAAGAACTTCCCGAATAGAAAGCGATACCACAGGGTCCGCGTAGGGAGCCTTCAAGGCTTGCGTCTAAGGCAACGAGATAGATGTGATTTACGGCATCAAGCGTATCTTCTACTTCTCTCGTGACGCTATAACTTCCACTTATATAATCTTCAGCGGAGCCACTCCCTTGGACGTGATGCACCACAGCATTCCCGTTTGAATCGGTTTCAAGCAGGAAAGTTTTCCTACCAAACCCGTGGATTGCCATCTGATCGGCGTAGAAGTGCTGCGTCTCTTTTATCAATGTCCTGAGTTCCGCGTCTATGTTTAACGGTGGGGTGTGGTCGTTTGGAAAAAAGTAGACGATCCGGACCCGAGGGGGGCTGTCAGGTAGAGGGGGTAACAGGACAGATGTGTGTTCAGCAGGCTGTAACAGATCAGGTGCAATTTTCCATAAGAAGATGAAACCCCCTTCAGTTCCAGTGGCGAGAGTTTTTCCGTCCGGGCTGAACGCAAAACTATGAAGATAATGTCTCTGCTGAGCCAATGTCGTTTTGACACCCCCCGTGGCTGCGTCCCACAGCATCACTTGCCCTCCCCCTTTAGCTCCCGTCGCGAACGTCTTGCCATCGGGGCTGAAGGCGAAGCTCACTCTATCATAAAATCCTTTCTTAACCGCTCTATATTCCCTTGTGGTCGCATCCCATAACCACATCTCTCCGAATTCGGAAACTTCAGTTCCAACAGCGAGTGTTTTGCTGTCCGGACTAAACGCGACGCTATAGATGCCTGCTATGGGTCCTGTCAGGGTTTGGCGGTGCTGTCCCGAGCGTGCATCCCACACGCGGACGGTTTTATCCCCACTCCCCGTAGCGATCGTTTTTCCATCCGGACTGAACGCCACACTCTTAACTTCTTCCGTGTGTCCCGTGAGAATCGTTGTCTGTGTCCCGCCAACGACATCCCATAAGCGGACGGTTTTATCCTGACCACCACTCACAAGTGTCTTCCCGTCGGGACTGAAGGCGACACTATTGACGGACCAATCATGTCCCAGAAATATGGCTTTTTGGGCACCAGAGACGACATCCCACACGCGGACGCTTGCGTCCCGGCTGCTACTGGCGAGCGTGCTGCCATCGGGACTGAAGGCGATACTTGTAACGTCATCCGTATGTCCTCTGATTAGGATTTTATGGGCACCGGACCTCCCATCCCGCAAATGGATCCTATTCGCCTCACATCCGGCGAGCGTGCTGCCATCGGGACTGAACGCCACGTTGGTCACCGGTTCCATGTGGTTTCCGAAGCTCTTTTTCTGTTTTCCACTCACAACGTCCCACAGCCGTATTTCGCCGCTTGCAGTGGCGATTGTTTTGCCATCGGGGCTGAACGCCAATGCCTTAATCCAGCTCGTATGTCCTGTAAGGGTTCTCCGAACTTCTCCGGAAGGCACATCCCATAGGAGCACATCTTTGTACCCGACCTGGGCGAGCGTGCTGCCATCGGGACTGAACGCAATACTCTGAGGGGTATGAGGGTCGGCGAGCGTGGCTTTATGGGTGGCAGTGGTGGTATCCCACAAGCGGATTGTAGCGTCGCTACTTCCGCTGGCGAGTGTCCTGCCATCCGGACTGAAGGATAGACTTATAACTGAGTTCGTATGTCCTTGGAGCGTCGCTTTGTGTGTGGTTGTCGCAACGTCCCATAAGCGAATGTCAGCAGTCTCACCAGTGGCGATCGTTTTGCCATCGGGGCTGAACGCTAAATTTTCAATGATGATGTCTCCTGACTCTGTCTGGAAAGAGGCTGTAGGTTCTCCACTGACGGCATCC